>JAZKFE010000361.1:12548-13884 GCA_040386595.1 Planctomycetota bacterium | reverse complement strand
ACAAGAGCTACGGGATCCACGTGGCTCGTCTGGCGGGTGTCCCGATGGATGTGGTGGAGCGTTCTCGAGCCATCCTGCAGACCCTGGAAAATGACCATTTCGATCCAGAAGGTCGCCCGAAATTCCCCGATCGGCCGAAGATGGTTCGTGGTCGCAAGCGGGATCGCCAGTTGACACTATTTGCTCCGCCCGAGCATCCGTTGATCGAAACGATCAAGGAAATCAACCTGGAGGATCTGACCCCGTCCCAGGCCTTAGAAACCCTGCATCGCTGGCGAGCGGAGTTGGTTCAGGCGCAAAGCTGATCGGAATCTCCACGAATGTTCAGAATAATCTGAATGATTGTCAAGTGGCTATTCAGTGGCGAAGGGCCGAGCTCGATCGGTTTTCCATGCGGAATAAATTCCAGGCAAGTACCCGCCCAAAACGGTGATGAGTACAATCTCGCCAAGAATCGCCGTAAATACATGGTGTTTTAAGACTTGCCGTGGCATAAGCGGGGTGTATTAGCCCAAAATCGGAGCCAAATGGCATATCTTTTGTAACCGATTTCGAGTCTCACTCCACACATAAACGTCCTAACTATCGGCTACGACACTGCTTGTTTCACAAAAATGGCGGCTGGCGCGAATTGAATTCGGGGCTTCTGCACAAATTTTTGGCTATGTCCAATTAGGAAAAACAGCTAAAATTTTCGTGTTAGGGCTCCGTTGTCTCCGCGGCTGATTCTGAGTTGCGGGCAAAGTGTCAAGCGGATCACCTGCGCAGACGATTTGAGAATGCGGCGCAATGTTGATGCTGGCGTTCCCCACACCGCGGGCGTCTTCGTGCGCTTGTTATTAGTTTTCCCTGAATGACTTGATCAATTTTGTCCTCTCCTGAATCAGCGAGAGGACAGTTTATTTTTCCACCCCGTGGCGGGAACTGCATTGAAGCAGTCTTGTCGCGATGAATGTCGGCCGCTCGTCAAGCAAGCGGGGGAGCTTGGCGTAGGATTGCCATCGCAGCCACGTTTATTTTTGGGTAAGGGTGTACCGCATGAGTGAAACGGCCGTTGTTAAAGATAAAAAAGAAAAACTTTCCGGATCCAGCCAAGGGCCGTTCAGTGTCTGGCAAGGCATGACCTTTCCTATGTGGTTGCGGTTCCTGGCCATGCGTCCTCCAATGGACTGGAGTCAGGCTGCCCGCATCGCGATCTGTACGGGCTGCAGTATCAACAACTCGATCTCCGGCATCGCCGAACGACTGCTCTACGGTCGTAGTATCGATAAGGTGGAACTCTCGGCCCCGCCAGTCTTCATCCTCGGACATTGGCGTTCCGGTACGACCTGGCTGC
>JAZKFE010000361.1:0-12538 GCA_040386595.1 Planctomycetota bacterium | reverse complement strand
ATCTGCTGGCGGAAGATCAGCGATTCGTCACACCCAACACGTATCAAGTCCTGAATCCGCATCACTTTCTGCTGACCGAATCGACAATCACCAAGTTCACCAAGTGGTTGCTGCCGCCGACTCGGCCGATGGACAATATGAAGGTGTCCTGGACTGCTCCGCAAGAAGATGAGATGGCGTTATTGAACCTGACGCTGATTTCGCCCTACTTCTTGCTCGCGTTTCAGGGAGATCGGAAGCACTACAAGGACTTCTTCGATCTCGACAATCTGTCGACGTCTGATCGAGAAATGTGGAAGCGGGAGTTCATCTACTTCCTGAAGAAGATCACGCTGAAATCGGGGCGGCAGATGTTGCTGAAATCCCCGTCTCACAGCTACCGCATTCCGATCCTGTTGGAAACGTTTCCCAACGCGCACTTCATCAACATCGTGCGTAATCCGTACGCGGTTTACAGTTCGTCGGTCCACCTGCGACGCAAGCTGTTCGTGGCCAATGGTCTTTCCAAGCCGAACTACGTCGGCATGGAAGAGGACACCTGCGTCACGTACGAAGAACTCTTCAAACGCTATCATGCCACGCGCCACATGGTGCATCCCGATCGGCTGGTTGAGATCCGCTACGAAGAGCTGGAAGAGGACCCGGTCCGCGAAATGCGGAAGATTTACAACCATTTCGGCTGGGAAAACTTTGCTACAGTTGAGAAGTCAATCAACACCCAGCTGGAAGGTCTGCGGGAATACAAGAAGAATGAATTCCACATGGACCCCGAGCTGAAACGCAAGGTTTATACGCGTTTCCGGGATGTCTTTGACCGGTATGACTATCCCAGCGAACTCGAATCCGAGCAGCAAGCTCCCCCACTGATGCGCCGGGCCGTTTAAGTTGCCCTGTTTGTGTTGAGGGATTTTTTAAGAACGTGTCGCGGGTTCGCGTCCAATGACACTCATTTTGAGGCGCGGTTGGTGACCCCAGCGACGTTCTGTCAATCTTGCAGGCAGGCGGGGGCACTCGATAACTTGCGGGTTGAGTGACTGCGCATCAAATGTCCGGGCAGAGTGCTGCTCGACACGGTGGTGACGGAGTTTTCCTCGCGATTGCTCCGGCGATCAAAACGTCTCATTCTTGGCGTGCAAGGTCAAAACCTGGCCACGCGAAAGGCAACCGGCGAGTGACTGCACCCATTCTTTACTGTGGCGACACCTGTTTGGACGGTGACGCGGCCTATCTGGCCGGCATGATGACGCTCTGGGGAGTCGGTTTTGACTATTGCCCCAGCGATCGGCCGATCGAACCGGCAGCATTTCAAGGCCGTCGACTGGTGGTGTTGTCTGACTATCCCGCGGCACAGATGAGCGTAGAGTCACAAGCCCAGCTCTTGGCTGCCGTTCAGGCCGGAACCAATCTGTTGATGATTGGGGGCTGGGAATCATTCCATGGACTCGGCGGTGACTGGGACACAACGTCCATCGCCGAGGCCTTGCCTGTCGTCATTCAGGCCAAGGACGACCGGCTAAACTGCGACCATCCGGTTTTGATTCGCCAAGTCCGTGGCCATCAGTCCGTGGACGGTCTCCCTTGGGCGTCACGTGCACCGTATGTGGGGGGCTTCAATCGCTTCGAGTCGAAACCCACCGCAACGGTGGTCCTGGAGGCCGATCGTCTGCGCCCCCAATATCATGACGGCCGGTGGCAGGTTGAACTCGTCGAGACTCATCCCCTGCTGGTGCTCGGCACATACGGCAGCGGCAAGACAGCCGCCTTCGCAACCGATGCGGCGCCGCACTGGGTCGGCGGATTTGTCGACTGGGGCGGCGGGCGTGTGACAGGTCACGCTCGTGGCTCTAAGATGGTCGAAGTGGGAGACTTATACGCACAATTCTGGACGCAACTCCTCGCGTTCATGACACAATAAATTGATTTCATAAGCTCTGAGAGGAAGCCGGAAATCTCACGATCGCACAGAGATTTCCTCGCACCGCAGAGAATCATTCACAGATCATAAGGAACATGACATGGTGTTGGGCAACGCGTTAGTCGGTCAATCGGGTGGTCCGACTCCGGTGATCAATTCGTCGCTGGTAGGGATCATTGATGCCGCTCGCGAATCAGGTCAGATTGGCAGAGTCCTGGGCATGCGATTCGGCATTGAGGGGGTTCTCAACAATCACTTGATTGACTTGTTTGAGCAACCGCAAGAGGTCCTGACCGGCCTGCGCCGCACCCCCAGCAGTGCATTGGGGTCAACCCGTTTGAAGTTGCGCGACGAGCACTTCGAACCGATCCTGGCTCAGCTGAAGAAGCATAACATCCGCCACCTGTTCATGATTGGCGGCAACGACACGATGGACACCATCCATCGGATTACGGCCTACGCCAGCACCCAAGGGTATGAACTCAACGGCGTGGGCGTGCCGAAGACAGTCGATAACGACTTGTTCGGCACCGACCATACTCCCGGGTTCCCGAGTGCCGCCCGTTTCGTGGCGCTCAGCGTTCTGCAAGCCGGATTGCTGGCCCGCGACATGCAACGTGTCGATCAATTCTGCATTTTCCAAACCGTTGGCCGCAGCGCAGGCTGGTTGCCGGCCGCGGCGACCGCCGCCCAGCGGACGGCTGGTGATGCCCCCCATTTGCTGTTGCTACCCGAACGTCCCTTCGACCGGTCAGCCTTCCTGGCAGCGGTGGAAAAACGCAAACAGGATTATGGCTTCGTGTCGATCGTTTGCGGCGAAGGGATCACGAATGCGGATGGGAGCCCCGTGAGCGCCTCGCAGACCCGCGACAAGTTCAACAACGTCGAATTTGGGGCGATGGGTGGCACGAGCGCCGCGATGGTGCTGCATCGCATTATCAGCGACGAATTCGGCTGGCGTGGTGAATTCCAAGTCACGGAGTCATTGCAGATGTGTGCTGCCGACCGTGCGGTCGCTCTGGACTTCGACGAAGCCTACGGCGCGGGACGAGAAGCCGTCCAACGCTCGCTGGCCGGCCGCAGTGGTGAAATGGTGACTTTTGTGCGGGCCAGCAATGATCCTTACAAAATCACTTTCGGTGCGGCTCCTCTGTCGAGCGTCGCAAATCACGAACGACCGTTACCCGATGAATATATTTCGGCGGACGGCATGGGAGTGACCCCGGCATTCCATGACTATCTCCGCCCCTTGGTTGGTCCGCTGCCGGAATATTCCAACCTGATTATTCCGTCATTCAAGAGAGCAGATTAACTTAATGCCTGCGTTTGAAATCCTTGGGTAGCCCAGATTCTCGAATCTGGGTGAGCACAGCGAACAAGAGGTTAGGGCTCATTCGATTCCGGAATGTCATTTCCTGTGGGGAATGTCCAGGGATGAATAACTAGAGGAAGAGAACCCAATCTCGGGTTTCTTTCCGGAGTTTTAAAGTCGGCGCTGATTCTCAAAAACTGCAACCTCTTGTTCGCTACGCTCACCCAGATTCAAGAATCTGGGCTACTCATCGACTGCGTCGATTGAAATACAAGCGTTTGGTTAAACCGCTCTGGCTGAGCGATCGTTGCCGTTCGTAAAGCGAACAGTGGCTAATTCCCTAATACGGTCATGAAATTCCTTCAGGTTGCAACATGAATTCCCACGACGCACGTTACGCTCAATTTGGTCTGATCGCAGACATGCTGGCAGTCCCCGATTTAATCCGGGCCTTTGATGCCGATCGGATGCAGGCGACCAGCCAACAGATTGCCCTAGCCGGCCGCTTGCTCCTCACCGGCGAGGGTTCCAGCCGCTTATTTCCCGCGAAGAATGCGATTGCCGAAGCCCGCCGCCAAGGTTGGCCGCTGACATTGCACACCGAGACCGGTTTGCAGTCGCAAGAGTACGATCTCGCTGACTGGGCGGTCTTCGCCTTGTCGAACTCCGGCCGCACCGCCGAGGTCATCGGCTTATTCGAAAAACTGCACCGTGCCGGGCACTCGCACCGCTATAGCTTGTGTGCGCATCCCCAATCGAAGCTCGAATCGCTGGCCAACACCGGCTACGTGCTGTCCTGCGGTGAAGAACACGCGGTCGCGGCCTCCAAGAGCGTCATCGAACAGGCCCTCTTCCTGCGATCATTAGTCGAGCACGCTGCTGGCAACGCGACGCTGGGCTCCAAGAAGGCAGATCTCGCGGCAGCCTTTCAGACAGCCCTGACGACAGCGATTGATCCCGCCCTGGTGGAACGCATTGGCCGAGCCAAATCGATTTATTGGGCCGGCCGCAATGACGGCGTTGCCGAAGAACTCACGCTGAAGACCAACGAGATCACTCGCAAGTCCGCCGACTTCCTCGAAGGGACGTATGCGGTCCATGGCATCGAAGAGGTGATGGATGCCAGCGACGTGTTGATCTGGGTGAACCCCTACCCCGGTTCTGAAGAGAAATTTCAAAAGACACTCGCGGACGGCATCGGCTTGCAGATCATCGCGATCGCCTCCCGCCCAACCCGCTTCCCGACAATCGTCATCCCCGAGGTCGAGCATCTGTCGCCCTTCGTACAGATGGCCGCCGGCTGGAATCTGATTGTCGAAGTCGGCCTGCATTTAGGCATCAATCTCGATAAGCCCTTGCGAGCTCGCAAGGTCGGGAATGATTTCGAGTAAGCCACGTCGAACCGCGGGCTGCTCGGATTTTCTTTTCAGCACGAGCAGGCAGGCGGCAAAGAGCCGTGTTGACGATCGTTTCCAACAGAGCAATTCCGTCCCGAAAGGGACGACACTAACTGCATCCGCAGAGTGTCGCCCTTTCAGGGCTTTAGATCATTTTTATACGAGTCCGTGGGCTTGCGCCCACGGCTAGGTTCTGTCGTCCCTATCGGGACTGCGGAAAAATGCAGATGCTCGAACGGTCCGTTGTGAACGGTATTGTGAGGGCTTCTAACTAACTTTTTTCAGCATCGTCACCCGCCCCGTGGGCACCCATTCCACGACAAAAATGTTTCCAGCTTTGTCGTAGCAGGCGTCGTGTGGGTGGATAAATTTGCCGTTCTCCCAACGCTCGGGCTGGGTGCGCATCTTGAAGGGGCCGTCAAGGACCGCTTTAGTCCATTCGGGATCGTAACCCAGGTGGACGATGACTTTGTTGTCCTTGTCGAAGATTGAGACTCGCGCGTGCAGATCCGGAACGAGGAGCTCTGTGCCGCGAATGTCGAAATGAGCGGGGAAGCTGACATCCTTCACAAAGCCCAGGTGCTGGCCGTCGAGCGTGAAGTATTGCAGGCGGGCATTGGCGCGGTCCGCGACGACGAGAGAAACGTCGCGGCCGGGGCGGTTGTCAAGCATGATGCCGTGCGGGGTCTTCATCTTGCCGGCTTCATCACCCGTCCCGCCCCATGAACGAATCCACTTCGCGCCGGCATCGTACTGATGGATGTAATGGGAGCCGTAACCATCGGCAACGTAGAAGCCCCCGTCGGGGTTGAATGCCACGTTCGTCGGGCTGAACTGCGACACCTTCTGGTAGAGCTGAGGTTCCAGCGGGTAACACAGCTTCCAGATTTGTTCCCCTTTGAGAGTCGTCTTGGCGACGATCTTATTCTTGACGTCACAGAGGTAAAGGAACTCTTCGCCCCCTTCTTTGCGGATCTCAATGCCATGTCCGCCGCCGTGGTACTCCTTGCCGAACGAGTGAACGTACTTTCCATCGGGATCGAAGACGACGATCGCGTCGACGGGCTCGGGGGTGTGCGAGCGATGTTTGATGTAGATCAAACCAGCCTCATCGACCGCGACGCCATGCGTTTCGCCCCACTTGATGTTCTCTGGCAACTGGCCCCAACCGTGAATGCATTCGTACCGGTGATCGCCTTCACCGATCACCACGTTCTTGGTGCCAGACTTGTCACTGGCGTACAAGAATGCGGGAGCCGCCGTTGATGCCAGGGCCCCCGCGCCCACCGTTTTCAGGAAGGTGCGGCGCGAGGCGTCGGTATCGGGTGTCGAATTGGGCTCGGGAGTCTGCGGTTGGGTCATGGCGCTGTCCCCTGTCGATCAGAGCGGTGAGTCGATATTGGAAATATTCGTGGATGTCGTCACAGCCGGGAATGGCCGATTCAGTCGCATGAAAAAGTGAACGCTGATGTTACCTCCATGCCCAATGTCTGCCAACTTCGTCCGGAAATGTCGAAACTCGAACGGGCTGCTCGGGGTGGCTGTCGTGACAATTCCGTCTGGCTGCTGTAAAAGTGAGGTACTTCAAGTGTGCTTTCCACATTCTTGGAGCACGCTGTGACTTCGAGTTTCTGCCTCGCCTTTTGACCGAGACTGCCCATGCCTGCCACGCCTCCTGACCTCGCTCATGCCGATATCGGTCTGGTGGCTGCGCTGCCGATTGAGATTTCGGCATTTATGGACCGCTGCGAAAAGGTCCGTAAATATAAGGGCAATGGGCTGACGTTCCGCGGCGGGAAGTATGACCAAATCAAGATTGCTTGCGTGGAAGGGGGCATGGGGTTCGCTCGGGCCCGTATCGCGACGCAAGCGTTGATTGATGCGCACTCACCGGCGTTTGTGTTGTCGGTGGGGTTTTCAGGAGCCTTGAACGCCGATTTGAAGTTTGGCGACATTGTGATCGCCAACGCCATTGGCGACGTGCATGGGCAGCAGTTGTTTCTCGACCTGAAAATGGAATCAGATCCAGCCGGCGGACTGTATGTGGGCAAGATCTTGACCGCCGATCATCTCGTGCGGACCGTTGATGAGAAACGCGACCTGGGAGCCCAGCATCAGGCATTGGCCGTTGATCTGGAAAGCCTGGCGGTGGCTCAGGTTTGTCGCGATGCGAAAGTCCGCTTCATGGCGATTCGCGTCATCAGCGATGATCTGACGGCCGACCTGCCGCCGGAAATTCTCTCGGTGGTCGGCGCGACGGGCGCGGTCCGTATTGGGGCCGCAATCGGGGCCATCTGGAAACGCCCCAGTAGTGCCACCGATATGTGGAAACTTCGTGATCATGCCCTGCGTGCGGCGACGAAGTTGGCGACGTTTCTGGATGGCGTTGTGGTGCAATTACACAAGGCCTCGAAGTCGAACACGTAAGAACACTAGGCTTCTCTTCCTGGGAGGGTGAGGCTCCTGCCGAACCGCTAAGTCGGCCGGGTTGGAGAGCCCAAACGGTTCGGCAGGAGCCTCACCCTCCCATTGAACTCACCCTCGTGAGTTCTGGTGTTATGTCCACATCACTGGCAGTCAGGATGTACTTTCGCCAAACGCGCTGACTATAATTGATATTCAGCCCGCCTGTTGTACGCACCTTACGAACGGTCTGGTTTGCGAGAGCCACTCCCCCGTTCCGCGGTGTCCCGCCCGAATTGGCCTTGCCCAGAGGCATGAGACGACTCAAACTCGGCACTGTTTGGTCAGGCAACTGTTTGGTCCGCTCACAGGCGCGCTGCATTTGGCATTGACCATTGGTGAAGAATCCACGCGCAGGAAAAATATGGTTGCCTCCCGGCTCGATTCTCGATTTCGCGCCCATTGTGCTTTTGTGCTAATGGGATTGGCTTGGATCCAAGTCGCTCTGTTGAGTGGCTGTAAGAAGGCCGATGAAATTCGGACCTATACCGTTCCCCACCGTGCCGCTCCGGAGATCCTCCTGGAACGCATGCTGGGCGCCATCATCCCGCATGATAAGGAAGCTTGGTTCTTCAAGCTGCAGGGGCCCGATGAAGAAGTGGCCAAGCTGGAACCGGAATTCCTGGCCTTTACCAAGTCGGTAACGATTAAGGATGACAAGGTTACCTGGACCGCTCCGGAAGCTTGGAAGAAAGTGGATGGGGGCCAATTCCGTTTTACAACGTACCACATTCCCCGCGGCAGCGAGAAACCGTTCGAACTGGCGGTGACACGTCTGGATGCTCCGCAGGGAGTGGACGACGCCTATCTGCAAGCCAACTTGACGCGATGGCGCGGACAGTTAAACCTGCCGCCGGTTGAAATGACTGAGGTGACGAAGCTCACGATAAAAGTTCCCTTCCAAGGGGGCGATGCCCTGGTCGTGAATTTTGTCGGGATGGCTTCAAAATCCAGCTCAATGGGAATGCCGGGGCGTCCGGGGCCTATGGCGTCACAGATGCCGGCCAAGGCTCCCGAGGAAAAGACGGCTGCTGCTCCCGAAGCAGGAGCGGCCGACTTTGAGTTTACGACACCCAAAGGCTGGGGCCCCGGGAAAGCCAGTTCGATGCGGAAAGCCTCGCTGGCGGTTTCCAACGAAGGCTCGACCGCGGATATTTCAGTGTTTGCCTTCCCCGCAGATTCCAACGATCTGCTAAGCAATGTCAATCGCTGGCGGGGTCAGGTGGGCTTGAAAGAGGTCGCCGCCGACGAATTGCAAAAGTCGACGCAGAAAATCGAAGTCAGTGGCCACCCCGGCGAACTGGTTGAGCTGGTCGGAGAAAAGGAAACCATCCTGGGTGTGATGGTGAAAAAGGGAGCGTCGGCGTGGTTCTTCAAGCTGCAGGCTCCCACTGCTCTGGCCGGGCGCGAGAAGGCTCACTTTGAAGAGTTTGTGAAGTCGTCTCGCTTGCCTTAGTCCCACTCGCAGTACACGTTCCCGAGAATACCCCGCCGTTCCGCTCGAAGTCAGTGATTCAGGAGAGGTCATCATGGCCAGTGAAACGCTTCCACAAGATGGCATTCAGGCTGAGGAAACACCCGCGGCAGAAGCTCGTCGCGTCTCCAGCTCGCAGAGTCGCAGTTTGCGGATCCCGCAAAGCGTTCGCACGGTGCTGAAACCGTTGGCCTCGATGAAGCTGACCGTGATTCTGTTTGCTCTATCGGTGTTCCTGGTCTTCGCCGGAACCCTGGTGCAGACGCGCCTCGGCATCTGGCAGGTGATGGACGTCTATTTTCGATCGTGGTTCGCCTGGATCGAATTTAAGATTTTCTTCCCCCCCGCCTGGATCCCCGGTTTGGTATCGAAAGCGTGGCAGCCATTCTTTATGGATTTCCCAGGTAAGGATGCCCCTCTGCAGGGCTTCTACTTTCCGGGTGGTTTTCTGATTGGGACCTTGATGGCGGCCAACTTGGCCGCCGCCCATCTGCTGCGTTTTACCTTCCAAGCCAAAGGCAAACGTTTGTATGCCGGGTTGGCGGTCATCGCAGTCGGCTGCGTGGCAACCTGGCTGGTGATCATCGGTGGCTCCAATCCCAACGGAATTCAGGGCGAGCCGTTTTTCAGCTGGGGCATGCTGTGGTGGCTCATGAAGTTTGGCCTCGCGTCGTGCAGCTTGACGGGTGCGTATTTTGCCTCGCGCATGGCTGACGACCGCAAGCTGGAACGAGTGCTATTGCGGACAGGTAGCGTGGCCTTGGGACTGGTGACAGCCTGGCTGTTCTACGAGAACAACCGCGTCCAATTGGGCGATGACTCGATGCGCATTCTGTGGCAGTTGATTCAGGCGACCTTGGCGGGAGTCATCCTGCTGGTGGGCTGCGTGCTGGCATTCAACAAGCGTGCTGGAATTGTGCTGCTGCACGCTGGTGTCGGGCTGATGATGTTCGCCGAATTGCTAGTGACGGTTCGCGCACAAGAATCGCAGATGTATATCGTCGAAGGTGAAACCGAGAATCACTCGTCGGATAGCCGGACTCCAGAACTCGCCGTGATCGATGCCTCGGACGCCAAACAAGATCGAGTGGTGGCGATTCCGAAGAGCTTCTTGAAAGCCGGGAAGACGATTTCCAATCCCGACCTGCCATTCGATATCGAAGTCCTCAGCTACTATGTGAATTCCACCGTCCGAGACCTGCGACCGGGTGAAAAAACAGTCGCCACGGCAGGGACTGGGTTGCGTAATACTGTCGATGAAAAGCCTTTGGTGAATGGCATCGATGGTTCCGGCAATGTGGATCATCCCGCGGCATTTGTGCGGTTGAAGAAGAAAAACAGCCAGGATGTTCTCGGAACCTACTTGGTCGCCGTGTCGCTGCACCCGCGACTGGAAATTCCAGAGACCGTTAAGGTCGACGACAAGACTTACCAATTCCTGCTACGTTTTGAGCATGTCTATCGGCCCTATACGATTCGCCTAAATGAATTCCGCCACGATACCTACCCAGGGACGCAGGTGGCGAAGGACTTCACGTCTCAGGTCACGATCGAAGATCCCGAGCGGAGCGAAAAACGTGAAGCCCGTATTTGGATGAACAATCCGCTGCGGTACCGCGGTGAAACGTTCTATCAGTCGGAGTATGGATTCGATCCGATTTCCGGCAAGAAGTTGACCATTCTGCAAGTCGTCAGCAATACGGGATGGATGATCCCTTACGTCTCCTGCATGATTGTGGTCGTCGGGATGATGTATCAGTTCTCGCTAACCCTACTCCGCTTCCTCCGTCGACGTGCGTCGCAGGCCAGCCAGGCGGCATTGCAGCAGCCGGCGGTGGCTCGCGTGAAAGGTTCCGGCAAGCGGTCCTATGACCTTCCGGGACCGGTCGAAGCTGGCTGGTCGGGCTGGCTGGGACCGTTGGCAATTTCGATTTGCTTTGCCTTCTGGTTGCTGGGTGCCACACGGATTCCAGAACACAAACCCAATACTTTTGACATTGAAAAATTTGGCCGGATTCCGGTTGTGGCCAATGGTCGCATGAAGCCCATTGACGCTCTGGCACGTAGCAGCTTGCGGGTCATTACTGATCGTGAAGAATTCACGTCTGGAGAAGGTAAAGAGGCCAAAAAGATCCCGGCGACCGAATGGTTGCTGGACGTGATGGCCAAGCCCCAGGCCGCGGCGGACCATAAGGTCTTCCGCATTGATATGCAGGAAATTATCGACCTGTTTGGTCTGAAACGAGTCCCCTCGTTGCGCTATTCCTACCGCGAGCTTGCTCCGAAATTGGATGAGTTTCGGAAGGAAGTCGCAACCGCTTCGGGGTTGTCGATGAATGAACAAGATCCGTATCAACAGCGACTGGTCGAGTTGGCACGACGGATCACCGTGATGAACCGCCTCAGCGAAGCGTTCTATGTTCCCGACACGCCGCCCGTTCCGACGCGAGAAGAAGTGACACAGAATCCAGAAAAGGCAAAGGCCCAACTGGATCAGCTCATGGCGTTTGTGCGAATGCATGAGCAGGAGGTGGAGAAGGGAGAGCCGCCACGTGTGATTCCCCATAGTGCGGATGAAAACTCACCGGCAGAAAAGGGGCCGAATGCCACCGGTTTCGAAGGCTGGCAGCCCTATGCGACCGCGGTGGTAAAGAGCGGGATTCTGGCACAGATTGGGGCCGCTCCCGATGAAGCCACTGTCAATTGGTATTCGATGCTGAATGCGTATGCCAAGAATAAGCCCGATGAATTCAATAAGCAGGTCAGCAAGTACCTCACATTCCTGAAGCCGCTGAGCGAACAAGGGTCGATGGGTGTGAACCTGAAACGCACGGATTTCGAAGCGTTTTTCAATCACTTCGCTCCGTTCTATCACTTGTGTATTTTGTATGTATTTGCGTTCATTTGCACCGTCGCAGCATGGATGCGCTGGCCGCAATTCTTTAATCGCACCGCCCTGCTGTTAGCCATATTGGGCTTCCTGGTCCATACGTGGGCGTTGTACGCCCGGATGTACATTTCCGGCCGGCCTCCCGTCACGAACCTATACACGACGGCGATCTTCATTGGTTGGGGCGCGATCCTGTTGGGGATTGCGTTTGAAGCACTCTTTAAACATGGCGTGGGGAACTTGATTTCGTCGGTAGCTGGCTATGCGACGTTGTTCATCGCCCACAACCTGGCCGCGGACGGGAATGCCGACACCTTCGGAATTCTGGTGGCCGTGCTGGATACTCAGTTCTGGCTGGCAACGCACGTGGTGACGATCAACTTGGGGTATGCCACGACTTTCGTGTCAGGCTGCCTGGGAATGATCTACATCTTACGCGGCGTACTGACACCGTCTCTAACGCCGGTGGTCGGAAAAGATATCTCGCGGATGATGTACGGCACGCTGTGTTTCGGCATGCTGTTCAGCTTCTTCGGTACGGTCCTCGGCGGTCTCTGGGGCGACGTCTCGTGGGGCCGCTTCTGGGGTTGGGATCCGAAAGAAAACGGCGCCCTGTTGATCGTGTTGTGGACAGCTCTGGTCCTGCACGCTCGCTGGGACGGCTGGGTCAAAGATCGCGGATTCGCGATTCTGGCCGTGGGCGGCAACATCTGGACGGCTTGGTCGTGGTTCGGTGTGAATCAGCTTGGCGTGGGCCTGCATGCGTATGGTAAGACCGAAGGGACCTTGGAAAAACTCGCCTTGTTCTTCCTCAGCCAGTTCATTGTGATTGCTCTGGGACTGTTGCCGCTGTCCTGCTGGTGGAGCTATCGCGTCCGCCAGAAGTCAGACTCAAGCCCCAGTCCGACCACCGTTGCTTAATGGCGGATTTGGGCAGGGATAGAGTGATTTCGAGATCACGATTTCCTGCGTAGTTCGTTTTTCGTAGAGATCGCTTTGGGCGACTTCATTGAGCCAACTACGATCAGTGCCAGTCCCGATAGGGACGACAGAACCTAGCCGTGGGCGCAAGCCCACGGAACGATTT
>JAZKFE010000360.1:892-15792 GCA_040386595.1 Planctomycetota bacterium | reverse complement strand
CCGGGTATCTGCAGTTGCTCGACTGGTCGAGCCGTCTGGTTCGCCCAGGCAAGGCCCACGTCGCGGCGGGAGCCCCGCCTTTGCTGTCGCGATTGCAGATCGATGCGGCAAGCTGGCAAGCGACGCTCGAAAAACTGTTCAGCGGGACGAAGAAGGTGGGCAGTTACTTCGGCACGTCTCACCGCCTGGCCGATCTCGCCGAGCAGCAAGGTCGACGGTTCCTGAAGAACCTCACCGGTCGCCAAGTCGCACTTGGCACCCCAAACGCAAGCTAACGCGTAACGCGGCGAACTGGGCCGAACAAGTCTCGCAAACGCAGTCCCCTTGCCGCCGCTGCGGCAAAGCGGCGGTAGAGAGCATCGCCCTGCCTCATGTCTCAGAAGAAACATCGGGGATCAGCTGCGCTCTTCTGCCGCCGGACTCACAGGAACCAAACGTAAATGGCGGCGAAGCCCAAATAGATGCCTGTCCTTTAGTTGAAGACGTGCAATTACAAGATGCCTGTCCTTTATCGGGCGCCAGCTAACGCGAAACTCGGCGACTTGGGGCGAAAAAATCGCGCCGATTGCGGTCCCCCGTCTGCGCTTTGGGACTGAGGCTGGAGAGAGTATCACCCCGCCTCATCAATGGTCAAAGGGAATCGGTTGCGCCCTGCATTCGCAGGATTCACGAGTGCCAAATACAAATGGTGGTGATGCCCCAGTAGATGCCTGTCCTTTAGTTGAAGACGTGCAATTGCAAGATGCCTGTCCTTTACCGAGAGAGGGATGGAGGCAGGGACACTTTGAAGGCGGCGATTCTAGTGGGGGCGGTGGAGGGCGGAGGTGTCTAGTTCTTTCAGCGGCGCTTGCGCTGGGCCGGCGTGGACTTCGCCCGTGCAACGGAAGCGAGAACCGTGGCAGGGGCAATCCCATGTCGTTTCTGCGGCGTTCCAGTGGACCAGGCAGCCCATGTGCGGGCAGACTGGTGATAACATCGACAACTCCCCGGCTTCGTTGCGGAATGCGGCGACCTTTTGGCCGTTGTACTTGAGGATGCCCCCCTCTCCTGGATGGAGCGTCTCCGGCGACCGATCCTGTGCCGACGTCAAACGATCTCGCATGACATAGTACGGATAGTCGACACCCTCCTTAATGTAATTCCAGGCCTTCGACATCGTCGTGCGATGCGGTGCAAACAAGTTCACCCAGGGGTTCGCGATCTGCGTTACCACGTCGCGGGCCATCATCGCGCCTAAGGTACCGAACGTCATGCCGTTTCCCGCGAAGCCGGTGGCCACGAATTGCCGCGGTTCGACTTCGCCGATGTAAGGTAACCCGTCATTTGTCTCGATAACTTGGCCGGACCAGCGATCTTCGATTTGAGCATCGGGCCAGATCTCACGCAACGACTGCTCCAATTGCCGGAAGGGCTCGTTCGTATCGTCGTTCTGGCCTGTTTTATGGTCGGCACCACCGAAGATCACATAGTTGGATTGTTCGGCGGAGGCCACTCGCATGTAGTTGTAAGGGTGCGCCGTATCCCAATACAAAGCGGCTGGAGCCGTGTCGGATGGCAGCCGTGCCCCCAGAACGTAGCTGTTGTATCCCGCCAGCTTCGTTTGCAGCACGCTCGACTGCAGGAACCCACTTTTTCCCGCAATGGGGACGTGTGTCGCAACGACGACATACCCACACCGGATTTCATATTTCCCCGCCTTGACCACCATCGACTCACTGACGTCATGGACTTCGATTTGTTCGAAGACGTGACTGCCCTCACCCGGAATTGTGTGAATCAACTTTGCCAAATACTTCAATGGATGAAATTGAGCCTGATCTGCATAGCGAACGCCCGGCCGATTCATCAACGGGACAAGCTCTTGAAAGCTGGCCGAAAAGCCCAGCTCGTCGGCGAGGATAGCTTCGATGCGTAACGCGGCAATCTCTTTCGCGTCAACATTCCCGACCCCGTGCAGATAACCAGGCACCCATTGAAAATCACAGTCGATGGACTCGCGGCGGACATTCTCATCAATCTGTAGAATGGCCGCGTCTCCGGCATGCCAAGCCGCCTGCGCATGATCACGACCATACGTCGCAACTAACGCAGCGAGACGCATGTCGGTGACATACGAGAGATGGGCTGTGGTGCAATAAGTTTCGCCACTGCCCCAATGTCCCTTTTCGATCAGGGCTACCTTCAGACCTGTTTGTTTCATCAGGTACGCAGCAGTGATACCAGTGATTCCGGCTCCTACGACGACGACATCAACGGCGAGATTCTCCTGAAGAGAAGGATAGCTGAACTGGAAATGGTCTTTACCCCAAAATGATTCCTGCATCATCTTTACTCCCAAGGCTTCCTTGCGCCGTGCGCTACCCGCCAAGGACCTATTTGCTGGAATATTTAGCGATCTCATGCCCCCAGAGCGGCAACGCCGTCAAGATTTTTAAGGGAGGGTGACGCTCGTGCTGAACCACTCAATTGATCGAGGTTCGCGAGACTTCACGGTTCGGCAGAAGCCGCCCCCTGCCCACGATTCGAATCACGAAGAATTCAGAACCCATTGGTTAAGTTGGGAATCAAATGCTCAAATTTCAAACTTGGCTTAATATCGACCGGCAAATGAACACATGATCTGATGGCCACTCGGGGAAATTTGAATGCCCCCCTTCACTCTTCGCCAGTTGCCTCACGTAAATGAAACCTGACTCCCACAACATTTGTCGAGCATTTACGATGCCACTCGATTTTCTCGGGGAATGAGCCCGCGGCCCCACATCATTTGATTGACGAGCGATCAACCTGCTTGTTCAGAGATCAGTGCGTGTCAAATTTCAAGCACAGGTTCTCTGTGATGATCTCGTGAAACGGCCGAGAGCAATGACAACCGGGGTGGCGGTGTTATCGAGCGATCCAAACATTTCGCTCCGAATCCCATTGCAATCCGACACTTTATGGCGGAAACCTCGCAATAAAGTGCAGAAGATTTCCATTCGATCGTGACCGTGCCCCATTTGTCGTCGCACACGGTGTTCCTTGTCTGATATAATCTGGGGCGCAGGCTCCCAATATGAACGCGGACAAGAGAGCCCCCTTTTTCCAAGTCTGGCGGAGAGTGCAATGCAGAACGAAGTCCTGCTTGAACAGCCTCAAGAATTCCCGGGGGCTCGGCTGGACAGCAGTGAAATGCAACTGCGACGGGTCCTGGATGTCTTACCGGTTGCCGCTTATACGTGTGATCCGAGTGGGTTGATCACCTATTTTAACTCACATGCGGAACAGCTCTGGGGACGAGCCCCTAAGCTCAATGACGCTGCTGACCGCTTCTGCGGTTCGTTTAAGCTATTCGCTTCAGATGGTTCGCCGATCAGCCATGATCAGTGCTGGATGGCTCGCGCGCTGCAGACAGGCAATCAGTACAATGCCCAGGAAATTGTGCTGGAACGCCCCAATGGAACGCGGGCAACCGTGCTGGCCCATGCCAATCCGTTGCGCGATGACGCGGGCAAGCTGTTGTGTGCCGTCAATGTGTTGATCGACATCAACGATCGTAAGCAAGGCGAGGTCGCCCAAGCTCAGTTAGCGGCAATCGTGCAATCATCCACGGATGCAATCATCGGTAAATCGCTCGATGGTCGGATTCTCTCGTGGAACGCTGCAGCCGAGCAGCTCTTCGGATACGCCGCAAAGGAAGCGGTGGGGTCGAGCATCATGATGATCATCCCACCCGAACGCATCGACGAAGAACGTTCGATCCTCAGTCGGTTGCGTCTCGGCGAACGGATTGAACATTTTGAGACAGAACGCGTCGGCAAGCAGGGACAGCGGATCGACATTTCCTTGACTGTCTCGCCCATTCTGAACGGTGCCGGGCAGATTATTGGGGCCTCGAAGATTGCCCGTGATATCACTCCTCGGAAACAAGCCGATAAAGCGTTGCTCGCATTAAAAGACGAGCTGGCTGTCCAATTGGCCGACCTCCGTCGATTGCATGAGATGAGTGTGCGACTGTCGACCACCCTGGAGCTGCACCCATTGCTCGACGAGATCCTCAGCACGGCCACGGCTGCTGAGGGAACTGACATGGGATTGCTGTCCCTCTGTGATTCTGATCAAGAAGGACTGCGGGTAGGGGCCAGCTTGGGTTTCAACGAAGAGTATCTGAAGCAGATTGAATTCGTGAAGCCAGGCGAAGGTGCCTATGGCAGGTGCTATCAGGAACATTGCTGCATCATCATCGAAGATGTCGACACCGATCCCGCGTTTGAACCGTATCGTGATGTCGCTCGATCGGCGGGAATCAAGTCCATTCACTGTACGCCATTGATCACTCGATCCGGCCGGTTGATCGGCGTTCTGTCAACTCACTTCCGAACCCCCCATCGCCCTACTGACCGCGAAATTCACCTCTGCAACCTCTGCGCACGGCAGGCCGTCGACTTCATCGAAAACGCCCGCCTGTATGTAGAATTACGGCAAGCAGATCAGCGCAAGGATGAATTTCTGGCAACGCTCGCCCACGAGCTGCGAAACCCATTGGCCCCCCTCAGCAATTCGTTGCAGATCCTGGCGTTATCTAAGGATCTCAGCCCAACGGTGGTGGGCGTCCGCGAGATCATGGAACGCCAAGTCGGCCATATGGTGCGGCTGGTTGACGACCTGCTGGAAGTATCCCGAATCACTCGGGGAAATATTGAGCTACGCCGGGAACCCATTCCGCTGACTGCCGTGCTGACGAATGCCATCGAGATCAGTCGCCCGATCGTCGATAGGTCGTTCCATCAGCTCAATATTTCAGTACCGCCAGAGCCAGTGATTCTCGACGCCGATGCTTGTCGACTGGCTCAAGTCTTCGCCAATTTGATCAATAATGCAGCCAAATACACGCCAGAGGGAGGCAAAATCTGGGTGAACGCTCGAGTCGAAGGGCCGCATATAGCGGTCTCTGTGCGCGACTCTGGAATGGGCATTCCCCCTGACATGTTGCACCGGGTCTTCGATATGTTTGCCCAGATCGATCGCACGCGTCGGCACGCCCAGGGAGGCCTGGGAATTGGACTAACCTTGGCCAAGCGCCTGGTCGAAATGCACCAAGGGCAAATTGAGGCACGTAGCGCGGGGGTGGGTCACGGGAGCGAGTTTACGGTACGACTCCCGATCTCGACAAAGGCGGAAGTGCCCCCCGTTGAGGAGATCAGTCCGATTCTATCGGCTCCAAGCTCAGAGAATTCTCTTTGGTCGCGTCGCGTGCTGATCGTTGACGACACTCGGGCCGCCGCCTATGTCCTCGGCAAATTGCTTCAGACGATGGGACAGCAGGTGGAAACCGTCGATTGTGCTCAGCTAGCTTTAGAACACGTCCGTCGCCAGCCGCCGCATCTCATCATTTCTGATATCACGATGCCGGATATCGATGGCTACGAACTCGCCCGGATGCTCCGCCGTGAACCTGGGCTGGAACAGATCCCATTGGTCGCGTTAACGGGCCATGGCGAAGACCGAGACCGCCAACGAACGCGCGATGCCGGCTTCGATCATCATCTCGTAAAGCCTGTCAGCCTGACGGCCTTGCGGGACCTCTTGATGACGCTCCCGCCGCTGTACCCCTCGCAATTAGCCCAACAGGCTTAGTTTGATTTCCCGGTGTTTTCCTGTGATGCATCAATTCTGAAGAATAGCATCACGCAGCACACTGCAACGACAAGCTCCACCGATCTGCAGCATTCACGGGCTTTGTCTGGCATTCTGAGCCTCGCGAGCTGATTTTCCGAAGCCCGCCTGCAATCACGGTTGATCCGGCAACAGTCTCGTGCGCAGAAACGTTTCTTTTCGGAATCTCGCGCGGCCTCACAATATTCTGCTCAGTGGGAATGAATTTTGTGAGAGGTTTCCGTAACGCAGGTTTTCTGGGGGCGAGGCCGGGGATTTACGTTGTCAGACAGCAACTTTGATCGCCGAGCGATCAGTGATGCTGTCAAATTGCATGGTCATCAATCAATCTGGGCTCCTCACGGATCTCCAATTTGATCATGACGTACGATTGCCAACCGGCTGCTCGTGGAATGTGAACGCACCGCTACGTAGCAGCGATAGGCCATTGGGATGACGGCGACTAATCGTAACAGTAAGAATAAATTCTCCGACCAGACACAGCTGTCCTTTCTTCAGGGTGGCGGGGAAATGGGCAGTCGGCTGCGCGCCATGGATTGGAGCCAAACGCCGCTCGGGCCGGCCCGGTTCTGGCCGCAGAGTTTAAAAACAGCCGTACGCATCATGCTGACATCCCGTCAGCCGATGTTTGTCTGGTGGGGTCCAGAACTCATCAACTTGTACAATGATCCGTACAAATCGATCGTCGGGGGCAAACATCCCGAGGCGCTGGGGCAACCTGCGGAACAGGTCTGGCACGAGATCTGGGATCAGATTGAATTGCGTGTCGATTCGGCAATGTGCAACAACGAAGGCACCTATGACGAATCGTTGCTCCTCATTATGGAACGCAATGGCTATCCCGAGGAGACGTACTACACGTTCTCCTACAGTCCGATCCCGGATGATGAAGGGGGCAACGGCGGCATCATTTGCGCGAATACCGATGATACGCACCGCATCATCGGAGAACGTCAACTGGCGCTACTGCGGGAATTGGCGACGAAAACCGCCGATGCCCGGACTTTCGATGATGCCTGTGCGCGGAGTGTCCGCTGCCTGGAATCGAATCCCCGAGATATCCCGTTCGCCCTGATTTATCTGGTTGATCCCGAGAAGAACTGCGTCGTTCTGGGAGGGACCTCTGGAATTACTCAGAACCTCTCGCACATTCCACAGAGCGTATCCTTGGATTCCCATTCGAAATGGCCCTTCGCCGAAGTCCTCAACACGCACCACCCGCAGATGATGACCGACCTATCGCTCATTCAAAACTGCCTGCCGACGACCGTCTGGCCGCAACGCCCCACACAGGCCGTTGCCGTCCCCATTGCTCCCTCTGGACAGAACGGCAAATCCGGCGTTCTGATCATCGGTCTCAACCCTTTTCGATTATTCGACGACTCCTACCAGGCGTTCATTGATCTGGTAGCGGCTCAAATCTCCGCTAGCATTGCCAATGCACAAGCCTATGAAGTCGAACGGCGGCGAGCGGAAAGCCTGGCGGAACTGGATCGCGCCAAGACGGCATTCTTCTCCAATGTCAGCCATGAATTTCGGACACCGCTGACGCTGATGCTAGGCCCCCTGGAAGACCTGTTACACCGACCCGAAAAGCAGCTCTCTAACGACGACCGGGAGCTAGTCGCGATCATGCATCGCAACGGCCAGCGCCTGTTGAAGCTGGTCAATGCGTTACTCGATTTCTCGCGAATCGAAGCCGGCGGTGTCCAGGCCAAGCACGAGCCGATTGATCTGGCAGCACTGACCGCCGATCTCGCCAGTACCTTTCGCTCCGCGGTTGAAAGGGGGGGGCTGAAACTGACAATCCAGTGCCCGCCTCTCTCCGAACCGGTGTATGTCGACCGCGAGATGTGGGAGAAGATCGTTCTGAATCTTCTCTCGAATGCCTACAAGTACACGCTGCAGGGCGAGATTACCGTCTCACTACGGCACGAGGGACGGACAGCGGTGTTCTCCGTATCGGACACTGGCACAGGGATTAAATCCAGCGATCTTTCGAAGCTTTTTCACCGCTTTCACCGCATCGAGGGATCTCAGGGACGAACGCATGAAGGAACGGGAATCGGCCTGGCATTGGTGCAGGAGTTGGTCAAGTTGCTTGGTGGAACAGTCACCGCCACGAGTGACTATGGCCGCGGCAGTACGTTCCGCGTCACCCTGCCCTTGGGCTGCGATCATCTCTCCCCCGTTCAAATAGCGAATGGCGCCGAGGGAGAGCAATTTCCCAGAAAAACCGGCGGTAACGTGAATGATTTGTGGCCTTGGTTGCCCGTCGAAAATCGCACTGCGGCGGAACGGTCGCAGACCGATTCGATGCGGCCGAAGAATGACATTCATCTCGAAAATGTCGTGAATAAAATGTCGATCTCATCCAGGCCGCGCATTATTCTGGCCGACGACAACGCCGACATGCGCGACTATATCCATCGATTACTCGCTCCCTTATACGATGTCACTTTGGTCATCGATGGTCGCCAGGCTCTGGCAGAAGCGACTGCGCATGCGCCCGATCTCGTACTGACTGACATCATGATGCCGAATCTGGATGGCATCGGACTGCTGAAGGCGCTGCGTGCTAATCCACGAACGATGTCCGTCCCCGTGATTATGTTGTCGGCCCGTGCCGGCGAAGAAGCCCGCGTCGAAGGTCTGGAAGCAGGCGCTGACGACTATCTCATTAAGCCGTTCAGCGCCCAGGAATTACTCGCCCGTGTGAGCGGTTTGCTGGCTCTGTCCAAGCTGCGGCAGGAAGCCAGCGAAAATCTGCACGAAAGCGAAGCCCGCTTCCGCCTAATGGCCGACAGTGCTCCCATCATGGTCTGGATGACCGATACCGAAGGGAGCTGCACGTTCCTGAGCAAATCCTGGTATGACTTCACCGGCACGACACCCTCGGAAAGTTTAGGGTTCGGCTGGATCACCGCGATTCATCCAGAAGATCAGGCGAGGCTGCAGACGGAATTCGAAACAGCCAGTAGCCGCCAGGAAGGCTTCCGGTTGGAGTATCGCATTCGTAGTCGGGACGGCAGCTACCGCTGGGCACTGGGAGCAGCAGCCTCACGGTTTTCGCCGGCGGGACGATTTATGGGATATGTCGGATCGGTGGTGGATATCACAGATCGCAAGCAGTTCGAAGACATTCTGCGCGAGACTGATCGGCGTAAGGACGAGTTCCTGGCAACGCTGGCCCATGAGCTCAGAAATCCCCTGGCTCCCATTCGAAATGGGCTCCACATTTTGCGGTTGGCTAAAGACGACCGTGAAGTCATCGCCGAGACGCGCGAGATGATGGACCGCCAGTTGCAGCAAATGATTCGCCTGATCGATGATCTACTGGACGTCAGCCGCATCAGCCGGGGCAAGATCGAGCTCCGCCGAGAGATGATGGATCTCAAGATTGCGGTCCTGAACGCCGCGGAAACTAGTCGCCCGCTTCTGGAGCAGGCGGGGCACGAGTTGACGATTGAATTGCAGCCAGACCCCGTGCTAGTCTACGGCGACGTCACACGGCTCTCGCAAGCGTTCAGCAATCTGCTCAACAATGCCGCGAAATATACTCGGCCGGGTGGACAGATCCGGCTGCGAGTCGAACGTGATACCGACCATGTCGTGATCTCCATCGAAGACAATGGGATTGGTATTCCGGCTCATTTGCAATCATCGATTTTTGAAATGTTTATGCAGGTTGATCGGTCACTGGAAAAGAGCCAGGGAGGCCTGGGTGTAGGCCTGACGATCGTAAAACGCCTGGTGGAAATGCATGACGGAGCAGTACAGGTCCATAGTGACGGGCAAGATCAGGGCAGCACATTTGTTGTCCGACTGCCAATCGCCGGGGCGAATTCAGGAGAAGATCCTTTGACATCCAACAATGATAAATCCGCAACCGCTGAGAACCGACAACGCGTTCTCGTGGTCGATGATAATCGAGACTCCGCTCAGACCTTGGCCATGATGCTCAAAATCATGGGCAACGACGTCCGTACCGCGCACGACGGACTGGAAGCCATCGAAAGAGCCCAGGAATACCTGCCGAACGTCATCCTGCTGGATCTGGGGATGCCGAAATTGAACGGCTACGATGTCTGCCGGCGAATTCGAGAACAACCCTGGGGCCAGAACATGGTGATTATCGCCTTGACGGGCTGGGGCCAGGCCGAGGACCGCCAACGGACGAAAGAGGCGGGATTTGACCATCATCTCGTCAAGCCGGTCGATGTCGGCAAACTGAAAGAGCTGCTCGATGAAGCGGCTCAACGAACGCCCACATCGCCGTAGGTTTTCAGAGTCATTGTCCGCTCCACGAGCACGGCGTATTTCTGGTAGAAGGCCTGCATCTGCAGTGAAAGTCGGTTCTCAAATCGAGCTGAAGACGATGCAAGTTCAGTTCACAGAGCGAACAACGAGTATGGTCGACGCACGCGTAGGGGCGATGCTAAGATAGCAGCCCCCCCCGTGCACAGTTCTGGAGAAACGGGGGGCGAAAACTTTGAAATGGAATCAGGTTTGAACCCTTTTGCCGCCCTATCGCTGATCGTGGCACCCGCAATTCTCACCAATGCCTCGTCGGTGCTCATCATGAGTACCAGCAACCGCTTAGCTCGGGCGGTTGATCGGGCTCGTGAACTCTCGAAGCAACTTGAGGCGGCTTCTGATTATTCCTCGCCAGAATCCAGCCGTCGCCTGCGTGAACTGCAAGCGGCCGAAACACGAGCCCTCTTGCTGCTGCGAGGACTGCGGAGTTTCTATGTGGCCTTGGGCAGCTTCGCACTGGCAGCGTTGATTTCGCTGCTGGGCGCCGTCCTCGTTCCACTGAAACTGGGGATTACGGTACCGCTGCTGGAGATTTCCGGCGTCGTTTCGGGACTCGCGGCAGTTGGCGCGCTCGTCAACGGCTCGTTCTTATTGCTGCGAGAGACTCGGATCGCCGTGCAGATCCTCAGCGAACGAGTGGCAACAGTGCGTGCCCGAGCGGGATCTTAACGGACTCGGCGAGTCCACAGAGCATGAGCCAACGCCCCACACACGGAGCAGGCTCTAAACGCACGGCTCAACGATCTGCCTGCCCCCTCGCCTGCGGCCCAATTTTAGGCCCTTTAATACCTTTCAAGTAGAGACTCGAAGAACCAGACGAGGGCGGCAGATCTATTCGCGCTGCCGAAAGGGCCTGGAGCCGGAATCACAAGCTCTTCACCTAATTCACCACACTGATAGAGTTCTCAATCGCGGCACCGGGAATCAATTCCAACACGGCATGCGTCGCCAATTGTTTAACGTAATAGGACTTAACCCGTCCATGAAGAATTACTCGATCAGCGTTCTGAGAGATATTCAAATCTCGGACCTGACGGAATGTCAACGTGTCAATTCGCCGCGCGAGTTCGTTCTCGGCGAGATGGTCTGCGAGTGCCAAGCTTCCATCAGAGGTCTCAGAGGCGAACACGTCGAGCATTGGTGTAATATTCATAGTGAGGAAAAATCCGTTTAAAATCGAGGGGGAAAACTTGGCATTCAGTTGACGTCACCCGCTGAACGCTCAGCGATCAAACTGGTTGCCAAGCAACCATTTTAAGCAATACACTTTTCTGCATGTCGCAGGTTACTGACAACACCCTTGTGAACCGCAAACGGCATACCTGATCGGTGCATCAGACGAGGAAGTAATCCCACTGTCGAAAAACCGTTCAGGTGCCGCAACGCCCAAGTTAGCTCAGTCACCTATTCTGCGGTTTCGATGGAAAGTTGCAGGATCTGAGTCCGCCAAAACGTAATGAATTGGCCACCAGGCAGTAGCATCACCACCGCCAAGGGCTCACCACGCTGAGCTTTCAATTCAACGAACACGGCTCGCACACACTTCCACGAGGAAACCCACGGACGCAACTCAACCAAATAAGTCTGGCCAATCGACAGATCGTCAAATGGAATGGAGGTCGGCAGGGGCGATAAGGTGATCGGAGTCATGATTCGGGCCTCAAAGCGGCGTCACTAAGCCTGGTGAATTTGAAGTTTGTGGTATTTGAATCTGGGCCAGCATGTTTGAAGAAGACTGACTCTGAAAGGCCATTTCGCTTCACTGGCCAAGACAAAATTGGACAGAATCTGCTCATTGCCCACTCAATGATTCCAGATTGATCAATGACGAACCAAGTTAGGTTTGAGGGAGCGCCACGGCTTCCGCCCCAGCTTCGGCCAAAATTCGGGCCGCCACCGCCAACCGATCTTGATGTTCGTCCCCTTGTACCTCGACAGCCACTAAGAGTTTTCCCTCAGAGACCGCATGATCATAGAACCGGGCCAACTCATCTTGGACACCGCGTCCTAGTAGCGAGCCGAGAAATCCACCCGCCATACCCCCCGTCCAAGCGGCGGGGCCTTCTGAAGCGAGCAACGGCACACCGCCCGAGGCAAAAGCGGTCGCCACGACCACCATCCCCCCCAACGTTGAGCCAATCCTGCTGCCCAAATCGGTCGCCGAGAACTCACCGCTACGGGGACCGTGCTGATGGTCGTAGTCCTCAAACACTCGCTCTTTGGACTCGTCCGAACAAATCACGGTGATTTGCTCACGGGTGAAGCCTGCCGCCAGCAGACCGACCACCGCGGTTTGAGCCGCACCCACCGAAGTAAAAATCCCCAGTCGGATAAAGGCGGGGATATCAGCGTCGTAGACCGCATCAAGTTCAGACATAGTGGCCCCGATTCCTCGCTGTAATAACATTGTTGCCGGATTCGTCCGCGGCCCTGCTCTTAAGCAAGCCTTTGGTGTCAGCGATTCAGGGCAAACAGAATGCCAACGCGTACCGAATTCAGATGATGAGGCAACTCCCAAAAGTGCGTCCGCGAGACACACATAGCGATAACACCTCGGCAATCGTTCAAAACCCGCAGATTCGCAGCAAATTTACGGAAAACAAGATGCAGCGAAAAACCTTGCAAGGAACGTGATTTCACCCGGCGGTGGGTGAAGCGAATATGCCATCCGGCAGGGCCAGCGATCTCATGCCCCCTCTCATTGATCGCGCAGCAGCCAATGTGCGCGACGACGTCCCAAATACGGACCAGCCGCGTACTTAATTCGATCAACCACCACACGGGACAGACAAATCTCGGAAATCTGCGGACCGGATTTCAACATGCTTTCCAATCTTCTCAGAACAACCTCCCTGCAATTTTGAGGGAGCATTTCGGGGCGCGTGCAAATGACTGCGGATCCCAACCACCATCAACGGTCGAGGTGCACTCAATTCATCGCGGTCGTTGCTCCATGTCGGGAAGCGATCACGCAACGCAAATTCACGTGCAAGCCGCAGGTCGATAGCCTGATTCACGGCGACTGATTGGCAGAGATTCTGGGCACTGGAAATCGAATCGCCGCAATGACACAGGTCATCTCAAAAGCCTGTCAGATTCAGGCTCAATCTCTGCCTTTTTTTCGCGAATGAGACCAATCATCTCACGGCGTTGATTGTCCGAATTGACCAATCGTGACGACTCCTAACGGGCTGTTTGGCACACGAAATGCCTAACCCCAAATCTTACTTCCCCTTCAGAATTCCTGAGTTCCCGGGAAGGTTTCAGATCCCCTTGAAAAATCACACCACGAACACTGCTCTGCAATGTTTCGTACGAGTGCGATGTTCGACACATGTGAGGAGTAACCCATGCGTATCCATTACTTGCTGCTGTTGGCGGCCGTCTTAGTCTGTGGCTGCGAGCCAGGCGCCAAAAATACCCCAGCCCCAAACGATCCGACAGCCCCTTCAACGACCACACCCGCACCTGATATCAAGTCAGACAATCCAGCCGCTAACCCGGCAACCGTGGAGCCCACTGCTCCCGACAATACCGCGATCAACGCTCGAGACAACGCCCCCGATGCCAAAACACCTCTTGATCAGAACGAAAATGCGGCAGATATCCAAATCACTGCCGACATCCGCAAGCGAGTCCTGGAACAACCTGATTTTTCGATCGACGCCCGCAATGTCAAAATCATCACGGCGGACGGTAAGGTGACCTTACGCGGGCCCGTGAAAACCGAAGCCGAACGAAGCGCGATCGACAAAATCGCCCACGAAATTGCCGGCGAAAAGAATGTAGACTCCCATCTGGAAGTGGCCCCTTAATATTTCGTTAGGGACAGATCACCACTTATTTATGACAAATTGTCCTCGCCAACTTTTGAATTTTTGGATTCCCAGCACCATAGGAGACCGTTATCATGTCCAGTGTCTATTGCCTTGTGAAGAATAATGCTCAGGCTAACAAGATTGCTGACCGCTTAAGATTGAGTGGTTTCTCGGCCAACGACATTTCCGCGATTTTCCCGGACAAAGCCGGAACTCGCGATTTCGCTACACAAAATTCGACCAAGACACCAGAAGGCGCCGCTGTCGGTGCAGGGACTGGAGCCATCATTGGCGGGGCGCTCGGTTGGATGGCGGGCATTGGTGCCCTGGCTATTCCCGGCGTCGGTCCATTGATTGCCGCAGGCCCCATCATGGCTGCACTGTCGGGTGCTGCTGCCGGTGGAGCATTGGGCGGTCTTTCAGGAGCCTTGGTCGGAATGGGCATCCCGGAGTACGAAGCACAACGGTACGAAGGCAAGATCAAAGAAGGGCAAATCTTGATTGCCGTTCATGCCGACAACAGCGAAGAAGCCGCTCGAGCCCGCGATATTTTTCGGGAAGAGCACGCTGATGCAATTTCCACGGGAGCGGAAGCCGCCGTTCCAAACAGGTAACACCGAACGCAAAAAAGCAAATGCGAGATCTCAGGTGGATGGATTAACCTCCATCTGAGATCCGCTTTGAGCGATACACCATATACATATTAGTGTTGTATTTTCACCACGCACCAACGTGCTGTAGGTCAGGCTGTGGCTGACATGCTAATAGTTGTAAATATCCAAAGACAGCGAAAATTCAATCAGTGACAAGTAACGCAACCGTCTCGTCAGGCACAACCTGACCAACTTTACTGGCGTACCAGACTCCAGACGCACTCTGGAGTAGCAGTACCCGGAGCCTGTGCGCCGCACAGCTAGCTCGCGGGCTTTGTTCGGTTATGAAAGAGGGGAATCAGAATGAGTCGTAAAATCATCGTCGTAACGAGCCTGTTAACAGCCTTGGTTGCCGTCACATTTGCTACCAATGATGCGGAAGCCCGCTGCCGAGCCCGGCGATCACGTTGCTGCGATCAGGGATACTACGGAGGCGGATGTAATTCAGGATGTAATA
>JAZKFE010000360.1:0-862 GCA_040386595.1 Planctomycetota bacterium | reverse complement strand
GTGGGTGCAATACGGGTTGCAACACCGGTTGCAATACAGGATATGGCGGCTGCGCCGTTCAAAATGCCTGTCAACCTGCAGGCGGACAACTAATGGCACAACCGCAAGCAGAAGTCGTTTCACCTCCTCCGCCAGAAGCAACAAATGCAGCCCCTGCTCCCGCACCGGCTCCAGCCGCCCCAGCTCCTGCTGATGCACCAGCAGCTCCGGCAGCCCCCGCTCCGGCGACGTAATACCTGACACAACAACGGTGGACCTCACGCACATTGGTCATGAAATCCACCTGCGTGCCATTTTTAACCGCTTGCCGAAGCTCCTCGAATATCGAGTCAGTTTTGGCAAGCGTTTTCTTTGCGCCAAGCAACACCAACCCTGCAGCTGTTACAGGGCAATCACGACCTCGAGCAGAAATACCAGTTTGAATCCACCATAAAACCGTGACCCAACGGAGCCGTTCGTGCCGGGCCTATGCTATTCAAAGCGATTCGCATTTTCGCAATATCTATGCGTACGCGGTCATCTGCCATATCGAATCAATCTAGCCGGCCTAGAATTGAACGCGACTCCCGCCTGCCCTTTGAGAGCACCGACAAACGATGCTCGGAAACAGCGACAGTTCGCGGTAACGAAGCTGCCTTCTCATCAGTCGACTTGCTGCCGCAGCGTTCGACCTGTTGAGGGAATTTGGGTTCGCGTGCCCGTTTCGCGGTTTGGTATAGCGTTTGCTTTTCTTATATCGTGACACTTCACATGTCTCTTCTCAGAGACTTCATTCTTTAAGGAGCATTGCAATGGCAGGCAAACCTCAGAGCGTGTCTTAAAAGTGAGTTGTCGTCTACCAACTGAGGTGGTTGCGAGTGAT
>JAZKFE010000359.1:0-10713 GCA_040386595.1 Planctomycetota bacterium | reverse complement strand
TCGCCGGCTTCATCGACGTCGAAGCTATCGAGGAAGCGAATCTCCCGCAATTGAGGCAGCTCTTGAAATCGCTGCCAGTCTGCGGGTGTTGGTCGGAAATTTGACAGTCGGAGCTTGCGCACGCCCGGCAGCTGGTCAAGAAATTTCCAATTGTCATCGATCATGCTGCCTGAAAGTCCCAGTTGACTTAATCGGGGAAGTGTCCGCAGTTCGGTGAGTGTGGAAGTCGGGATATGGGCCTCCGTCAGGTCGAAGTCAGTCACCGTCGGCATTCGTTTTAAATAGTGAACTGCCTGAGCATCCACCCCCTGGCCCCAAGGAGCCAACATCTCCAAGCTGGTCAAGTTGGTAAGATGTTCGAGATCCGCATTCGTCAGACCTTTAATCCCAGTTCCCCTACCCGCGATCAGCTCAAAGTACCTGACGGGAAGTTGACTACGGGCCGTGAACTCCGACGATTCTCCACTTGAACTGCCAAACTTCCCCCCCCCTAGCCGCTGCTGCCAAAGTTCAACGGCCGCACGTTCGCGATCTGCTGGAGTTTGGGGTAGCGATAGTACCGGCGGGACTTCATAGAGCGGAGTCGTTTCGCTCGATGGATTAAAGCTGCTAATAACCAAACAGACGGGTTTCGCCTGTTGAAAGGCCGTAATTCCCTCCAACGTGACTTTGGTTCCTTGAACATTCAGAATCGGGAATAGATCGAGACGCTGCAGTTCCTGCAGGCCCGCATCGGTCAGATCTGACTGACTTAAGTTGATTTCGTCCACCGCCATTGAAGCGGGAAGATGTTTCGCGAAAGTATCGGCTTGTCGCAGGTCCACCGCGTCCAGCCGGGTGAAATAAAATTTATTTAAACCGGCCAGGGTTTCTTCGGTGAATTGAGCCTGCGGAGGTACTAATACTCGTCCGATTGTAAACAAATCTGTGTTTCGTTGATCTCTTACGTATGTCTGTGTGATCTCCGTGCCCGTAGGCCCCGACAACAGTCGGAAGCCGTGGGACAGCAACTCTGCAGCCCCCAGACGCACCGGGTCGGTACCGATGGTCTCGATCTGCCTCGCCTCAAAAGGAGTCGGTCGAAGCGTACCGCCTGCTGAAGGCTGCCTAAGCACCTGTGCGAGAACTCGACAGCATGAGTTTTTCTCATGTAGGTTAGTGATCAGCCTCTCCGGAATCATCGCACCTTCCAGCTGAATCGATCGAAGCTGCGGGAACTCACACCATTTCTGAATATCGGCCAGGGATGGATCGTTGTAGTTGCTGAGCTTTAGGCTACGCAAATGCGGTAAATCGCTCAGGAATTTCCAGTCATCATCAACCTGGTCGGTATTGAGGGTGATTTCATGGAGAAACGGAAGTTTACGAAGAGGAGCGAATTCTGAAGTCCAGATCTGAGTGTTTAGTAAGGTGATCCTTCGAAGACTCGGGATTTGGCTCAGATAGTCCAGTGCCTGAGCATCAAGATTACTTCCGTCCATATCAATACTCTGGAGGCCGGCAAGACCAACAAATGGCTTCAGATCCTCACTGACCATACCAGCCTTGGGAGCGCTCAAACTTCGAAGTGCAAAGGGAACACGAGGAAATCGCAGGCCGGGATGAATGTGCCGGGGTTTGCCGCTGCTTTTGAGAACAACGCTGCAATGCCCTCCGCGGAGAAGCCAGCCTTGAGCCGCCGCGCGATCGGGATCAACGGCAAGTGTCGCCTGAGGCGTTCCAGCCGCAGGTCCGTCTGTCACCAACTTAGGAGACGACAAAGTATCGGTCAGAACTTTGCATGCCGGCCGGGCTTTCTTGAACGCCTCGATCCCGGCTGCCGTGACCTTCGTGCCCTGCACGTTGAGGGTGGCGAAAGGATCCAGGCGTTGGAGCTGTTGTAGCCCCCCGTCCGTCAAGTCAGACTTGTTCAAATTGATTTCTTCGACCGCGATCGCGACGGGAAGATTTTTGGCCAACATATCTGCCTGCTGCAGGTTCATCGCATCGAGCGAATCAAACGCGAACTGACACAACTTGGATAGCTGTTCGCTCTTGAATTCCGCTGGCACGGTGACGCGTACGATCCAGAGTGGATCGAGATTCTTATTGTCGCGGAGGGACTCTTCTATCAGTTCGTACGGCACGGCTGAACTGCTGGCGGCGGTCAGGCGGAAACCGTACGAGAGGAGTGCCTCGGCTCCAACTCGGACCGGATCGGTGCCGACGACCTTAACAATATTGGGGTTACTAGAAGCTCCAAAACCGGCTGAAGTATCGGGCTTAACAAGAGGTGCTTCGGTAATGATCCTACAGAGTGGGTGCTTCTCCTGAAGTTTCGCCACCATCTCGTCAGATACGGGGTTACCTTTCAGATAGATCTCGCGAAGTTGAGGATAGTCACTCCAGCGTTGAAAATCCGTGACAGACGGTTCGAGGTACTCTCTGACACGCATGACGCGCAAATACTTCAGATCTTTTATAAATTGCCAGTCATCGTCGACTCGCGAACCTTTGGTATCAACTCGGCGCAGCAATGGGAGTTCACCCAAACCGCTTAAGGCCGATGTCCAAATCTCGGTCTCGGCGATACTCAATTCCCGGAGACGAGGGATCTGGCGTATCACATCTATCGACCTGGCACTCGGTTTAGGGCCCTGTAGTAGGAGCATCTGCAGTTCCTGCAAGCCTGCCAATTCATCCAGATCGCTCGTTAAATCGTAATCTTCAGGGGGTGATACGGTCATATAAACGATCTTGAGAGCAAACGGAGCGCCAGGCACTTGCTGCCCAGGCTCAATCGTCACATTCTTGCCGGTGTTCTTAAGCACGAGAACGCATGCATGCCCATGGCTGAGCCACAATTCGGCAGCAATGCGGTCACGGTCGATTGTCGCAATTTTTCCCGAGTGAGCGGAGACAGTGGCGTCCGGGAACCGACCGTCGAAGAACCCGAAATCGCTATGAATAGTGCAAGCAGGCCTCGCTTTCTGAAAGGCCTCGATCCCGGCTTTCGTGACCTTGCTACCTTGTACATTAAGCACCACAAACGGATCGAGGCGTTGTAGCTGTTGCAGCCCCGCATCTGTAAGGTCCGAGTTCTTCAAATTGATTTCTTGAACGACCGTCGATTGCGGTAAGTTCTTGGCGAATATGTCGGCCCGCTGCAAATCAGCGGCGTCCATCCAGACAAACGGAAACTGGCCGAGTCCTGACAAATCGGGTTTCTCCAGCTGAGGTGGCACTTTGACAAACTGGATCGAGAGCGCCTGGGTATTCTTTTCGTCACGCACGGCCTGTTCGGTCAAAACAAACCTTTTCCCCAACCAATCGAAGTGCGACAGGCCGAATCCTTGCTGCAACAAGGTTTGCGCCGCGATCCGCTTGGGTGTACTGCCGACGAATACTTGTTTGACGGAACCTGATGTGTGTCTTTGAACCCGGTCGCCTTGCACGTATATGTGGACCTGACAGAGGGGGTTCTGTTCGCGAAGGGGCGTTATCTTCGCCTCATCTTGCTCGGTACCAACGGATATGCTGATCGAACGTAGTTGGCGAAACTGCCCCCAATGGCGAAAATCGGCCGTACTAGGTTCGTAGTCACCACTCACGCGGATCGATCTTAGGTAGGGTAGATCTTTTATAAAGTCCCAACCGTCGTCGACCTGTGTCGGAGCAAGAGAAATCTCATGCAGGAACGGAAGGTCACAAAGTCCTTTGAGTGCCGATGTGGTTAGCGAGTCATTGTAGATCTGCAGGACCTGCAGACGAGGCATTTGCCGAATAGAATCGATTCCGAACGAGTCGACTTTAGTATTGGCCAGAGTTAGATGAGTCAGTCCCTGCAAGCCGGCAAAATGACTGAGGTCTTCATTATTGAAGGTGGGAGGAGGCGATGTTAAATCGCAAAATATGAAACGCTCCGCAGGAAGTGGATGTTCAGGAGAAATCAGGACTCGCTCTCCCGTTGGATCCGCAACCACGTAGCCAAAACCGCCGCGATGAATTAACCATTCGGCCGCAGCACGGTCGCGATCTACTAGAGGAACGTTCCCCAACCCTGAGCCGGTTGCAGAGGTTCCGGCCCCCGGTATTTCTAAGGAGAGCAGAAATCCTTGGGGGGGAACGAAGTGAGGTATATTCTGATCCCTTGTCTCCTTTTTCGGAAGCACAGCTTGTCCTTCCGCGGCAGCAGGTTGCATCTGGGAAATTAGCGGCGGTACGACTTGTTCGGGTGCAGGGCGTGGTTCTTTCCGCTCGATCTTCACCACCTCTTGATCGCCCTTGGTCAGTGTTACCAGGCTGGGGGTGACGGTGTATTCGCCGGTGAGCTCCACGGGGAGTTCGATTTCGATCTGCCCGGTTCGGATGAGTTGTTTGTTGTCCTGCCCTTTGAGCAGACTCCAACCGTTGCGGACTTCTGCTCCATCGCGTTTGATCTTCACCGTGACGCCTGCGTAGTCGGACTGAATGACGAGCTCACCCTGGTCCGTCCGGATCTGGATCACATAGATCGCCGCCGCAATCAGGATTCCACAGGTGGCCAGAGCGACTGCGAGGCGTCCGCTCCAATGTCGCCTATGCGTCCATGATTTCGGTTGTACTGCCGCGATGTATGTGGTGGTCTCGGAGACGTCTTTCGCTTGCTGGCGGCTCCCGTTCTCACCATTAAGCCGGGGTGTACGATGTGTGCCGACAAATGCAGGGGCGTTGACATCCACACTATCTCCTGCCGCTGCTGTCGCGAGAAAATCGACGAGAGCTCGCAGATCGGCGGGCTGACTGAATGGGGCCAGAGCCTCAGCGAGTTCACGCGGGGTGGCATAACGGTCCGCAGGTTTCTTGGCCAGCATTCGTTGGACGACGGCTTCGAGTTCGGGAGTGATCTCGGGACACCGCGTGATCAACGACGGCGGATCCTGGGTCGCCAATGCCATCAGCAATTTGATCGGCGATCGATACTGGTCGCTCGAAAAGGGAGCCTTGCCGGTCAATAACTTATAGAGTGATGCCCCCAGGCCATAGATGTCCGCCCGGATGTCCACAGAATGAGTATCGGCCCCCTGCTCGGGTGCCATATACTCCAACGTTCCCATCACCTGGCCGGTGGCGGTCAGCTCTTCAAAATTCTCCAGATGGGCCTCGTCCAACAGCGCCAACCCCAGGTCCAGCACTTTCACGGCCGGTGCTTCATCAGGATTTGCGGGCAAAGTCAGCATCAGGTTCGAGGGCTTAATATCACGATGAACCAGTCCGTGTGCATGCACGTGTTGCAGGCCGAGTGCCGCCTGCCGGATCAGTTCGCAAGCGGCCCCGATTGGCAACCGACCATGTTGCTTCACCAGTTCTCTTAAGTCGATTCCATCGACCAATTCCATGACCAGATAGTGCGTGCCAGCAATCTCACCCGCATCATGAGCAGCCACAATATTGGTGTGATGTAACTTGCCCACCGCCCGCATTTCTCGATCAAACCGGCTGACGGCTTGCTCATTCTGTAAGCGGTTCGCCGTCAACAATTTCAGCGCGACGACCTTGTCCAGACGGGTGTGCAGCGCCTTATAGACGACGCCCATTCCCCCTTCCCCCAGTTTCGTCAGCAGGCGATATTGTCCGAGGACACCTCCCCCCGGCAGAGCCGATTGCTCATCGGGCGACAGGGCCTGCTCGGCCGCCAGTTGTTGCCGTGTGGAAAACGAAGGATCCCGCCCAATGGCGGCCACCAGGTTCAAGGCTTGCTCGCAGGCCGATTCTTCGCCGAAGGGGTCAGCAGGAGGTGGTTGTCGGAGATGTCCCTGCAGCAGCTCCAGGTCACCTCGCACTTTCTGAATCAAGGAATCGGTAAGTTCCCCGGTATGCGAAAACGTATCGTCACGCTCGACCAAGGATTCAATCAGGCATTCGTTGTCGTCGGGAGATTGCATGGGGATGATTCCACGGGCCTGCTGCGGATTGACACCGGCACGAATTCACTAAGGTGGCAAGCCGTCCGGACTGTTCGTCGTTCAGACATCCGCCACTAGATACAATGCGCGAGCGCCACGGGAAATTTTTGCGGACTGTTGAAATAGGCGCAACAGGTGAGAAGCGAAAGACTTACTGACTATAACCGACGCCCGATCCGATTGGCGAGCCGACTCCTCGGGACCTCACTGAGCAGCCCGGCTCAATTCAATCGTCAGCGAGAATCTCACGCAGCCGGCACAGGACCCGGTACTTGGCTTGCCGAACGGCTTTTGTGGAAAGGCCCAACGCGGCACCGACCTCGGCCGCCGACTGGTTGTCGATCGTGGTTCGCCAGAAGGCGTCCCAGGTGCGTGGTTCAAAATCCCCTTTGATGATGCCCAAAGCACGATGGGCTAAGCTGGCAGACGCATCAAAACCGTCGCCAACATCAGGGATGTCGTCAATCTTGTCGAGCGTTTCGGCGACTTGCTGGAATCGGATCTGGGCATCAGTCCCCCCAGCCGCTTGCGGGCGTATGGCCTGCTGACGATGAAATTCGCGGACGGCATTCCGAGTGATCGTCCACAACCAGCCACGAAATGAGTGGTTGGGGCCCTGCGACGAGTAACCGTGGACATGTTGCGAGACAGAGAAAAACACATTCTGCACAACATCGGCGGCGTCACTGGGCTGCAAACCACACTGCCGAGTCCAACGATAAACCAGGGGACCATACAGCTGAGACAGTCGCTGCCAGGCATCGGGATCGCGCCCTTTCACACGACGGATGAGCGATGCCGACGTCGAAAATGAATTCGATGTCTGAGCCATAGCCGGCAGTCTTTCACGCCCACAGACGAGCAGCAGAGAATCATTCCCTCGACCTCCCGCAACGTCACAGACGCCCGCGATTCGATCATCTGTGCATTATGCGGAGCGAGGGCCGATAATTCAAATGCACGTGAGATCGCTCGCAGATCTCAAACGGTAGAAAACCGGCTTGGTAAAATCTGTCGTGGATGAATTCAGAAGAGTTGCACCACGGAGACACGGAGAACACGGAGTTTCGAAAGAGCGTTTCGTGTCCGTGGTGTATTGAAGAAGAGTTTTTTTTGCCACGGAAAAACTTTTCTTCAATCACTGCTGAGGGGGCACCGCAAAGGCAATTAGGAATTTTATAGAACTCCTTAAGCCAGAATCTCCTTGACCACTTTTCCATGCACGTCGGTCAGACGATAGTCTCGCCCCGCATGCAAGTAGGTGAGGCGCTCATGATCCATGCCCAGTAGATGCAGCATTGTCGCGTGCAAGTCGTGAGTGTGGACCCCACCCTCGGCGGGCAGGATGCCGTATTCATCGGACTTGCCGTGTACCACGCCCCCCTTCACACCGCCTCCTGCCATCCACGATGAGAAGACCAGATTGTGGTGTTCTCGTCCGGCGTGACCGGCATCCTGGTGGAAGGGAGTCCGGCCGAATTCCGAAGTCCAGACGACCAGAGTCGTCTCCAGCAGGCCGCGTCGTTTGAGATCTGCCAGCAGCCCGGCGATCGGTTGATCGATGGCTTTGGCCAAGCGTTCGTGGTCTCCCATGTTACCGTGCGAATCCCAGTTGTTGCTCGATCCGACATCGATCAGTTCCAGGAACCGAACGCCGCGCTCCGCCAGCCGGCGAGCAACCAGGCATTGCCAACCGAACCCCGACGTCGCACCGCGATCGACGCCGTACAACTTGAGCGTCTCTTCCGTTTCACTCGACAGATCAAACGCTTCTGGGGCTTCTCGCTGCATGCCGAAGGCGGTCTCAAATGATCGCACGCGGGCATCCAGTGCCTGATCGGCCGCACGGCGTTCCAGATGGCTACGGTTGAGCTTGCTCAGTAGCCCCAGCTCCATCTGCTGTAATCCGACACCCGGCACGCGGGGCTTTAAATTGGGCAGAGGCTCGGGGCCGGGCAACACGTGAGTTCCCTGGTGGCAGGCGGGCAGGAAGTCGCTGCCCCAGGTTTGAGCTCCTGCGTACGGCGCCGCCGGAGCCAGCACCATAAACGACGGCAGATTTCGATTGACGGTCCCTAGCCCATAGCTGACCCACGCCCCGGCACTGGGCCGAGCAAACTGTGCCGATCCGGTATGAGCCGCCAGAGTCGCCTTGTCGTGCCCGTCGCTGTCACAGTGCATCGCATTGAGAACGCAAACGTCGTCAATGACCGAGCCCATGTGCGGGAAAAGATCGCTTACCCAGGTGCCGCTTTTGCCGTATTGCTTAAACGCCCAACGCGGCTTGATCAGGAACCGCTGAAACTGGCCGGGCTTATTGAGCCAACGCGAAGCCGTGATCGATTTGCCGTGGTCGGCGATCAGCTGGGGCTTGTGATCGAACGTGTCAACTTGCGACACACCGCCGGTGGAGTACAGGAAAATCACCCGCTCGGCCTTTGCCGGAAAGTGACCGGCTCGGGCTGCCAGAGGATCGGTGCTCGTTGAGGCTTGTAGCGAAGGCCCCTGTAATTCATTCCACAGGCCAGCCAGCGCCAGAGCACCAAATCCACCCGAAGCAGTCTGCAGAAATTCGCGGCGCGAGGTCATCGGAGAATTCACAGGTCGGACCTTTTCAACAAATTTATCTGATAGTCGTTGTTCGCTCCGCGAACTGAACGTCTTCGTTTTTGTATTAGCAGCGTAGTTAATATGCCGGCCTATTAGGGTCTAAGACGTTCAGCTCGCGGAGCGAACAACGACTTTGACTAATCCACATACAGCAAGCCATTGCTGGTTAACAACACGCGGCCCAATGCGGCCCATGCTCCAACCGTTTGCTGTTCGGCCGGAGCCCCCTGCTCTGCCAGTTTCTTCGCATAACCACTGACGAACGCCAACGTCTCAGTAATTTCATCAGCTGACGGATCTTTACCGTGGCAGGCTTCAAATGCTAATCGGACGCGAGCGGCATCGTCACCGGGCATCGCCAGCAGCCGCTGGGCTAACGCTGTGGATTGCTCGTGGACGAAGGGTGAGTTCATTAAGAACAGTGTTTGCGTCGGGGTCGTGGTCGGGGTTCGCTCGGCCACACTGAGATTCGGGTCTGCCGCATCAAACAATGCCAGGAACGGATGCCGGCGATTACGCTGTGCCATCAAGTACACGCTGCGGCGGTTCGAGTCGTACACGGCGTGGAACGGGTTGTGAATCGTAAAGGCCCACGTTCCGACAGGTGGGAACGGGTGGACGTCGGGGATCGAACGGTCCAGCTTGCCGCTGATCGTCAGCATGGCATCACGAATCGCTTCGGCATCTAAAGCCTGGCGAGTATACCGCCAATACCAACGGTTCCCGGGGTCAGTCTGGAGATTGGTCTCATTGTCTTCGCTGCTGAGTTGATAGGTTCGCGATTGCATAATCAATCGGTGCAGTGACTTCAGCGACCAGCCCGAAGCCACAAATTCTGACGCCAGCCAGTCGAGAAGTTCCGGATGGCTGGGGAGTTCGCCGCGCGAACCAAAGTCGCTAGGAGTCGCCACCAATCCGTGTCCGAAATGCCATTGCCAGACACGGTTCACGAAGACTCGGGCAGTCAGGGGATTCGCCGGACGAGTCAGCCAATCGGCCAGCTCCAGGCGACCGCTACCGGACGAAGTCGTCGATACCGTGTCGCCGCCCAAAATTTCCAGGAAGCGTCGCGGGACTTCGTCTGCGAGTTGATCAGGTTCACCCCGTTTTTGGATACGGGCATTGACCGGCTTACCCTCGCTGACACCGTACGCCACAGGATAGGCAACACGAGCCTCTTCGGCTTCGCGGAGCTTCGTCACGGCCGCCAAGTCAACGTCTAGTTTTGCGATCTGTTCCTTAGAATCAGCAGGAAGCTTGGGGGCTGGAATTGATTCACTGCCCGGAGCGTTGAACGGCGTGGTTTGTAGGCCGATGTTGTCCAGATCACGAATCAGAGCTGGCCCCGTGACGTGTCCATTGCCATCACAAATGAACGTGTCGGCGACTCCGTCCCAGTTCGGTCCCAGTCCCTTATCTTGTATCGGAGTGATATCGCCGGCCGTACCGACAACGCCACTGAATGTTTTCTTGTTCGGGTCGAGCGTCAGTTGCAGCGTGTACCACGTTCCTGGTTCCACCTTGCGAATGACTTCCCAATTGCCGCCGTTGCGGACGGCGAATTCGGAAGCACTCACACTGCAATCAATCGCCACAGACTGCACGACGCCGCGGCCAAGGTAGAAACGGTAAGAGCCCGGTTGATCTGTGGATTGGACATCACCCGTACGGAAGTCGATGGCAAAGTGCATCAGCTGGCCGGGCGTCGCGTGCAGTGCATTCTCAAACACATAACGCACCCCTTCGCCCGATGGCCGGCAGCTGAGCCGTGCCCCTCGCGTGCCGGCAGGATGGATGTGAGTGAACGGGCTTTGAGCTTCCGCGATGACGGCGACGGGACCGGCTGCCATCCACGGACTGGCGGGCGGTTTACCAATAGGTTGGCCTTCGAAGGCTAGGTCAATGCCACCGGCAAATGACTTGCCATCCAGCGTGGCCTTCTCGGTCTTGATCCGCGCAATCTCACTATTGAGCCGAGCGATTTCTGCAGCCTTCAGTTGATCCAGACGAGCAGCTTCCTCGGGTGTGACAAGTGGCGGAAATTGCGACGGTCGCTTTTGTTCTTCACCACCGGGGAAGGCCCAGGTCGTGCTTTGGAAAATCCCGTAAAGGGCATAGTAATCAGCCGCGGTGATCGGATCGTATTTGTGATCGTGGCAGCGGGCACAACCCACCGACA
>JAZKFE010000358.1:0-10672 GCA_040386595.1 Planctomycetota bacterium | reverse complement strand
CAGTTCGCGGAGCGAACAACGACTATCATCACCCCGACTTGCTGTCGGGGTGATGATTTATCTGTCGCGGTCTATTACGCCAGCTGCTTCGCCAGCGATTGCACCAGTTCAATGAAGAACTGCAGGGACTCTTTCGCCTGCTGTTCGGTAATCACCATCGGCGGACTGATGCGAATTACATTGCCGGACAAAGCTCCCAGCAAATGGATGCCGATATCGCCGCGACCGTGGTAACAAGTTTCGACGATTTTTGAAGCGATTTCCTTATCGGTGAACTTGCCAGCCGGAGCGCATTGAATACCGAAGACAAGGCCCTCACCGCGGACTTTCACAACCAGTCCCGTTTCCTTCAACCGGTTCAAGCCTTCGAAGAACAACGGTGTCAGGCTGCGGGTATGAGCCAACACGTCGGTGGCTTCAAACTCGTCCAATGTCGCGAGAACCGACGCGCAACTCAGCGGATTGGCACTCCAAGTGTCGGAGGCTTCACCGTACTTGAGGCAGCTCATGATGTCGCCGCGACCAACGGTGGCACTCACCGCCACGCCGTTGCCCAAGCCCTTGCCCAGAACCACGAAATCGGGTTCCAAACCATAGGCTTCAAACGCAAACATGCGGCCGGTGCGACCGAAGTTGGCTTGGACCTCGTCGAGAATGAAGAGGATATCATGCTGACGGCAGAACTTTTCGACCATCTGCAGATAGGCCGCGGGGGGATGATAACTGCCGCCGCCACCCAGATAAGGCTCGGTAATCAAACAGTTGAGTCGGCTGCCGTATTCTTTCCACAGCGCTTCCAGCTCCTGCTGATACGGGGCGAGATCGATCGGCTGACCGTACTTGGAGACGTCATCGACTTCCTGCATGGGGAAGCTGATAAACTTCACACGAGGATCGCGATCCTTGTCCTTTTCAGAACCGGTCACCGCGCCGGCCAGACCCTTTTTGCCGTGGAAACCGAACCGGGTGGCGACAATCAGATCTCGTTTTTCATCACGATGCAGGCAAGCCCACAGCGCCTTCTGAACGGCTTCTGAACCCGATGCGGCCCACATCACCGTGTCGAGACGCTTGCCGCCCGGCCACGATTGAATGTTCTTGACCAATCGCTCGGAAGCCTCGGCTTCGATCGGGGTCATGGCGTTGTAAGCGGTCAGGGCGACGGCTTCCAGGTACTCGTCAGCCTTGGCAGTGATGCCACCACAGACGGACGTCGGCCACTGCATGTATTGGATGAAGCGTTGAAACCACCGAGTCGGATTGTGCCCGAGATTGGCGACCAGCACACCCGACGAGAAGTCATAGAGCTTGCGGCCTTCAGCGGTCCAGTGAAAAATCCCCGCCGACTTGGCCAGGACGGCCTGAGTGGGGGTAAAGGTACGCAGAGCGAGGGGTTCGCGTTGTGTAATTGTGGCACGAACTGCGTTGGATTTCTCTTCGCCACGGTGCTGAATCGGCGTCATGCAGGCAGGCTCCAAATTCGAGAATTTTCAAGAACAACGACATTGGTGAGCGACACGATTCGTTCAGAAAGCCGTTTTCAATCGCTTCCTGACAATCACGTCGCTCCGGTTGGTGTGCGAGGCGAGGACTGGGAATTCTAATGGACAACTCGGTGTTTGTCTTGGTTCGCGACCGTCGGCCGACGGTTAAAATACGGGCAATACGCGATTCAAGGATGATCTATTCAATGGGCTCCAGCTCAACCCCCAGAGGAAAGTCGACCGGCTTGCCCGCGAAGACATCCGGTCCCATGCCACGGATCTGGTCTCGTTTTAACTCGGCGATTTCCAGAGCCCCAGTCCAGACGATGGCTCGTCCTTTGGTATCGATTTCGTACGCCAGCTGAAAACCGCGTTCAATGGGATAGCCAAACACTTTGGCCAGCGCCTGAATCACGTATTCATAGGTATGTAGGTCGTCATTCAGCACGATCACGGCATAACGCGGCTGACGCTTCGGTTTGTTGACCGGAGCGGGACGTGCCGTCGTGACGACCACTTCTTGCTCGGTGCGTTCTTCCACATCATTCATGTTTTGTCACTCTGCTACCTGGCCCGGTCAGGAATGAGACCTGTTGCTCGCAAAAAAATCGCGAGCGTCACACTCTTCGCCGCGGAGAGATGAAATCCCGACTGACTGAGGCACCACGATCGTACATCATGCCCCATCACCGGCCGGGATTGGCTCACACGGGCGGAGCATACAGGACATCAGGTTCGGCGGCCCCCGGACGATACAACGCCAATCCGCCAGCTCGATCATTCACCCGTACGACACAGTCGGGCTGACCGCGGTACTGGTGGTCCAGGATCGCTTCCAACCCCTGTACCGCCGCCACGGTCTGACGATCCGCAGCCAGATCATTATACGTTAAATTGCGGATTGATTGGAATCTGTGTTCTCGCTCGGCCGCAGCTCCACCTAGCTCAACGAACGCGACTTCGCGGACAAATCGTTCGAGAACCTCAATACCATAGCCACGTTGAGACCGCTCGCCCCACGGCTCCAAGAACGTACCATTATAGTGGTTGTTCATGGTCGTCTTGAGGGTGAACGGCGTTCGGCCCTCAACGGTGCACTCCACGCCTCGCTTGCGGCTGTGGCCATTCCAGATCCCATTGTCGAAGCGAAACTGTACTTCCTGTTCGACATAGCCAGGGAAATTGTCGGGGGTGACCCACGACGTGTGAATGTCGAACGCCGCTTCTCGGCCGGACGCGTATTCATAGATCATCCGCATCTGACAGCTGTCCCACGTGGGACCATCCTGCGGCCCAACCAGGCCGCGTTGACCGGTGGCGGTAATCGTTTTCAGGCGTCCGCCGAACGTAAAGTCGATCAGCTTAATATAGTGCACGGCGACGTAAGTGCCCGGATTGCGGCCGGTAATCCACTCGGCAAACTGGCCGCCGGAGATGCTTTTCGGCTCCAGCAACGAGCAATAACCGTTGTTGACGTGCGACAAAACTTGGTCCGAGACCAGTGTCCGCAGTTTCTTGTGGTCCGGGTCCAGCAGCTTGTGATACACCACCTTGGCAATCAGCTGTTTCTGTTCGGCCAGTTGGACCAGTTCATCCAGTTCCGCCAGCGACAGCACCGACGGCTTTTCGATGATGATGTGCTTCCCGGCCAGCAATGCCGTCTTCGCCGCCGAGAAATGGCGATTATCGGGAGTCGCAATGCAGACGAAGTCAACATCCGATGCCACTAGTTGCTCGATCGATTCTTCCCCCGAAAAACTGACGAAGGGCGAAATCTTGGCGCCGGCGGACTGGCGGTATTTTTCGGCGCGGCTGCCCGTGCGTGAAGCGACGGCAGCCAGAGGCACGTCGAGCACCCCGAAACGTCTATCATAGATCGATTCGGCGTGAGCCCGCTCGAAGAAGGGGCGGTAGGTTTCGTCAAAGATCATTCCCAGGCCAACCATGCCAGCGCGCAGCTGCCGGGGCGAGGAATTGCAAGATTTTTCGAGGGACATAGTGGACTTTTGAAAGAACCTGGGCAGCAACGACGATGCCCCCACGATCGGCCGGACAGTCCGGCCGAAGTCGCACAAGGCAGCATTGATGTGACTCTAGCAAAAGTCGCCACAGGATTCGAGTCGGTGGCGGGACGTTTCTGGACGTGTTGTCGTCTTCAACGCAAGACTTCGAACAAGTTACTCTGATCGTCGGTCCACAAGATCTTCCGGCCCGTCGTTTCGGTCGCATCCGGCCCCAGCAGGGATTGCAAACGGACCCCATCACGCGACATCAGGCTCCAATGGGACATCACAGTTCCAATTTCAGGATTTCCCTTGCTACTCAGGATGCGGTGCTGCCAACCGAGGTCCTCCGCCAAACCGGTCACGACCGGTCGTAGATCAAAATGCAAATTCGAGATATGGCAGGCCAGGATTCCATCGGGCCGCAGATGCTTCAGATACACCTGCCAGGCCTCTCGCGTCAGCAAATGGACGGGAATGGCATCCCCGGAAAAGGCATCGATGACCAACACGTCAAAATCCTGCGGTGCTTCGTGCTCCAGGACCAACCGGGCGTCCCCCTTCACAATGGAGACCTCACCGTGGCAATCTTTCAGACAGGTAAAATACTCCTGAGCCAATTTTATGACATCAGGATTGATCTCATAGAAACGGAACTGATCACCGGGACGGGCATAACTGGCGAGCGTTCCAATCCCCAGGCCAATCACACCAATTCGCCGCGGTTGGCTCGGCTGTCCTGCATCCAGCACCCGGCCTACCCCGGATTCATGTCCGAAATAGCTGGTCGGCCAGTTCTTCCGCTCCGGGGCCAGATACTGCCTGCCGTGGACGATCCGGCCATGGACCAGTTCGCGGCGATGTTGCACGATGTCAGTGGTTTTGACATCCAGAACGCGAAGCACGCCATAAAAATTCCGTTTGGTCGCGAGGGCTCCGTCAGACGATCCCAATTGAGTCATCAAGATCCCAACACCACACAGCACACCCACGCCTCCCAGGCGACGGGTCCAAATTGAAGTGGCCGACATTAACGGATGTTCTTCACGCGCCCTGACCGCGAGGTAGAGCAACAAGAACCCGACAAACGCTAGATGCAACTCGTAATATCCGATAAAAATCACGGGCGCGACTAGCCCCACAAACAACCCACCCGCCGCTCCGCCAGCAGAGATAGTCAGATAATATTTTGTTAGATATTGGGGATGCGGTTTGAGTCGCACCAGTTCGCCGTGACACACCATACAGCAGCAGAAGAGTGCCGAAAAATAGATGGTTAGTTCACCCAGCAGGCCGCCAGGTTGCTTGAGCATGATCATGCAGGTCAGTGCGATCGCAACCGCAGCAGCCAGCGAGTACCACTTGCGGGAATACCAGCTGCTGGCATCGAATGCCAGAATAAACGTCAACAGGTACAACGCCAGCGGCAAGACCCACAAGAACGGGATGACGGCGACATCCATACAAACTTGATTGGTGATCGCCAGCAACAGAACCGAAGGCAACATCGCCAACCCAAACCACAGTCCGGTGATATTCTGCGGAGGAGCTGCAATCTGTTCGACGGCCACGGCGGCAACTGGACTTGTCGTCGGCACGGCTAACGATTGTGTCCGCCACATGACGGCCGCACAACTCGCACACAAGACGGCAAACAATCCAAACAGCACCGACCACAGAATCGCCTGGGTAGGCGTGGCGAAGGCTGGTTCCACAACAAATGGATACGTCAACAAGGCCAGCAACGACCCCAGATTGGAGAGTGCATACAGTCGATAAGGAGACGCCGCCGGTAACGTACGGCTGAACCATCCCTGGACCAGCGGTCCCGTCGACGACAGGATGAAATAGGGGACTCCAACCGAGCACGCCGTCAAGAAAATAATCCGCCAGACAGGCGAATCCTGGGCGTTTGGCTTCCAAGACGCATCGGGGGTAATGGGCAGCAACAAGCAAGCGGCCGCCAGCAGGCCCAAATGTAAGAGGGCTTGTTTGCCAGGCTTCAAGTACTGTGTGGTGGCATGGGCATAAGCGTAACCGGCGAAGAGCAACACCTGGAACACCAGCATGCACGTCGTCCAGACGGCCGGACTACCACCGAACCACGGCAGGATGAATTTTCCGAGCAGCGGCTGGACTTGAAAGAGCAAGAAAGCGCTCAAAAAGATCGTCACGGCATACAGCACCGCAATGCCGCGATCCCGACTCTGGTCTGACATGTCTGATTACCTTGCACATCGAACATTGGACGAATTCTGCCGATGGCACCGGTCGTAACGACCAATACCAAGCAAACGGAATGCTGGACGCGTAAGTCTAGCTCGTAAAATGGTCGTGTTAGGCAGGTTTGTTGTGAAAATGCGACATTAACAGAGGATGTCACGTCGTCGCGTAACGATGAGCATTCCCCGATGAAGCGGGTTCGAATTACCCATCGTCGAATCTCGCAAATTCAGAACGGATGACGGCCAGGGCGGTCATCCGTTCTGAATGTTCGGAGGCTAATCTTCTTGCACGATCGGCTGGGTCGCGTCGATGAACAACGCGGCGATGCCGGAGATCACCAAGGCCACCGCACACACCAGGAAACAGGCATTCCAGTTATTGCGGCTCCAGTCGAGTGCCAACCCGTAGAATTGCGGAGCCATCGCCGCGCCAATGTTCCCCCACATGTTGCCGAAGCCCAGAACCACGCCGACGTAGCGGCCTCCCGCGTCTTGCACGAACGCCCACGTTGCGGCGACTCCCAGGTCGGTGAAGAACGCCACCGTGCAGCACAGCAACGTTGCAATCCAAGGGTCTTCCGTAAACATGCAGGCAATATAGGCCGCCGCCGCGGCGAAGCGTGTCAGGCCCATCGGCAATGCCCGGCCCCAACGCAGGCCAATCTTAATCAGCAGCCAGTCGGTCAGGCGGCCTCCCAGCAACATCCCCACCACCCCGGCGAGCATCGGATAGCTCGACCAGTAACCCCGCTGAATGATCTCCACATGATGGACTTTATCCAGATAGTCCGGCAATTTGGCCGTCACGAACAGCCAGCCGATGTTGGTACCGTACTGCGAAACCGACGACAGCCACAGGCTGCGGCTACTGAGGACTCGGCCCCAGTTCAATGCGGCCGGCGTGCTACCGGCGACCACGGGCACACGCCCGGCGTTGATCAAAGCCAGCTCGGCTTCATTACACCAAGGTTGTTCCTCGGGACGGTTGCGAGCCACGATGAAAAAGATCAGGGCGACCGTCATTCCGGCGATCCCATAGACCAAAAAGACGTATCTCCACCCCTTCACATAGACTTTGCCAATCCCGTTCGGAAAGGTCGATTCCAAAACCAGCCGATTGAGTCGCTCGGTCTCCGGTTGGGTCAGGCTTTTTCCCGCATCTCTTTCAGCCAGCAACGCCTTGGCTTGAGGTGTCAATTTCAGTTCGCGGACCGCATCAGCTTGTACCAGCAACGGCTGTTTGAGCACCTCGTTCAAGCCGGTGGCCAGTTCGGCGATTTCCTCCGGGCTGACTTCCAACTTCCCTGGCCCATCGGGGAAAGACGCGGTTGCCTCGCGATCCTTCGCCGCTTGGCGTTCCGCCAACTGTTGAATCAGCGTTTGAGTCGACGCCGGAAGTCCAGTCCAGAGGGATCGAATCAAAACAGGGTGCGGAACATCGGGTTTGGCGACGGCTCCCGCGGCCAGCCGCGTCGTGAAGGGGCCAATCTCCGGTGCCATAATCTGTCGGGGAGTCAGCAAGGACGGACTGCTGACCGGGACAAACAAGACAATCAACCAAGCGGTCAGAAGGGGAGCCAAAAATCCCCCCAGGCGGCCACCAAACGTCACGATACTGCTGGCCACGCCACGAGTCGCCAAGGGCATCCAGGGGCTCAACAACCCCGCACACGTGGGATAGGCACCCGCCTGCCCCAAACCATGCCCCAGCTGCATCATCAACAGGAACCACAGCGACATCGACCAGCCGATCAACATCGTAAACAGCGACCAGGACACGATATAGATCGTGAGCATCAACCGCCCACCCCAGCGATCGCTCAGCCAGCCCGAGGGGATCTGGGCCAGAGCATACGACCAGAAAAAGGCACTCAGAATCCAAGACGTCTCGTAGGTGGTCAGCCCTAAATCTTCCTGAATAAACGTTTGCGCAAATGTCACGCACAAACGATCCAGATACATCATCACAGACATCAACGTGGCCACGGCCACTAGAAACCAGCGGCAATTTGTCGGACGTTGAGTAGTGGGCTGGAGAAAATCGGTCACCGGCGGCCCTTTCCTGATGGCGATCTCGGCAGGTAGATCGATGGGGTGAGGGGACAGACTGTCCTGTAATTTCCACGAGCGCCGCTGCAGTGTAACGGGATCGTCATCCAGAACCCAGCACGCAGCAAGGAGAAATTACATTTGGATATGGCCGCTGTTCCCGTTCTTGCGGAGGTACCGAATAGACAGGTCGGTGAGAATAGAGATCAAACCGGCTACCGCTGTCCTTGACCATCGTGACAGCTATCATTCCAGTGATTGGAATCCACCAACCTTTCGCAAACGGCACTCGAGCAACATGTCCCGATTCACCTTTTCACCGGGAGTACGTGTCATTGCCCTGTTCGAAGCGGCCAAGGCAGCGCTGGTGCTGCTGGCAGGCTTTGGGTGCTTGTCCCTGCTGCACCGCGACGTCCATCAATTGGCAGTACGGGCGATCAAGCATTCGCATCTGAATCCCGCTCATCACTACCCGCGGATTTTCATCGATGCCGCGTCGCGAGTCACAGATACGCACCTCTGGGTATTGGCGGGACTCGCCCTGGCCTACGCCATCATCCGCGGAGCCGAAGCCGTCGGCCTATGGTACGAACGCCGCTGGGCCGAGTGGTTAGCCCTATGCAGCGGCTTGATCTATCTTCCCATCGAAATCTACGAAATCAGCCACGGCGTTAACTGGATCAAGGTGGGCGCCATCCTAGTCAACGTCGTGATCGTCCTCTACATGGCCCAAAAACTCCGTCGGAAGCATGTCGAAACAGACGTCAAACCCTGATTTTTTGTGCGCAGCACCGTAACTTGAATCGACAAGATCGGAAATCTGTCGACACCTTGGGAGGGTGAGGCTCCTGCCGAACCGCTAAGTCTACTGAGCCCCACCAGACTTAGCGGTTCAGCAGGAGCCTCACCCTCCCAGCGATTCGAATCACGAAGAATCCTACGGTCTCTGGAGAATTCCGCGTTCAGCACGCCTTACGCGATGCCCGTTTGAGATGCGTACTTGTGCGGAAAATCAGCAAAAACTTTCTTCTGGGTGAACGTACCAGCAGCGCTCTTCTCTCGCTGGCGGGGCCTTATATGTGTTATGCTACATTCTTGATTGCCTCCGCCAATTGAAACCGCCAGATACCCCCGCCGGGAGAACCTTGCCATGTTCCCAACCGAAATGTTATCTCGCCGCCAGGCGTTAAGTCGTTCGGCCGTGGGCTTCGGCTCGTTGGCATTGGCTTCGCTCTTGGCGAACGACGGCGTGGCGGCCCCCGCCGCGGTCGATCCATTGGCTCCCAAGGCCCCCCACTTTCCGGCGACCGCCAAACGAGTCATCTTCCTCTTCATGAAGGGCGGGCCGTCGCACCTCGATACGTTCGACCCCAAGCCCATGTTGGACCGCGACGACGGCAAGCCGTTGCCGTTCGCCAAACCTCGCGTGCAGTTTGCCCCCACGGGCAACCTGCTGAAATCGCCGTGGAAATTTCAGCAGCACGGCGAGAGTGGCTCGTGGGTCAGTGAGCTCTTCCCACACTTTTCGAAATGCGTCGACGACGCCTGCTTCATTCACTCGTTGCACGGCACCAACCCCGCTCACGGTGGAGCCCTGCTGAAGCTGCACACTGGCAGCGACAATTTTGTCCGCCCCTGCATGGGTTCCTGGGTGACGTATGGGCTGGGGACAGAGAACAAAGACCTCCCCGCCTTCATCACCATTTGCCCGACACTGGCCCATGGCGGCATCAACAATTGGAGCTCGGCGTTCCTGCCTGCTGTGTATCAAGGCATGCCGCTGGGTAATGCCAGTGTTCCCGCATCTCAGGCACAAGTCCGCTACATCTCGAACCCCAATCTGTCGCGCGACCTGCAACGTCTGCAGCTCGATCGACTCCGCGCGATGAATTTGACGCATCAAGCCCAAAGCGGTCCTGAACCGGCGCTCGAAGCCCGTATCAATTCGTTTGAACTGGCGTTTCGGATGCAGACCGAGATGCCGCAAGTCGAAAACATCGGCGACGAGTCCGAAGAGACGCAGAAGCTCTATGGCATGGATGATCCAGTCACCGCAAACTTTGGTCGGATGTGCCTGATGGCTCGCCGTTTCGCCGAGCGTGGTGTCCGCTTTATTCAAGTCACGCACAGCAACAACGACGTCCAGTGGGACCAGCACGGCAACCTGAAGAACGGGCACGAGAAGAATGCCCGCGAAGTCGATCGCCCCATCGCCGGATTGATGCGCGACCTCAAGGCCCGCGGATTGTTGGAAGACACCCTCGTGTGGTGGGGCGGCGAGTTCGGCCGGACCCCGACCGTTGAAGGCAGCAACGGCCGCGATCATAATCCGGAAGGTTTTACGATGTGGCTGGCGGGCGGCGGCGTCAAACCGGGCTACCACCACGGGGCCACCGACGACTACGGCTACTACGCGGCAGAGGACAAGGTCCATATCCACGACCTGCACGCCACGATTCTGCATCTCCTGGGCTTAAATCACGAGAAGCTGACCTACCGCTATGCCGGCCGTGATTTCCGTCTGACCGACGTCGAAGGCAACATCGTGCACCAAATCTTGAAGGCCGGACTGCAGAACTCCTGAGTATTCTGCTGATGGTGGTAGATTGTTTAAGAAGAAGTTGCACCACGGAGACACGGAGTGCACTGAGAAGAATTTCACGAGGAAAGAGTTTTTAGCCACGGATTAACACAGATTGAACACGGATTGGATCATCCTTTGTTCGTGTCATCTCAGGACGCTGACCGATTACTCCATGACTGGCTGCAATCGCCGGACAATGTCTGCAGACGCTGACCTAATCCGTGTTAGTCCGTGGCTAAAAACTCTTCTTAATGCCTTCCAAAACTCTGTGCACTCCGTGTCTTGTATGTTGGCAAAACAGAAGAAACAGAGTGTACTGGGGACCGT
>JAZKFE010000357.1:0-19234 GCA_040386595.1 Planctomycetota bacterium | reverse complement strand
TTCGCTCCGCGAACAGAACGCGCTCGCAGTAGCGAGGTGGAATCCGTATTAAGATTGAATGCGAATTCCGGCCGGCTACTGCGAATGCGTTCTGTTCGCGGAGCGAACAACGACTATGACAATCACACCGGCCGCGCTGCGGCCTCAAATTGTTTCACAAATCGCCTTAGGTCGTCAGCCATGGCCTTGGCTGAGGCATAGCGGTCTGCGGGGTCCCGGGCGAGAGCTGTGAGGATGATCCTCTCGAATTCTTCGGGGACATCCGGGCACAGTTCGCCAGGAGTCGGCCAGGCCCCGTTGACGATCATCTCGGCCATATGACTGCGGTCGTCGGTATCAAATGCCGACTGCTGAGTCACCAATTCATAGAGCGTCATCCCAATCGAATAGATATCGCTCCGCGCGTTGGACCGGCCGCGTAGACGTTCCGGCGCCATGTAACGTAACGTTCCCGTATAGTTCTCATGGGCCGAGTCGACGGTCGAATTGGGCCGATAACTACCACCGAAGTCGGTGATCACAACGCGTCCGGCAACGTTCAGCAACAAATTCGCCGGCTTGATGTCGTCGTGTAGAACCTGATGACTGTGAGCATGCGAAAGGCCCAAGGCCACCTGGATGCCAATCTTCGCGAAGACACCCCACGAATCACGCCCCAGACTGCGGTTGGAAGCCAACACGGCAGGCTGAGAAGAATCCGCGTCGACCACCGGCTCGCCACCCGCGATCTGATGTATCAATTCGGAACAAATTGGGGCGGACGACACTCGCAGCTGACGAATCACCCAGTCCAGGCTCACGCCGCGAACCAGTTGCATCACGTAGAAATAGTAGCCGTCATGCTCACCAAACGAGTAAATCGGCACGATGTTCTGATGCCGCAGCTGAGCGATCGTGACCGCCTCACTTTGAAATCGCTCCTTGGACTTCAGACGATCAGCCAGGAAGCGGCTGGGGAGTAACTTAATTGCGACGGCACGCTCGGTGGGCCCTTGAGTCGCCTCGAAGACGATCCCCATTCCGCCCCGTCCGATCTCGCGAACCAGAGTGCAATCCCCTAGTTGCCGCAGGGGAAACTCGTCGGGAAAATTCTGCCGGACGAACTCGGCATCTTGAGCAATCTTGCATTTTTCAAGACCTTCAATCAGAGGAAATAGTTCCTCGATTTCTTCGGCCAGATGCGGGTAGCGCCGGGCATATTGAGCGATGGAGGACGCGGTTCCCACACGTACTTCGTGCGTGAAGCGTTCCAGTAAAACATCTAAACTCGCGCGATGGCCTGACATGGGAGTATTCATGACGACTAGAGTCCGGGGCATATGTTTGAAACGCGGGGCAAGTGGATCAGATCACTTCTTGCGGAGCGCGTGTTGTTGTAGTCCAGGAATGAGTTCCAAGACCCCTTTAAGCCGCTGTAGAGCGCGGATGTAGCGTTTACTGGCCGCCGCAACCGACAGGTTCAGGGCCATCGCCGTCTCGGCATTTGTCAGCTCTTCAAAATGCCGCAATGCCAGGACTTCGCGATCAATATCATCCAGCCCCTGCAACGCCGCTTCCAGCTGACTGGCGAGCTCCGCCCGAATGAATGCGGCACTGGGGGTGGTGAATTGTCCCGACAGCTGAATACCCAACAACGCCGACGTCGAGTCCGAGTTGCTCCCTCCGTGGAGAGATCGTTCCCGGTTCGCGCTCCGTTTTTCCGCCCCGAGATGACGCCGCTGCAGTTCGATTAACGTCTGCGTCAGAATCATGCGAAACCAGATGAATCCGGCCGGCGATGCGGAGTCGGGAAAGTAATCCATGCGCGAGACGGCCCGCAGCCAGAACTCCTGCAAGACATCGTCAGGATCGACCCGCCCGCGCAGCTGCGGGTGCAAACGCAGATTGATAAACCGCCACAAACGCGGGCGGAAAATCAAAAACAGGTCGGCAAACGCCTGCTGGTCGCCCGCTTTGATGCGGTGCACAAGCTCGACGGTGTCGTCGGCCCCAGCAGATGAGGACTTCTCTTCATGTTCATCCATGCGAGGATTCGCCAGGGGGCTGGGGCTCATTCAAATGGGCCTCTGACAAACAATCCTCCAGAGGCCGTTCCATAAAAACAGAAGTCGGTCGCTGGGGGATCGTTGTGTTGCGGATTGTCTCGTCCTCTACCAGAACGGTCTGGCAGAGGACGTTCGATTATACGACAGGCTTTACGTTGACATAGTCACACTACGAACATTTTCAACATCAGATCAGCGTGGGCCATCGGGACGATCTTCGTCACCCTCGGGCCGGCCGCGGCGACCTTCCCCCGGACCATGGCGTGGGTGATCTCCGGGGCCACGTTGCAATAACTCCTCAAACTTCGATTTCTGTTCAGCAGTCAGAATCTTCGTGAGTTTCTCTTTCACGTCGCTTTCCAAGTCGGCAATTTGCTTCTTTTGCTCATCGTTCAGCTCGATTGCATCCCGTACGAACGGAGGCACCACATGCCCTAGTTCGGGGGGCTTACCATGCGGCCCCGGTCCGCGATCCTCATCCGGACCTCCCGGCCCTCGATCTCCTTGCGGCCGGTCACCCGGCCCACGATCATAGCCCGGCCCTGGTCCGCGGCCACGCTCAGGTCCACGTTCGTCACCACGAGGTCCCCCCGGCCGACCGGGATCACGTGGACCACGTCCTCCAGGACCTCCTTCACGTCCTCCGGGAACAGGACGCGTTTCTTCCCGGGATAAGATACCGTCTTTGTTGGTATCCAGCTTCAATAAGTTCGTAGCAGCCGCTTTGATTTCGTCGGCCGATAGTTCGCCGTCGCGATCAGTATCTAACGCTTGAATAATCGGGGGAGGAGGTGGGCGGTCGCCCTGAGGACCACCCGGCGGGCCACCGCCATCACGGCGTTCACCACGGGGCCCCCGACCATCTTCACGAGGTCCCGGCGGTTGCGACCTCACATGGTCAACCAGCAGTACACCGGCAGCCAGCACTAGCAGTCCGGCAATCACGACGCTTCGCATCATACCGCTCCTCGGATAATAGATCTTAACACATTGAAACAGCGAACGCGCAGTCTCAAAATCCCGTCACGCACCGATTGCACATCGATAATTGGGCCCTGACGCTCGGTCACCGCTAAGGATCTGCCAGCAGTGTAGGGAAGCGAACCTGAAGCTTGGATTAAGGAAGCGGGGTTTAAGGCTCCTCTCCTCAAACTCGTAGTTAGCGGCCGAATTTGCCGATCAAGTTGAAGGCCATCACCGCGGCCCCCAGGCTCTCCTCAACCGCAGGCGTAGAGGCTCGATATTTTGTGTAAATCGCATTCCTGAAACGGGATGCGATCAAACCGATTTCGCCTTGAAGATCGTTCATCAGCCCCGTATGCTAGAACTTGACCAGATGATCAAGAGAACAGACAGCAGACGTACTGACATCGCGCACCAATTCAGTACCAGGACCAGCAACCCAGCAGCGACGGGCCGGGGCTTTCAGGAGTGAACAATGAAGCTGAAGCAGACCGCGGTGACTCCACTGGCCATCAAAGCAATTCTCTGCCTCGTGTTGTGGTTCAGCACCGTCACGGTCGTCCAAGCCCAGACGACCGGCGAGACAAATCTGGTCCAGCTGCGTCTGATTCCACCCCCGCCTGAGAAGAAATTGCTGATTATTAGCAATACTCCCGGGGAAACCGCAGTCGCCGCCGAAGCCTGTGCGAAGCATGGGATTAAAGTCGACGTCGAGAACAACTTTAATCCATCCAAGCAAGATTATAGTTCCTATCACACTCTCATCAGCTGTTCCAACCAATTTGACGATTTCGATACTGTGAACAACAAGAAGCCCGAGGCTTTCGCAGCGTTGGCGAAATATGTGCGAGACGGCGGGCACTTCATCATTTTGGGGAATTTCGGCGGTCGCAATACCGAGCATCTGCAACAATTCGGCATTGTCTGTGCCGCACATCTCTGTAAGGATTTTTCCACCACTCACGCGACAAAAATGTTCTTCGAAGGTGTCGAGAACATCGTGCCTGAGGACAAAAGGTTGCAAAGCGTCGGGAACTTCACCGTCTCCAGACCTCACGTTGCTCTGCTAAATCGTGGTGAAACGGGGGGAAAGACGCAGCCGGCCCTCGTCACCCTGGAACATCATCGGGGCCGGGTCACCTTCTGTCTGGTTGAGCCCTACTGGAAAGACGACATGTGGCTGATCACAGCACTGATGGGCTGGATGGCGCGCGGATCACCAACTCCAGGATACACCGGAGGAACGACGCCACTGCGCCCTGTACCAGATGCCGCTGCGATTAAGGACGCGGAAGGATTGTTGCATGAGGTCTTAGCGAAAGACTTCAGCAAAATTGGGCAGGCTTCAGGGAAACTCGCGTGGGCCACGCGACTGACCGAATACGATTTTAGCGGTGAGCCCAACCTGGCGGTCCCCTACGTCGCATGGAACGAAGCGCGGGCGAACGCCGCTGCAGTGGGAGATATTAATCTCGCCTTCCGGGCGATTAACTTATTATCGCAACACTATCAGATTGATCTCGTCGAGACGAAGATCGAAACACTGGCCGCACTGGCGAAGTCTACCCGCGAGAAAGAAACCCTAACGCATGCCGCCCATATCGCCGTCAACTTGTTGGCGTTGACCATTCGCGACGACAACTACAGTGCGGCCACGCAAGTGGCCTCAACCGCACGCGGCCTCGCCCAAAAATCCCAGATGAAACATCTGCAGGCCCTGACGCAGTATTACGATAAACGCGCCAAACTGCTGAGCAAAGAATTCCAGAAGATTGATAAAGAAGCCAATGCCATTCAGCAAACGTCGGAAGGATCTGCCGCGCGAACAGCGGCGGGGCGATTTTATTGCTTTCTTAAAGCTGATTGGGTGCGTGGTCTGCCACTCTTGGCCGGAGGAGACGATGCCCCTCTGAAACAATTGGCTGAGCGGGAACTCGCAGTTCCGACGCAGTTGAAAGATCAAATTGCCCTGGCCGACGACTGGTGGCAACAGGCCGAGGCACTGACGAACGACCAGCGTGGAACTGTGCAGCGGCATGCGGGGACTTGGTACCAAGCGAGCCTGGGGACGGCAACCGGTGTGGAACGGATCGGGATCATGAATAAGCTGGCCAAGGTCTCCACAGGCAAAGCCCAGTTGCTGTTTCGGGTCGTCAAAAATCATGGCTTCTCTAAATTCATTTTTACCCCTGACCTCTGCGAATATCGTCAACTCAGCCCGGAACATCCCGCCTCAGTCACCATCAACGATTTGACCTGGGATATCAGAACCCAAGGGTGTCTCTTAAATGAGGGATCGACTCGTTTGCTGAACGACAACATTGATGTGTTCGGCGCGAAGCTGATCCCCATTCGCGGTCGCGGCACGGTACGTCTCGATCACACGGCCGACGGCCTGGTCGTCACGATCGACGATCCGCCAGAGGGTGCCGATAACTACGAGTTCAAACTCGCCTTCGGCGGCAAGTAATAAGGGTTTAGCGGTGTCGTTCGGAGATCTTCAGCCCCAAGCGGGGCGTACTAGGCCTGCTCAGGGCAACGCCCTGGGATCTCGATTAGGATGATTTACCAAGCCCCATAGGGGCGCGCTTGCTAAAGTTAATTTGACTCGCTCAGCGCGCCCCTTTAGGGCTTTAAATTGTTAACTTGGCCCCAAACCCAGGGCGTTGCCCTGGGCTGACCTAGTACGCCCCGGTTGGGGCTCAAGGCGATTGTCTTTCAAGCAACCCCACAAATGCAACAATTTTTGCCAGTGAGATTCGTGCCCCAAAACGACGTTGCGGTGTAATAGATTCTCGCTCCACGCGGGAACCTCAAACTCGGCCTCTCACCCCACAAAACAAAAAGCCTGCGTCGAACTTTCGCTCGACGCAGGCTGAACTCGTTGTTGTCCGACACTGTTGGTCAGGTCACGAGACCTTCCACATCATCCCTTATTTTCTGAAAAGCGGATGATCCTTGTCGCCGCGAGACAACAAGTAGGCCAGCAAGTCGTAGACTTCGTCCTCATTCAGTTCCTTCAACAAGTCCTTGGGCATCACCGATGCCGTCGCCGGCTTGGTTTCCTCGATCTCGGACTTCTTGACGACTTCGACTTTGGTCGAGTCTTCGGGGTTCACCAGAATGGTGATGTCGTCCTTCGACTCCGAGACGATCTTCCCCGTAAAGACTTTGCCGCTGTCTGTGACGACAACCGAACCCCGGTATTGATCCGAGATCACCTTGTTGGGGTCGACAATGGCCTCGGTCAGATCCTTCAGCAGGAAGCGACCAGCGGCCTGCGACAGGTCGGGCCCCGTAGCACCACCGTCACCGAAGAAGCGATGACACACGACGCAGCGTGCGGCACCGAACATCTTCTGACCGTTCTCAAAATTGCGGCCCTTCAGCTTCGCTTCGGCTCCCGCGACGATCTCGTCGATCGAGTATTCCTTACCGGGCCCCACAGGCTTCGGCAAGGCCTTAGCGACGAACGGCTTCCGCAGGCCGAAGGCCTCAATTGCCAATCGTTCTGCATCCGTGGCGTTGCTGAAGGCATCGCGTTCCAGGTTGTTAATGAAACCTTGGAAACTCACCCCGCCACTCTTGGTACGGCAATCGTTCAAGAAGGTGAAGTAGGTCTTCCGCAGATCCATCGTCCAGCCCGCTTTCGCATTTCGCAACACGAACGCATAGTGGAATTTCTGGGGATCGGCAGCGTTCGCCAACGTCTGGGCGACGGCGGCGCCATAGGTCTTGTTGCGTGACAAGAGATCTGACATCTCGGCGGAGGTGAGCGCTGGCGAGGGTTCCTCGATCAGCTTGATGGCTTTCGCGACCACCGTCGGCGATTGCAAATACACCAGCATCGAAATCAATTCACGATTCACGTTCACCGATTGGGCCGGGAAGAACCCGTCGAGCTTGGCGACGAGCTTCGCTGCCGTCTCGGGAGTAGCCTCACCCATTCTCAAAAAGACCAGCGAGAGGGCTCGCAGGTAACCCAGTTGCAGAGCTTCAGGAAGGGCCTTGAAGTCGACCTTTTCCAGGGCCTCGAGCAACTGCGGCTGCAGGGCTTTATTCCCCTGTCGCGCCAGAGCCATGCTGCCTTCAATCAAGATCAACGGATTGGTCTCTGCCAGGACTCGGTTCTGCCAGAGTTCCGGCTTCTGATTTTCGAGGGCAATGCGTGCGGCATAGCGGATGAAGCGATCCGCGTTCGACAGCTGCGGATACACAAACTTCACCGCTTCGACACCATCGATGGCAGGCTGATGGAATTGCTCAATTTGCTTGCGCAGATTCCGTTGCTCAGCAAACTTGGCATCATGCGCATCAACCGGTGCGGTGGATTCCTTGCCGACATAGGTCACACGGAACAGCTCGGATTGAGCACCACGTCCGCCGACCGTGAAGTACAAAGCTCCATCGGGTCCCACCGCGTTGTCGGTGAGGGGCAGGGGGGTGCGCGAGATGAATTCTTCTTTCACGGCCTTATAGGACGCACCCTCGGGTTCGATGTGAATCGCGTACATCGTGCCGAAGGTCCAGTCGCAGATCAGCAGTGCCTTCTGGTACTTGGCGGGGAATTTTGCCCCATAACCAAAGGTCACCCCCACCGGAGATCCCGGCCCGATATTGACCATCGCGGGGAGGCTGTCCAGGTAGTAAGTCGGCCAAACTCCCGTACCACTGCGCCAGCCCAGTTCGCTGCCGCTGGTGGCGTGATTGACGCGGGTCGGACGATACCACGGTGTGCCATAGTCCCATTCCATATCGGAATCGTAGACGAACATTTCACCGTCGGCGTTGAACGCGAAATCGTACTGGTTGCGGTATCCCATGCTGACGATTTCCCAAGTTTTTCCCTCAGGATCGGTCTTCGCAATCCAGCCCCCGGGGGCCAGAATTCCGACAGCATGCCCATTGGCATCCCATTGCCGCGGCAACAGATGATCTTCACTCCAATTCGTCGGCAGACGGCTGGCATCGATCTTTTCTGGCGGAAGTGTGTGGTTACCGCAGACAACGTAGATCGACTGGCCATCGGGAGACAACCGCAACGAATGCGGACCATGCTCACCAGCACCGCGGAAGCTGGCCAGTTGCACCAGTTCATCAAATTGATCGTCGCCATTCGTATCCTTCGCACGATACAAACCGCTCCCCTGACCGCCGTTGACGGAGATATACAACGCGTCGAAGGCGTACAACATCCCCTGTGCGGAAGAAACCTTCAGATCCAGGCGTTCCACCTTGACCGGGTCTTGACTGCCAGCCGCTGGCAGGGTGATGCGGCACAGTCCCTTGTCCCCCTGGTCGCTGGCCAGCAATCGCCCTTTATTATCGAAGGTGATCCCGACCCACGAACCCAGTTCGTCCTTAGGAACGGTGAAGAGTCGCTCGACCTGAAACCCTGGCTGCAGATTGAAGAAACCAGTCGGATCCACAGCCCCTTCGAGAACCGATTTGGCGAATGAATCACCCCAGGGTTTATCCCCCAGTTTGGCAATGACTCGAACATCACTGAATTCGGTCGCATCGCGTTTAGCAGCCGACTTCCAGCTGGCATCGCTCACCACGTATTGCGTTTTGCCATCAGCCCCCGTCAGTGCCAGCTTCAATGCAAATCCGGCAGGGCCGCCCGAGTTGGCGACTTCCGCTTGAAGCACATTCTCACCGGCCACCACGTGCTTGGAGATGTCGACTTCCGTCGCCGTACGCCAGTCACTGTTGCTCAGGACCTTGGTGCCGTTGATCCAAATGGTGCAGGAGTTGTCCGCAGCAGCCTTCAGGCGAGTCAACTTAGCCGGGCCAGTGAAGGTAGTCCGCAGCGCGTAGTTCTGATCATTGTCCGCCCCCCAGATCCACTGTGCGGTGGGGCCTTGATTAAATATCTCGTCGCTGACCGCCGGCTTGACCTCGACCGGAGCCACATTCGCTTCCAACCCCTGACGAGCCGGCAGGATTTCTGGTTGTTGTGTAAAAAGTTTTTCCGAATCTGCACTTAATGCAACCGACGCCGACAACAGCAGCGCCGCGCTGCCTGTCAATCGGACCAACTGAGCAAACCATTCAAAACGACAAGGCATAACGAACCTTATTTCCAGTGAAGAAGGTAGCAATCAGCCAAGGACCGCCCGCAGGCATCAATCCTCAGCCGGGAGAAAGACCGGGCCTATTCTGGACGCTGACGGCAGAGGACTCAAGAGTACAAGGGGTGTCGTGAGGGCCACGAGGGGTGGGCGTGCGGGAAAGAAGGCGCCTTGAGCAGCGTTTTTTAATGACGAATGCCGAAATCCGAATGACGAAAGAATGACCAATACCCAATGACGAACTAGGTCTGTGGTCTCTCCAGCAACACGTCAGACAAATGAGGGACGAGTTCGAGGACCACGGCAATCTGGCCGACGACAGATGCTCGACTACAAGGCAGCCGTGTGCTGCGAGGCGTTCTTCGTAGATTGGACGATGGTTGCCGGTTCTGGTCGGATCTGGGAGGCAGCGTCACCTGACAATAGCGCTTGCTCCAAGGCCTGCAGGACTGTCGGCAGATAGCTTCCGTGGAGACCTCGCTTGAGTTCACCCAACACACTCGCCGAATCCCGTAATGGCACCGTTCCGCCGCCGAAGATGAGTCGATCGTAGACACGCGCCGTCCGAATAATCTGCGTTCCGATCGGTGGGCTGGAACTGTCGTCCACCGCCAACTCGGTTTCAATCCCGTGGTCGGAATCATCTAAGCGACGCAACAAGGGCAACGCGCCACTGATCACTCCACCCAGCGACTGTACCAAGTCCGCGCCATTGAACGTGCATTCGATCGATTTGGAATTCTCACCTTCCATATTGCCAATCGCCTTGCGCACCACGCGAGCGGTGATTTCAATATGGTTCATTTCCAACAACACGGCAGCGACCCGGATATCGTCAATCTCACGGGCCGACAAACGCAACTGTTCGCCAATCCCCTGGCTCAGGTCGGCCACACGCACCGGGCGGTCCTGCAGTTGGGGATGCACGCTGTGCAGATACTTCGACAGAACTTCGATCACGCCGATATAAGCTTCGTGCAATTCGGTCATCTGCGTGGAACGCTCGTCACTCAGCGTCCCTGCCAGAATGGTCGACAACCCGAGTACCCCTCCCCAGATGGTAATGGCCAGAGCGCTCATCAAAGGGGATCGAAACGCTGCAAATTGCGAGAAATCCTGAGCGGCAACGATCGTCACCAGAATCACGCTTAACAGCGCCAGGACTCCGGCCCGATAACGCCCCAAAAAGAACGCCCCCAGCAACACCGGCAGGAAGAACAGGTTCAGCACCACCATCTTCACGCCGGGCAGCCGATACATCAGGCAGGTCAAACCCACGATGATGATGATCAATGAAACTTCCAGGGCGAGATCATTTTTTTGTTTCAGTGTCATGACCCCGCCCCGTCAATCGTTTTTCGAAAGTCTGGATTCACCGTGGCTCCGGTCGAGATTAACTCAGCATCCGGCAGACAAAATTCCTCAGCAGAAACAACCTGAGTCAGAATCTGTTCCTGCTCGGGAGTCATCGTCGGAAGGCCGGCCGTTTCCACGTCATCAGCCTCGGGACAACTGTCGGACATCTCACGAGCCAATTGATGAAAGTCCGCTTCAATCTCCAGGAAGACTTCCACAATCTGCGGATCAAACTGACTGCCCGCCCCCTCGCGAATCAGTTGGACACATTTCTCATGTCCAAACGGCTCTTTGTAGACTCTCCGTACGGAAAGAGCGTCGTACACGTCGACCACCGAGATGATTCGTGCGGCCAATGGGATCTGCTCACCCGCTAAACCGTGCGGATAGCCGGTTCCGTCCCAGCGTTCGTGATGACAGACTGCAATCTCCCGAGCCATGGCCAGGAAATTCGACGAGCCCAGCCGGCTTTCAATCTGTTCGATGCACTGACCGCCCAGCAATGTGTGTCGCTGGACCTTCTCCCGCTCGGCGGCGGTCAAGTTCCCCGGCTTCAGCAAGACCGAGTCTTCCACTCCGACTTTGCCAATGTCATGCAGGGCCGAACTGATCCCCAATGATTTCAGGAAGGTCGGGGTGATCTGACTCGAAAAGTGAGCACGCCGCCGCATCGCCTCGGCGAGACGTGTCGAATAGAGCGCAATGCGTTCCAGATGATGTCCTGTATCGGGATCACGCGATTCGGCCAGTTTCGCCAGTCCAAAAATAACCGCATCACGAGTCCGCACCAAATCGTGATTTTGCCGGGCAAACGCGTTCGCATCTGCCGCACGCCGACGTTCGCGAATGGTGTTCCAGCGAGCAACCACCAAAAAGGCAATCAACGACTGCGTGCAAAAGATCCAGATGAAGGCAATCAGCTTGGCCGTCACGACAGGCGAGATCTCGGTCAGAAAATCCTCGGTCGACGCCTCTGATGCGGCCACTTCGCCGGAATTCCCTGTCGCAGCATGAGTTGTGTGGGAAGACTGAGTCCAGCTTGCGGACGAATCCAACAGCCGCTGCTCAACCCACAAGCCGACGGCAAGTGCCAGCGCCTGGCCAGCGACCGCTGCCAGAAACAGCAAGTGCAGGTCAGCTTTCCCGCGATCAGGGCGAAACAGCGCCGGCCAGAAGCTCATTTTTACCTACCAGAAAACACGAGGCCCACCATTGAATTTAGTGTGCGATTCCCTTTGGATCGAGAAGATTCCCCCAAAAATCACCGAGAGAACGAGTTCACCTGTACCGTAAATAACGGTTCTCTGGATTGAACCAAAGACTTACCACTACAAATCGAACCCCAGCCCCACGCGGCAAGTTCCCCGATTCGTGGCCTCTGATTACAGGGGTGGAGGAAAAACACTCAAAACAAGCTGAACCTTAATATTTCGACAGCTCCAGCCCAGTGCGTTCTGTGCGTCCCCGTGAGCAACTGGATTCCCAACTGCGTTATGACGTAAGATTGATGCGAACCGCACGGAGCCCCCGCTTGACCGCCCCCGCCCCCGCTTTAAATGCCCCCAAACCTGCCATGGCTCGGACCACACCGACTTTGGTTCCCTCCGATTATCACGGCTATGATCGGATTTTCTGGCTGGCTTATTTATCGAACGGCCTGACGACAATGGCTAACGCGGCCATGGTCCGCTATGCCGACTTCGTCAATGTCCTTGGCGGTGAGGAACGACAGCTGGGGCTGATCGTCGGGTTTGGAATGATCGGCAGCATCATCATTCGCCTGGCGCAGGGAGATGCAATCGATCGCTACGGCGCCGCCCGCGTCTGGCTGTGGTCCAGCCTGCTGTACTCCGTCGCGCTGATGCTGCATCTGACCGTGACCACGGCCTACGGTGCCGAAATCTTCCTCATCCGACTGATGATGCAGGCCAGCTTGGCGGGCTTCTCGGGTGCGTCGATTACCTTCGTCGCGCTACGGGTTCCCCCGCTGCGAATGGCAGAAATGGTCGGAGCCTTAGGAACATCGGGATTTGTGGGGATCATGCTGGGGCCGTTGCTGGGCGACTGGCTGGCCAGCGGCGGAGCCAGCCGTGTGGTCGTCGTCGACCGCTTGTTCCTGATCGCCTCCACCCTGGCCATTCTTTCCACAGGCGTGACCTGGTTTGTGACCAGCGACGCCCCCCCCGCAATCCACCGTCGTCGCCCCCATCTGTGGCACGTCATTACCCGCTATCACCCGCTAATTATTTCGATGACGGCCGCCGCCATGGGTGCCGGTTTTTCGATTCCGATGACCTTCCTCCGCCCCTTCGCGATTGAAGCCCACCTGACGAATGTCGGCCTGTTCTTCGCCGTCTATGCGACAGTGGCCTTCATCGCCCGAGTCGCCACGGCCTCGTACTTTTCACGCTGGGGGAATCGATTCTGGATCATCACGGGGTTGTGCCTGATGACTCTCAGCTTCCTCTGCTACATCCCGGTCACTCGCACCTGGCACCTGATTTTTCCGGGTGCCATCGCCGGCGGTGCGCACGCATTATTGTTCCCGTCGGTGATGGCGGCTGGGACGGCGGCATTTCCCCGACGCTATCTCGGCGTGGCCACCTCGTTAATTCTGGCCACGTTTGATATCGGCGTGTTCCTGGGAGCTCCGATCATCGGCGCCTTCATCCGCGAAGCCAAACACCACACCACCGCCGCCTATCCGATCACCTTCGGAGCGACCGCCATTGCCATCGCCTGCGTGACGGTGATTTTCTGTTGCAGCTCAGCCGGTCGGCCTAAGAAAAATTGATGCACCACGGAGACACGGAGTACACTGAGATTTCGAAACGACGACCTGCCGACTACGACTCAAGAAGAATTTTTCAGCCACGGAAAAACGCGGCTTGAACACGGGCATAAGACAGCCGAGAGTCGCATTCTAAGCCTTCTCTAACAAAACAAATTGAGACGGGCTCAGCGTTGTCCGAAAACATCAACAAACGCTGCCCCAATCCGTGTTTTTCTGTGTGAATCCGTGGCTAAAAAACTCTGCTTCCATCACCACGGACATGAAGCACTCTTTCAAAACTCCGTGTTCTCCGTGTCTCTGTGGTGCAAAATTCTTCCTGTAGCAATCCGGGCTAAATGATCTCTTTGATCGGCTCGACATGTTCGACTCCGACCAGCTTTTGATCCAGGCCGCCGTAGAAATAGGCCAGCCGATTCGGATCCATTCCCATCTGATTCAAGATCGTCGCGTGCAGGCGTTTCACATGGGTGGGATGCTCTTCCGCGGCCGCTCCGAGTTCGTCCGTCGTGCCGAAACTCTGGCCCCCCTTGATGCCGCCGCCGGCCATCCACATCGTGAAGCCGTACGCATTGTGGTCGCGGCCGGTCCCTTCAGCATACTCGGCTGTCGGCTGACGTCCGAACTCACCGCCCCAGACGATCAGCGTCTGGTCCAGTAAGCCGCGTTGCTTGAGATCTTGAATCAAACCGGCAATCGGCTTGTCCGTGTTGCCCGCATGGAAACTGTGATTTTTATGCAGATCGCCGTGAGCATCCCAATTGGAGTCGTTGTGGTTGCCGCCGGAATAGAGCTGAATGAATCGCACTCCGCGTTCCACCAGGCGACGAGCCAACAAACACCGCTTACCGAAATCTTGCGTCCGCGGCTCATTCAGACCGTACATCTGCTGAGTCGCCTCGCTCTCCTGATTCAAATCGACTGCCTCGGGAGCCGACTGCTGCATCTTGTAGGCCAGCTCGTAGCTCGCCACCCGGGCCGCTAAATCACTGTTCTCACTGCGGGTCGCGAGATGCGTTTGATTCTCGACCTGCAATGAATCGAGCAGTTCGCGTTGCATATCGCGGGTCATCCCCGCCGGCAGATTCAGGTCGATCACCGCGGCCCCCTTGGACCGCATGATGGTCCCCTGGTAGGTCGCCGGCATGTAGCCGCTGGACCAGTTTTTGGCTCCGCTGATGGGACCGCCGGTCGGGTCGAGCATCACCACGAAACCTGGGAGATTCTCGTTCTCACTACCCAGACCGTAGTTGATCCAGGAACCGAGAGCAGGGCTGCCGCTCAGGATTTTTCCCGAATTCATCTGCAACATGGCCGAGCCGTGAATCGGAGAATCAGCCGTCATCGACTTCAGGAAGGCGATGTCATCCACGTGGTTCGACAGATTCGGGAAGAGCTCGGAAACCCATTGTCCCGACTGGCCGTATTGCTTGAACTTCCATTTCGGACCAACAACCCGGCCTTCGTTCTTCTCGCCGCCGCGCCCCTTGGTTTTGACGGGAATCGTCTTGCCATCGAGCTCAAACAGTTTCGGCTTGTAGTCGAACGTATCGACCTGGCTGGGGCCGCCATACATGAAGAGGAAGATGACGCTCTTCGCCTTGCCCGGAAAATGAGACGGCTTCGGCGCCAGCGGATTCACAAATGTCTTCGCCGCTTCGGCGGCTTGTGCCTGAGCCCCGAAAAAGCCATCTCCCGACAGCATTCCCGTCAGCGCGACCGACGTAAATCCGGCTCCCGCTTCCCACAAAAACTCACGCCGCGTACGACCGCAAAAGGATCCGGAAGCAGGGTTGAAGTTCAACATGGTTTTTTCCTATCTCTCCAGTGGTGAGCCCAGATTCGGAAATCTGGGTGAATGCCGCGAACACGAGGTTTCTAATCCTTCGAAGTCCAACCAGCACTCAATCCACGTACACAAACTCATTCAAATTGTAGACCAGCAGGCAGTAGTACTTCAGCGCCTGATCGGCATCCAGCTGATGCTTCTCACGCAGCGATTTCAGCAACTTCAAACCACGTTCGACGCTGGCCGCATCGGGCTCATGACTGAGGGCCAATGTCAAAGCGGTACGAATTTGCTGGGTGGCATCGTCTCCCGCTTCCTGCTTAACTCGACGCGCCAACTCGGCGGCCTGGGTGTTGAGGAACCCACCGTTCAACATGCCTAACGCCTGGGTCGGTTGCGTCGTTGCAAACCGCGCAGCGCAGCTGCTGTCGGTATCGGCAAAGTCAAAGTCAGCCAGCAGCGGGGTAATCAGCGAACGTTTCACATGAATATAAACGCTACGCCGGGCTTGATCCTCCGGCGAGGACTTGCCCCAGCCAGCCCCCGGCTCCGATTGTCCGGCCAGGACTTCTGCCGAGATTTCCGGATAGAAACCAGGGCCATACATTTTCAGATTCAGCCGCCCGTTGACCGCATGAATGGAATCTCGCAACTCTTCGGCGCTCAAACGTCGCATATCAAACCGCGAGAACAAATCGTTCCCCGGATCTCTCTCCAAGGCCAACGGACTGGGCCGCGATGACATGCGATAGGTGCTCGACAACATGATCGTCTTGTGTAACGCCTTCAGGTGCCAACCTTCTTTAGAGAATTCCGCGGCCAACCAGTCGAGTAACTCCGGATGCGTCGGCAGATCGCCGAGCTGGCCAAAGTTGTTCGACGATCGCACCAGACCACGGCCAAAATGATGCTGCCAGACGCGATTGACCATCACGCGAGCCGTCATCCGATTCTCGGTCGAGGCCACCCAGTTCGCCAATGCCAAACGACGGCCAGAAGACTTAGCTCCCGGTGCCGGTGTCGGAATCACGGCATCACCGCCCCCCAGAATCGACAGAAACCCGGGCTCAACTTTTTCTCGATTAGATCGGGGATTGCCACGATACAACACGAAGGTCTCGGGAGCCTGAGGCCCGACTTCGGACACACTCAGGGCATAGTCACCATGCACGCTTTCCCGCTTGAGCTTCTCCAGCTCCGCCACCAGCCGCTCGTACTCGCGATACTTTTCTTCACCGAGCAGTTTTCCACCGCTACTCTTGATCTGTTCGGCCAGATTTTTCAGCGGCACATTCTTGGGAGTTGCGGTCAGCGGACGGCCTTCGAACCCGGGACCGGACCAAGCCACCGTCAGTCCCATGCCACCGTTACGTTGGAAATAATCCAGCCGTACGGGGACTCGCCCCTGACTCAAATGGACTGTCGCCTGCTGGGGATGTCCTTCACCATGAATGCCATCGTATTTGAGGACTTCCTTGCCATCGACGATCAATCGCGAACCGTCATCGGAATCCAGCGAGAACTTGTAATCCCCATCAGCCGGAACCTTCAACATCCCGTTGAAAACAAACCCGAAATCGGTCTTGCGGGTAGCCGGAGAGATATCGAATTTCCCCAGCGGTAATTTGGCCACCGTTTCGGCTTTGAGATTGTCGAAGTCGGGAAGGCTGTCCCAGTGATCGCGATAAAAGCGATATTCCAGTTCATCCACATCAACCTGTGCGGCGGGCCCACCAATGCCTGTCTGTTGGTCATACTTCGCCCGGAACTCGGCTTCAATCGCAGACAGTGCCGTCTGGGTCTCGTTCCGTCGCGATTCCAAAGCCCGAACTTGTTCGTCAAAACGTTGACGGGCCGCGTCGTCCTCAAAAATCTGACGTTCGACATTAGGTCCGCTCGTTCCATTCGGCGTGATGCCATGGAAGAACGCGACCATGCTGTAATAGTCCTTCTGCGGAATTGGATCGATCTTGTGGTCATGGCAGCGAGCACAATTTACAGTCAGCCCTAAAAACACCTGACCGGTCGTCGCGACCATATCATCCAGCACGTCAAACTTCGCCTGCTGACGATCAGCCGGTTCATCATCCCACAGCCCCAATCGGTAGTAACCGGTGGCAATGACGGAATCATTCGTGACCTGCGGCAGTTCATCACCTGCCAGTTGCTCGCGCACGAATTGATCGTAGGGTTTATCGGTGTTGAAGGCACGAATGACATAGTCGCGATAGCGCCACGAGTGCGGCTTATTGCCATCCCGTTCGAAACTGTTGGTGTCAGCGTAACGGACGACATCCAGCCAATGACGACCCCAACGCTCGCCATATCGCGGCGATTCCAGCAGCCGATCAACCACCGTTTCAAACGCCTTGGGTGACTCATCCTGCACGAACGCCATCACCTCGGCAGCCGTCGGCGGGAGGCCGGTGAGATCAAAATAGGCCCGCCGGACCAACGCGGCTTTCTCGGCCGGGTTCGCGGGACTGAGGCCTCGTTCTTCGAGCTTGGCGAGGACAAACGCGTCAATCGGATTCGTCACCCAAGCCGCATTCTTAACGACCGGAGGGACGTGCTTTTCGGGGACTCGAAATGCCCAATGCTCTTCCCACTGAGCCCCATCGGTGACCCAGCGACGCAAGATCTCAATCTGTTCGGCAGTCAGCGGCTTCCCTTCGGGGGGCATACGTTCCCCCTCTTCGGTCGACATCACGCGGTGCAGGAGCTCGCTTTTATCCAGGTCACCAGGAATCACGGCATGCTCGCCGGAGGGCAATTCGGCCAATGCGGAATCGCGTTGATTCAACCGCAATCCACCTTCCGCCTTATCGGGTCCGTGGCAAGAAAAGCAGCGTTTGGCAAGGATGGGCTGCACTTCACGCGCAAAATCGACCTTCGGCCGAGCAGGGGGGGCATCAGCTTGCTGCGCGGACACCAACGTGGGCAGCAACAGCAAGAGGCCGGTCGTCCGGACCAGAAGACTTCGCCATTTCGCGTGGACACCTTGCCGCATATCGCAATTCCTCGAGTGCTGCCTGACACCATCAAAAAGGAGACGACTTGATCGCGACCGTCACATTGCGAGAAGGTCTCGCATTTGGCCGCGTCGAAAAAATCTGTCAGCTCGCCCCTTCGCCCATGTCATAACCGCATCGTTCGGGCGAATCACCCATTATACCACTCACCGCAGTGGCACTCCAATCATGCTCGACCGATCAGCGGTGGCCGGCATCATGTTGAAGCGTTTCCAACTCTCGCCCGACTGCCACCATATCGGGGAAGCGTTGCGAGATATTTTTCACCAATAGGCGATCGCAAAGTTCCCGCCAAACCGGTGGGATGTCGTCGGCAAGCTGAAGTGGCCAGAGAACGGGTGAACTGCTGGCGGCTCGTTGTAGCACGGTTGCCATCGTGGGACCGTCGTGTGGCGGACGTCCGGTCAGCAAGTTGAATAAAATGGCTCCCACCCCAAAGACATCGGTCCAAGGACCAATCGCTCCCCAAGTGGAGTCAACCAGCTCCGGCGCGATGAATGCCGGAGTCCCTCCTTCCGCAACATTGTGATCCGACCAATTGAGCGACTTCCTGGCGAGTCCGAAGTCGCTTAACAACAGCTGACGATTCGCGCCGATTAAGACATTCCCCGGTTTTAAATCACAATGCACCACACCATGCTGATGGGCGTGCTGCAGCGCGGCGACGAGTTCTACCAGCCAACAAGCCAGCTGCCCGAACTCAGGGCGCCGCCCCGAAGTATACTGCGTCAGGTCACCACCGGAGGCCCATTCCATGACCACGAAGAAGCCGCGATTGGGTGTTTTTCCTAACCCGAAGATGGAGATAATTCCGGGATGCTGCAGACGAGAAACGATCTGAACTTCTCGCAAGAACGAATCGACCCATTGCGGCTGAAACAGGAACCGTTTCTTCAGAAACTTGATGGCCACCGTTCGGCCCGTGGCCTTTTCTGTACCGCGATAAACATTGCCGCTCGCCCCGTCACCAATCCATTGATGCAGACGGTAGTCGTCAAAATGCAACGTCGCGAACGTCTGCTGGTCCAAGGCCCCAGCCGTGCCTACGGCGTCGGTCACCGGTTCCAGATCCAGCAGCCGCTGCAATAGTTGCTTTGCCGCCGCTAACTGCCTCCGCACGGTCCGCTCGGAAATTTGCTGACCCTAACGGATTGCAGGTGCATGAAAAAAGCCGGATTGCCGCA
>JAZKFE010000356.1:1516-20467 GCA_040386595.1 Planctomycetota bacterium | reverse complement strand
ACTACAGCTGAAGGCCAAATTTCGACCGAATACTGCGAACGCGTTCTGTTCGCGGAGCGAACAACGACTATGGTTCCACCGTGGCACATGGCCGTTAGACATACGCCATATGGACTTGACGGAATTGTCCGCAAGTACCCATTGATTGATTTCTTGCCCGTATTTTGCCTAGAATAGCGTTCAACTAAAGAGCATACTATTCAATTGGTTACATCAGAAGTTAGTGTGCCTCACGGAAGAATCGAGGCCGTTGACCGGTTTGCTTGATAAGACCTGCCGCAAGGAGAAATTGGCAGTACTTCCGACTTGGTTGCTGGCGACTGATGCCTGCATGGTGGAACTGTGTGTTGACTGAAATGGGCCCAATTTTGCCACTCCAGAGCCGTGACATCGCCTCATCAGTAGTGGTGCGTGTATTGGTTCTGTGCGGGCTGATTCTGGCCGTAGCACCATTTTTGTACGCGCAAGAGCCCACAACCAAAGCCAAGGTGGCTGCCGAAGAAGGGGAGAATCTGCTCAAAGATTTCCCCAAAGGCTGGCTTCACTTCTCGTCCGAGCCCACCAGCCTCTTAAACGGCACATGGCATGTGACTCAAGCTTTGGATGAATCCAAAGATTCGAAGGAAATCGTCTTGGTTTGCCTCGGCAAGCCGGATGGTTACATCCGGACGGAAAAAGAGTACGAGAACTTCGAGCTGGAGCTGGAGTGGAAGTACCCGACCGACCCCAACGGCAACAGCGGAATTCTGCTGTATACCATCGAAAAAGATATGATCTGGCCGAAGTCCATTCAGGTTCAGTTGCACCGGCCGACGGCGGGCAGCGTGTTCCCCAGCCAGGGAGCAAAAGTCGATAATCCCCTCCTCGCCAAGGATCTGTCACGGCCTCTTGGTGTGTGGAATACGTGCGTCATTACCTCGTTGGACGGCAAGATTTCGGTCACACTCAACGAGAATAAGGTGGGCGAAACGACCGGTTGCATGCCTCTGAAGGGGTGTGTCGGACTGCAGAGCGAGGGGTCAGAGATTCATTTTCGCAGAATTTCGATCAAATCCCTGCCGCCGTCGGAAAAACGGATTTCCTCGCGGAAAGTCAGCATGCGACACAAGAAGTCGCCGGTCTGTGCCCCGGAATTTGTCTTCACCAACCTGCCCGCTGGAGAACTGTTGTTTCTGACTCCAGCCGAGGCGCATCGGGCGAAGGTGGAAGCACAACGTGCGACGCGAGCCTTTCGCCGACTGCAACATCAGGGGCGACTGCCGTCCACAACTATCCGCCACTTATCACCGTTCGCCGTTCCGGAAAGCCCCTGCTTTCCGATGCCGTAGTTCGTCTGTTGGCTGTAAGTCTCAGCGGAAGCTGTGCGTTTTGTCGTCAACATCGACGCAGTCGATGGGTAGCCCAGATTCTTGAATCTGGGCTACCCATTTACTGGGAGCAAATCTATCGAGGCGTCCCCATTCAGCGCACTCAGGCGACGGGGTTGGAGGCTTCACCTAGGCGGCGCAAAAACTCCAGGGAAAAAATGCCCGAGTTGTGGCCGTCGCTGAAGTCGATGTGGTAGGCGTAATTCCCCAATGGCTCCATCTTCAGGCAACGCAGGGGCTGAGTCTCTTCGGGCTTGAGAACTTGGAACAACGCGGGTGGCTCTTCCCGTTTCACCTTGCACGTGGCGCACGGACAAGCCTCTCGCAGTTGCCGCCAGCTAAGGCGGTGGGTGAGGCCATCGTCCCATTCAATGGTTAAAGCTGTCGCATCGCCGCGGAGTGATCGGGGAGCTGGCATCGTGCGTAACTGGCTTTCTGGAAATACTTTGTGCGAAATCAAGTGCCGGGTGGTCAGGTCTCGCAAAGGTTTTGACACATTTGGTTGTCAAAAGTGCGATAAGTGCGTAGAATCAAGCTTAATGAGATCTCGCAAAATCGTTATATCGGATCGCTCGGGCTATGAAAACTGAGCTGGATCAATCAGAACGTCAATTCTTGGAGCAACTTCAGCGCCTGGGCGCGGGAACCATTCAGGAAATCGGAGACGCGATCGGGGTGACGGCCACCGCGGTTCGGCAGCGATTGACGCGATTACAGGATTTGGGATACGTCGCACGCGATTTGGAACGTGCCGGACGAGGTCGTCCGCATCACCGCTACCGCATTACTGATAAAGGTTTGCGGCAGCTGGGTGATAATTACAGCGATCTTGCCATGATTTTGTGGCGTGAAATTCGCCTGATCGATGACCCACAGGTCCGCCAGTTGTTGCGGCACCGGGTGCGGGATGCACTGGTGGCTCGCTTTGGGAGTGTGGAGCAGATCCCTTCGGTTTGGGACCGGCTGACACATCTCAAGTCGGAATTGTCTGACCGTGGCTATAGTGTCGAGGTCGAACAGGGCGAAGGTTTGCCCATTTTGCGGGAAAATAATTGTCCATTTCACGAGTTGGCGGAAACCGACCGTGACATTTGCGAGTTAGAGCAAGACGTCTTCGAGCGAGTGCTCGGCGTGCCGGTGAAGTTAAAGAAGTGCTGCCAAGACGAACATACCTGCTGCGAGTTCGAAATTGGTTGACACTTGGCCGTGGTAATACTGGGGCCAGCAAACAAATACAGTACAGTAGATGCGGGGAGCAGAGGCTTCTCGGCAGGAAATCCGCCGATGCGGCGGGCATATATAAGTATTCAGGTGCGGCTGGTCCGATTCCCGAGCACGGTTGAATCCCCCCAGATGCGGCTGCTACAGTGGGCAGAGAAAAGTTGCTCTGCTCTTAAGTTAGAGGAAGACCATGACTTGGATTGAAGGCCGTTTTGAAGAGAATGTTATCACCACTTCGCTCGAACAGGCCATGAACTGGGCCCGGCAGTCGAGTATCTGGCCGATGACATTCGGTTTGGCCTGTTGTGCTATCGAGATGATGGCAGCTGGTGCCAGTCGATATGACTTGGATCGTTTCGGCGCGGGTGCGTTTCGCGCGACGCCGCGTCAGGCCGACTTGATGATCGTGGCAGGCACGGTGACCTATAAAATGGCCAGCCGCGTGCGACGTCTGTACGAACAAATGCCTGATCCGAAGTATGTGATCGCCATGGGTGCTTGCACCGTCGGTGGTGGCCCCTACTTCAAATACGGTTATCACGTCGTTAAGGGTGTCGACCTGGTCGTTCCCGTCGATGTTTACGTGCCTGGCTGCCCGCCCCGCCCCGAAGCGTTGCTGGAAGGCCTGATGCGGATCCAAGACAAGATTAAAGCCAAGCGCATCGTCCGGGGTGCGGCTGATGTGCTGCCGATTCCGCATCACAGCGGTTGCGCTGGTGTGGGCGAAATGTTGCATGTGTAGTGAATTCCGTGCCACGCGATCGCTTCGATCGCGCCGTACGGGTTGAGAATTTATTTGCAGGGTGTGTGCTGGGCCTGAGTGTCGCACTTCACGGTGTGTCGCACGACCGGGCTCCGGTCTCTTTAACGATCAGAAAACGATTGAGTTGCCAGGCTGCGGGCCGAGTGGCTGAATCGTCGAGGTTTCGAGAATTCCATGGCGAGTTTGCTGAAGATTGAGGATTTGCACGTTGCAGTCGACGAGAAGCCCATTTTGAAGGGGGTGAATCTCGAACTGAAGCAAGGTGAAGTACATGCGTTGATGGGCCCGAACGGCTCGGGCAAAAGCACGCTGGCCTACGCCTTGGCCGGGCATCCGAAGTATGAGATCACCGGCGGTTCCATCGAGATCGATGGGGCCAAGCTGAATGATCTGGACCCCAGCGAACGCGCTCGACTCGGGATTTTCCTGGCCTTCCAATATCCGGTGACGATTCCCGGTGTAAAGGTCGCCGACTTCCTGCGTCACGCTGTGACCAACGTTCGCAACCCGAACCGCAAGGAAGGCGAAGGGCTCGTGCCGATGAAGGACTTCCGCAAGGAACTCCGCAGTCGGATGGAAGAGCTCGGCATGGACACCGATTTCGCCCGCCGATACCTCAACGACGGCTTCTCGGGTGGTGAGAAAAAGCGGATGGAAATCCTGCAACTTGCCATGTTGAAGCCCAAGTTTGCGATCCTGGACGAGACCGACAGCGGTCTCGATAGCGATGCCGTGAAAGTGGTCAGCGAAGGTGTGGCCAAGTTGTCGGGGCCGGATATGGGCGTGTTGATTATCACGCACCACGAACGCCTGCTGGAGTTCAACCACCCGCACCGCGTCCACGTGATGTTGTCGGGCCGAATTGTCGAGACGGGCGATGCCGCTTTGGCCAAGGAACTGCACGATTCCGGCTACGCTGGCATTCGTGAGCGACACCCGCAAATTGCCGCCGAAGAAACTGTTACCGAAGTCGTGAAGGCCTAGTTTTGGCTTTTGGACTCCTGAAAAATTATTGAGCCCCCCTACCCTGGCTCCCCCGACTTGAGTCGGTACCGAGTACAGCGTAGCCCTTATTTTGGCGTACCCAAATTATGGCCACAGATCTTAAAACATCCGCAGACGACGTCGGCGTTGGCGAATACCAATACGGATTTCGTGATTCGACAGAAAACTATGTCTTTCACAGCCGCAAGGGATTAGACAAGGCGATCGTCACTCAAATCTCTGAGATGAAGAACGAACCCGCCTGGATGCGAGAATTTCGCCTCAGCGCTCTCGACGTCTTCTTCGAGAAGCCCATGCCCAACTGGGGCGGCGATCTGACTCACCTGGATTTCCAGGACATTTACTACTACGTCAAAGCGGCTCAAGGTCAGGAAAAGAGCTGGGACGACGTTCCTGAAGACATTCGCAAGACCTACGACCGCCTGGGCATCCCCGAAGCCGAGAAGAAGTATCTCGCCGGCGTGAAGGCTCAATATGAGTCCGAAGTGGTCTACGGCAGCTTGCAGGAAGACCTCGCCAACAAGGGTGTGATCTTCACCGATACCGATTCGGCGATGCGCGATCACCCCGATCTGTTCCGCGAATACTTCGCGACCGTAATTCCGTCGGCTGACAACAAGTTCGCCGCGTTGAATTCCGCCGTCTGGTCGGGTGGCTCGTTCATCTACGTTCCGCCGGGAGTCGAAATCGAGTTCCCGCTGCAGGCCTACTTCCGGATCAATTCCGAGAACATGGGGCAGTTTGAACGCACGCTGATCATCGTCGACGAAGGGGCTTCGGTCCACTACGTTGAAGGCTGTACGGCTCCGACTTATAGCTCGGAAAGCCTACACTCGGCTGTCGTTGAGATCATTGTGAAGAAGAAGGCCCGTTGTCGTTATACGACGATTCAGAACTGGTCATCGAACGTCTACAACCTCGTGACCAAGCGAGCCATGGCGTACGGCGATTCGCTGATGGAATGGGTCGACGGCAACCTGGGTTCACGCCTGACGATGAAGTATCCGGCCATCTATTTGATGGAACCGGGGGCTCGCGGTGAGACTCTGTCGATCGCCTTCGCCGGCAAGGGCCAGCATCAAGACGCCGGTTCGAAGATGGTGCACTGTGCTCCCAATACTCGTAGCCGCGTGATCTCGAAGAGTATTTCGAAGTCGGGTGGTCGGGCCAGCTATCGTGGTCTGGTGAAGTTCAACAAGGGTTCCGAGAACAGCAAGTCCAACGTCGTTTGTGACGCCCTGATCCTCGATTCGATCAGCCGTAGCGATACTTATCCCTACATCGAATCCGAAGAGAACAACGTCACGATCGAACACGAAGCCAGCGTCTCGAAGATCGGTGAAGAGCAACTCTTCTATCTGATGAGCCGCGGACTGAGCGAAGAAGAAGCCTCGGCGATGATCGTCACCGGCTTCATCGAACCGCTCGTCAAAGAGTTGCCGATGGAATACGCGGTCGAAATGAACCGCCTGATTGAATTGCAGATGGAAGGCAGCGTCGGTTAGCAATTGAGTGTAGGAATCGGTGCCAGTTTCTGCTGGTCTGCTGGCACCGCGATCCCTGATTGTGACTTGGCGAACCGGGCGGCATCAGCCCCCGGATTCTTGGCTTGGAAAACCCAGGGGCTGACGCCGCGGGGCTCGCCAGGAAGACATCCAAAAAGACCGTCTTAGAAAATGCGGTTCCGCACAGTCAATTGACTGCTATTCGCAAACCGTATTGGGAAGTTATCACAACTGTCATGACATCGACTGTATCATCCGCTGTCCCGTCGAACGTATCAGGCTTGGGTTTTGATCGCGCGGCGTTTGAAGCGTTTCTCGAGACTCGCGATGAACCGGGCTGGGTCACCGATCAACGCCGGGCGGCGTTCGAAATTTACCAGACCAAGCTGGCTGATGAGCTCGATCCCGAGGAATGGAAGCGAGTGCAGTTGCGGGCCATGCAGCCACAGCAATTCGGCATCCGCCCGAAAACCGAACTGAGCTCGGGGTTCTCCACCCTGCTGGAAGACAAAGCGACGTTTGGTGGCTCGGTCGTGCAGGTTGATGGCTCTTGCCGATCGTCGAACCTTGACGAGAAGCTGGCGAAACAAGGCGTGTTGTTCGGCGATCTGTCGGACCTAGTGCGTGATCACCGCGAGCTGCTGGAACCGCATTTGATGACCCGTGCGGTACGCACCGATCGCGATCGGTTTACCGCATGGCATGCCGCGTTCTGGACGGGCGGCACAGTGCTGTATGTCCCCCGCCGCGTTTCGGTCTCGGAACCGCTGTATAGCCTGATGGGTTTGGCCCAAGCCGGTGCTGCCGATTTCGGACATACGCTGGTGGTGCTGGAAGATGGTGCCTCGGCGACGTTGCTCGAAGAGACCTGCTCACTGACCGCGGACATTCCCGGGCTGCACGTCGGAGCCATCGAATTGCTGGTCGGTCAGGATGCCCATCTGCGGTTCGTCCAGTTGCAGAACTGGAATGAACAGACTTGGCATATCGCTCATCAATGTGGTCGCGTCGCTGCAAACGGCACGTTGCAATGGACAGTCGGCGGGATCGGGTCGCGGTTGTCGCACATCCATCAAGACGTCCACCTGGATGGCCGCGGAGCCAGCGGTGAAGTCAACGGCGTGACGTTCGCCACCGGCAAACAGATCCTGTCGTACTACACTCAGCAGACGCATCATGCCGAGAACACTCGCAGCGACTTGCTGTATAAAGACGTGTTGCGTGACCGGGCCCGTGTCATTTGGCGCGGCATGATTCGCGTTGATAAAGAAGCCCAAAAAACAGACGGTTACCAACGGAATGACAGTCTGATGTTGAGCCATACGGCTCGCGTCGATGCGATTCCCGGGTTGGAAATTGAAGCGGATGACGTGCGTTGCACGCATGGTGCGACCGCCGGGCAAGTGGATGCCGAACAGGTCTTCTACTGCATGTCACGCGGTATCAAAGAGTCCGAAGCAATGAACATGATCGTGGAAGGTTTCTTCCATCGCGTCTATGACCGGATTCCGGTGGAAGTCGTCCGCGAGACCTTAAGTCACGCGGTCGAACGCAAATTGGGACTGGGTCGCTCGGAGTAATCCCAGCCACTGCCGTTGTTCGCCTTGCGGATTGACGTGCGGGTCGAAGCCGGGTGGAATAAGAATTAACGTCGGTAGACAATTCAGGCTCGCGACCGCGAACGGATCCGTTTGCGGTGCGAACTACGCTCTCTTTAGAAGCTGCAGCAAGCTGCTGCCAAGTGGTGCAATGTCTGATTACCAAAAAGTGGCCGCTGTTGCCGAGTTCCCTGCTACTGGCAGGTTGCTGACGTTTGTGGACGACCGGGCCGTGCTCGTGCTGCGGATTGCTGATAGCTTCTATGCGATCGAAGATGTGTGCACACACGACGGTCAGCCGCTGACCGACGGCCCTGTGGACGGTTGCGAGATCATCTGCCCCCGGCATGGTGCTCGATTCGATGTGACGACCGGCAAAGCCATGTGTATGCCCGCCACCTCGCCGATTCCCCGCTTCGCTGTCAAAGTTGAAGCAGGCCAGATTTTCGTAGGAGCTGAATTATGAGTGACGAAACGACTCCTGTCGCCACGGAAACCCCGGTTGCGGCCAGCCCTGCTCCTGCCACTGAACCTGTCGCTGGCGAAACCCCGGCGACGACGGAACCGGTTTCGGACGCGGCATTGCCGCCAGCTCCCGATGAGCTGACTATGTTGAACGCACTCAAGCAGGTCGTTGACCCCGAGCTGTTCGTCAACATCGTCGATCTGGGCCTGGTGTATGGCATCCAGGAAGACGAGCACAAAGTGCTGGTCGACATGACCTTAACCAGTCCCGCCTGCCCCGCTGGTCCGCAGATCATTTCACAAGCGAAAGCCGCTCTGGAAGCAATTCCCGGTGTGAAAGAAGCGACCATTAAGCTCGTGATGAGCCCCCCGTGGACTCCCGATCGCATGACCGACGAAGCCCGCGATCAACTCGGCATTTTCTAAGAGCCGGATGATTGCGAGACTACAAAATAAAAACAGCCCGCTATGCGTCACGCATCGCGGGCTGTTGTGTTTTCCGTAGCCTGACTCTCTGAGTCGGGCCCTTTTTCCTTTTTCCTACGAAGAAGACCCGACTCAGAGAGTCAGGCTACGGTGAAAGTCAGGCTCTGGGTTTAGGACTACCCTTCCATATTCGACTTCATGAACTTCAAGGCGTTGGCGGACAGGGCTTCTTCGGTGGTGAACATCTTCCGCCAGATCTTGGTCGCGGCGGCTAGAGCCGGCAATGCCAGGCCGAACGCTTCGACAACCATCCAGCCGTCATACTTGACCTCTTTCAAGGTCTTGAAGGTGGTCGCCCAATCGACGTTTCCTTCACCCGGGGTCGAGCGATCATTTTCCGAAATATGGACGTGAGCCATCACCGGATTGATCGTGCGGATGGCTTGTGCCAAATCCTTCTCTTCGATGTTCGCATGGAACGTGTCGTACATCGTACGCAAGAAGGGGTGATTGACTTCTTGAATGAACCGCGTGGTATCGGCGGCGGATGTCAGGAAATAGGTCTCGAACCGATTGAGGTATTCGACGACCAGCGTCACGCCGGCTTGCTGAGCGTGATCGGCGGCCTTGGCGAGAATCTCCTTGCCGCGTGACCATTCATCGGCGGTCGGGCCCTGTCCGCTGAATACGCCGAGGGCCGAGTGGATCGGGCCGCACAAGTGCGTGGCGCCAGCAAGCTGGCACATGTCGACGGCCTTCTTGATGTGATCCAGGCCGGCCTGGCGGATGGCTGCGGTTTCCCCGATGGGGTTGGCATCGGCCGTACAGACGGTAACGGCGGTGCGTCCCAGCCCGACATTGTCGAGACGCTGACCGAGGGCCTTAAATTTGGCGGCATCCAGCTCGAAAACGGGGACTTCGACGCCGTCGTAGCCCTGTCGTTTGAGCATGTCCAAGATCGGACCGTGGGCGTCGGTGACTTCGGTCGTCCACAGCAGCAGATTCATGCCGTACTTCATGGGGTGCCTTCTCGTTGAGTTGCGCGACGACTGGCGAACCAGTCAGAGAGGTTGTTGAGAATCGTCAGATCAGCCCATCATGGTACCGAGTTAGACGCGGTCTGCAACGGAAACGCGTGGCGGGGTGAATCGCCATTGGCGACGGGCCGTTCGCAGGATGGAGAGCGATTCAATGACGAATGACCAAGTTTCATCGATCGACGAGTTATGCGATGGCAGGCCATTTGTAGGGGAGTAGTTGCTCGGCCCACTGCTCCACGATGGGCCACGCTGACGCCAGGACTTGTTTGGTTTCTGCTGGCAATGGTGGCAGAGTGACACGTCGCAGGACCTGGTTTAGGCGATGCAGCAGCCCGACAGGTTCCGCGTAGTCTCGCAGGAATTGCTCGCGGTGAAACAGAGGGATCATCTCAGCCAGACGCACTGCCGGATCGCGTGTCATTTGATTTACGCTATCGAGCACCACCGCCGGATCGACACGGAGCCAAGCTTCGTAGTACGCATCCAGACCGCTCGAATTGGAGGAAATCAGGATCGAGTCGAGAATCAGTTCGGTGGTAATGTGCCCGAGAAAACTGGGGCGTAGGCCGTCATCCACCGGCAAGGCTTGCTTGAACATCGTCGACAGCTGAGCCGAAACCTGGATGAACGCCGCCGTGCCATGAAACGCGTCGTCATCGGCGAGATGCTGCAGAATGCCCGCGGCAATCTGAGAACGTGGAGAGTCGCCGCCGTCATCGAACGGGATGACTCGTTTGCTATGAACGCGGACACCTTTATCCGAGACGCGAATGAAGTCCGGAATGGCCGTGCCGATGAGAAAATAAGGTCGGTCAACGAATCGGCAGCCGTGGGCGTAATAATTCATGCAGGGCTTCTCCTTGGATTCCGCTCAGGTGCATCATTGCAAACAGCCAGCGAATGTCCAGAATGGCCCCAGGTAAAACATTGTCCGCTTTCCATACCCTCTGGACTCAATAAGTGCCTCCTGCCCGCATCCTACTTGTGATTCCAACCCTGGATCGATCTGGTGCAGAGAAGCAATTCACCCTATTGGCGGCCGGCCTGCCGCGTGATCAATTTGATGTCCGCGTGGTCGCCCTGACGCGTGGCGGGCCCTATGCAGAGGATCTGGAACGGCACGGAGTTCCGCTGACGATCCTGGGAAAACGCTGGAAGTTTGACCCGTTCTGCTTACGAAAACTGTCACGGCTGATTCGGACGTGGAAGCCAGACGTCATTCACACCTGGCTATTTGCGGCGAATTCTTACGGGCGCATCGTCGCCGGCGGGAAGCGGCAGCCCCCGGTGATTGTGTCGGAACGTTGCGTTGACACTTGGAAGAGTGGCTGGCAATTGAAGCTTGACCGCTGGCAGATTCCGCGGACGGCGCGGCTGGTGGGGAATTCGCAAAGTGTCGCCGACTTTTATCGCGGGCAGCAATTCCCCTCGAACCGTATTCGAGTCGTCCCGAACGGAATCGAACTCCCCGAACCGGCCAGCGCCCTCTCTCCTGCTGAGCGTGATCGCCGCCGGGCTGCCTTATGTGGCCTGCCGGCGGGGGCCAAAGTCATGGGGTTCGTCGGCCGGCTGGCTCGTCAGAAGCGGGTGATTGATCTGCTGTGGACGCTCGTGCTGCTGGAGAATGTGCGCGAGGACGCCTACCTCGTACTGGTCGGCGACGGCCCAGAACGTGAATGGCTGGAACGCTTTGCGCGAGATTTAAACGTCGAGAATCGCGTGATATTCCTGGGACATCGCCAAGATATTCCCGCCATCCTGCCCCTGTTCGACGTGTTTTGCCTGTCGAGCGACTTTGAGGGCATGTCAAACAGCGTGATGGAGGCAATGGCGGTCGGCTTGCCCGTTTTGGCCAGCGATATTCCAGCCAACCGCGAGTTGGTAGTCGAAGGTCGTACCGGCTATTTGATCCCGGTGGGGGATCGTGCGGCCTATGCCCGAGCAGTCTTGTCGCTGTTTGAGCGCCCCGACATGGCCGAAAATCTCGGGAATGCCGGCCGGCAGAGGATGGCGACCGAATTCAGCGTGCCACAAATGATTCAGGGCTATATGGATATTTATCGCGACGTGATCGCCTCGCAGGCTGTGGGCCGGAGGTACTAGAGCGTAAGCAAGTCGTCTATCAACAAAGTTAAGGCGAGATGATTGAGTTTGGGGTCCGGCGTCCAAATTTCAAAACTGGCCGGAAATCGACTACCGGATGGCAGATTGATCGAACGGCCAATTTTGAAATTTGAACACCCGACCCCAGGCTTTTCCTGAAATCCGCACTTCTGTTGTGATCTCGATGACGTAACACTTTAACTGTGTGCCGTTTGCGTTTCGCGAACTGTCTTGAATCAGCAGTACGATGGTACGAAGACTACTGGTCGCGAATGAGTCAACAGACTCGTTCTGCCGAGGAAAGCGGGCGGTTTTCCGTCTCCTGTGATTTAAGCGGCGGTTTGACTGGTAAACTCCTTTAAGAGAAATTACAATTTCCGGTTCTTCGCCGGATGGACTGGTACAGTGATTTCATCCGATATATGCGGAGTCAGGAAGCGGTGACCAGGAAACATGGGCGCCGGTTTGGCCAGTCAGTTGGTTTGTTTCGTTGACGGAATTTGAGACACAATGCCCAATACAAGTTCAGCTCGTAAGAATCAAGCGACGTCAACGTAACCGCGCTCAGACGAGTGCCTTGCGTACTCTCGTGAAGAAATTCCGAGCCGCAGTGGCGAGCGGCGACGCCGTCGCCATTGATACTCTGTACCGGCTGGCAAGCCGTCGTTTCGACCAGGCTGCCGCTAAGCACATGATCCACAAGAATGCTGCCGCTCGCATGAAGTCTCGCCTGGCATTGCATGCCAACAAGGCGAAGGCTGCGAAAGACGCCGCCGCGACGCCCGCCCCCACTGCGGGCTAGTCGTCGTTCGGGCAGATCTCCGAATACGAATCACGCGAAACCCGAGGGCTTATTGCGCTCGGGTTTCGTGTTTTCGTTTTTATTGGGTTCGCCCCCCGTAGCCTGACTCTCTGAGTCGGGTCTCCCTCCGAGGAAAATACACCCGACTCAGAGAGTCAGGATCAAAGTCTTCGTCAATTCCCAGCGTGTGCCACCATCAGGATTGCGTTTGGCTCGTGAGTTCGGGTTTACAAAAAAACTTCCCTGAAAGGGAAGGACACCATAGCCCAGGGTCGCTCGGTACGCCGAGCGCACCCTGGGTGACGAGCCCCACAAGTCCCCAACCCTGTAAGGGTTGCACCTGCTGAATTGCTCGCAATAAGTGGAACCCCTTCAGGGTTCTTCTCCCTTTTGATCATGCCCCCAGGGTGCGCCGCGAGCACTCGGCGACCCTGGGCTATGTTGTGTATCCCCTTCGGGGAACAGACATTTGCGTAAGCTGCTAACTGAAGGCCAGACAAGGCTCCCTAACCTTCGCGACGAAAACATTCCGTTAATCGCGATAGTTGCTGGAAAGGGAAAGCGGTAACGAATCACCGGCGTCCCAGTTTCCTTAGGGTGTGCCCCAATAGGTTGGCAAATCGATCAACCGAAAGTCGGGATCGTCCAGCTCCGCTCGAGCGAACCGACCAAATTCCCGTTCCGCTGTCGACCATGGCACCAACTTCAAGTGCACTCGCTGGCCACTTTTCCATGCGGCCAATGGCGTTAGCTGGCGGTCTTGCATTCCCCAGACATAGACCACGATTTCCTCGGGGATTTTCCCCGCCGTGGTGGTTTTGACGGACTGCAGATACAACGGAATCAAAGCTTCACGATACGGCAGAGTGGCGGGATTCGGTAGCTGCCCGGCTTGTGCGATGACACCTTCAATGGTAACGACCGCAGGCGACTGCGGCGTAGTGGGCAAGTTTTTTACAGGCGCAGGCAGCGGCAAGACCTGCCAATCACCCAATGCCAGTTCACGCTCGGCAAACGGCCAGATGACGATTTTTTTCCCCGCCAACCGGTCGCTGCCAGACTGCTGCGACTGACGCAAGAGTTCACGGCGAGCGGCCACCGCTCCACCAGCATTCAAGGCGATGCGATCGACCGGTTGATTCAGCGCCAGACTCAGGTGCTCCGCGAAGCCGGCGGACGCTCCCCAGCCGAGTTCGGCGTGCGAATAGATGTTCAAAAAACTGTCCCCCAGCAGCAGAATCTCGGCCTGCGGATCGGGGGCCCAATGAGAATGATCGAGGTTGTCGACCTGGGTGATCTCGACCCGCTCTGGAGTAATGACCTGCGATGCAATGTCGCTCCCCAGCAGCCGTGCGGTATCGCCAATGTTTTCCACGGTTTGTTTTTTTGTCTCATAGAGCGGCAGCGGACGACGACCAGAATTCTCCGCTCCGCTCACTTGCTCGGCAATGAATTGAGCGGCCAGCTGCATTCCCGCCGGAGTCCAATGGGAATCCGTCTTCAAGTAGTGAGGCGTCGTCTGAACCGACTTCTCCCCTGCCCCGAACAACGTCGCGGTGAGATCACAATGTCGGATGTGGTGTTGGTCCAGCTCGGTGAGGAACTGCTGGAAGCTGGCATTGTGGATGGGAGAGTCGGTCGTGTCCTTACGCCGTCCTCTGCCGAGCATGCCGGCTTTCGATGGGATCGGAACGAGGATCAATTCAATGCCACGAGCCCGCAGATCGGCGGCGAACCGTTTAATAGCAGGCAGCGGATTGGTGTGACGAGGGACGGTTCCCAATCCGAGGCGGACCACTTGCGGTTCCAGAAATCCGGGCCCAGTCAAACCCTCGACATCGGGGCGAAAGAACAGCCAGCCGTCGGGCCCCACTACGACCTGTTCATTGCCACTGCGTAAGGGGCCCGTCAAACCAGCCTGGAGCCAGGCCCGCGGCCGGTTGATGGGCCACGCGGATTGAGTGACGTGAAGTTCGTAGCTGCGAAATTCCTCGCACAGCTGCCGATTGGCGGCCATGATTCGCGAGTAGGCCGACGCCGCAGAACCTTCGCCAGCTGCCAGAGTTCGCGGGATCGCCGGAAGCAGTCGGAATGCCGTCGGCCAGACTTCTAGCGAGAGTTGGATCTCGCTAACCAGTTGCACGAGGGGCAAAGAAACAATGATCGCGAGGAACACCCCACTGATGGCAAATGTTAATTGCCGGGGGGCGGGAAGGATTGTGGTGGCGGAAGTCGAACTCATGGGAGTTCAGGGCCCGAGTGAAGTTTTTTCTATTTTTCTAAGAGCTGCGTCCACGGCAGCACGAAGACTTCATCATACCCGATTTGTTCGCCCATAGTCGTTGTTCGCTCCGCGAACTGAACGCAATTGCAATAGCCGGGTGAGACTAGTGCTGTGTCACACGAAGAACTCAGATTGCGTGCCACTGTTTCGCGACCGTACTCGGTCGTTAAGCAGTGCCCGGACGGCTGGGAATGCACTGCTTAACAACTGAGTACAGTTGCGAAACAGTGGCACGACAAGACCTTGGGGAGTCGATCCCAAATCCAAGATGTGACACAGCACTAGCATCGAAGTTCGAAGCGGATTCAACCTCGCTACTGCGACCGCGTTCAGTTCGCGGAGCGAACAACGACCATAACAGGCATGATCAGCCCCGACCCTGCTCGCTGAGTTGCTGCCGCAATTGGGCGATTTCCGCTCGCAATTCCGTTTCGACTTCGGATTCTGCCGCGGCCATCTGGGATTGAGATCGATGCTCCATACGATCCAGCTGCTCGCCGAGCGTATCAATACGCTGAGCCACCTCGACCGTAGTCTGTTCCATCCCGGCAGAGACCAGCGTGACCACTCCGAGGAATAGCAACATCTGCCCGACAGTGGTGGTGAACCAGCCGGTCGGGGCGTAGTGAGTCGGCCCGCCGAGGTAGCCGACGAGGACCAGACCGGCGCCGATCGTCAATGTGGCGGCACCGACGTAAGCCAAGGTTTGCCCAAACACTGCGACCCAGCCCAGTTTTTGGATGGGCTGCCGCATTCGGGACGGATCGAAATGGGGGCCTCGTAACTGTGCCGGGGCGTGAGCCTGATAGCCCGGAGGCATTTCTTGGTCGACGAGTTTTGACTTACGCGCTGCCGGGCGTGATGTGGGGGCAGGAACATGGGGAGCGGGAACTTCGCTCCAGCCCTGAGTAAATGCCGGATCAACTCGAAGCTTGGCTGATTGGTCGTAAGCGGCTGGGGTTGGGGCCGGAGCCGGCGGAGGCGTTTCTGGCTGCGGCGGCACGACACGTGGTGCGCGGGACGAGTCTTTCGTGGGCTCGGACGGCAGGAGCGGGCCGTACGGATCAAACATTTGTTTGCCCGCCCAGCGAGCCAGCAATTCGTGCGGACTCTTGCCGGAAATCGTCGGAGTAATCCCCGGCGTAAAGTTATCTGGCTCGGCGGGTGGTGTCGCCGGAGGTGGGTTCCCTGGGGGAACTGGCGACGAACGGCCCGACATCTTGGGCAGGATTTCCGAGCCACACGTGGCGCACTGCAGCCTCTGGCTGTTAGGCCGGACTTCGACAGCGACTTCAGATTGGCATTTGGCACACCACATAGCGCGCCCGTCCTGTTCCGGTGAAAACCGGCAGAATGTGAATAGGCAGGTCGGAAAGGGGATTGAGTTGCAGACCCGGGATTATCAACACCTCGCCGATTCTGGCAAGACCGGTTCTGGGGCCGGTGGATTTGGGCGCAGCCGTTAACATGATTGGTCACGCCAAAACTACGGGCAGTACTCCCCTCGCCCCGGTATTTCCGGGGCGAGGGGAGCATTGTTCGTCCAGATCCCCGTCTGAGATCGCCGTACGCCCCCTATTCAACGACTGCCCCCGTGAACTGGCGGCGTTTCCACAGTCGCTGAGAGGCGTATTAGAGGCTGCATTTGAGAAAGTGTCCGGCTCGAAGGGGAATGAATTCTGGTTTCCAGCGTGATGGACGAATTCCCTCCATCTGACGTAAATCCTTAGTGCTGCTGACGCTGCCGTAAGCTGGCGAATTTACTTTGATTCTTCACAAAAACCCACTTGTTTTGTGGGGGGAGGGACTGGTAAACTGTTCCTGCGCCGGACGTTTTTAACAGGGATAGTCCGTCCACACTCTTGAGAATACCCCACCGAGAATGCAGCTCGCCAATTTTTGCTTCTTCTTCGCAGGTATACACTTATAACAGAGCTTAGGAAGTCGGCACGCCACAGGTGGCACGTGTAGTCGCCCCCCGTGTTGGTTTCTGTCAGCTACGAAATGGGTTGATTCAGTTCATGCGACGTCCAGACATTCGTAACATCGCCATTATTGCACACGTTGACCACGGCAAGACCTCGCTCGTGGACGCCATGCTGAAGCAGAGCGGTCAGTTTCGGGAATCGCAACTACAAGGGGAATGCATTCTCGATTCCAACGACTTGGAACGCGAACGCGGCATCACCATTCTCGCCAAGAACATCGCCATCCCCTACAAGGGTGTGAAGATCAACGTCATCGACACCCCGGGCCACGCCGACTTCGGTGGTGAAGTCGAACGCGTGTTGATGATGGCTGACGGTGCTTTGATCCTGGTCGACGCCTTCGAAGGCCCCAAGCCTCAAACCCGTTTCGTCGTGAAGAAGGCTCTTGAAGCCAAGCTGCAGCCGATCGTGGTCATCAACAAGATTGACCGCCCCGACTGCCGCCCCCATGCCGTGTTGTCCGAAGTCTTCGACTTGCTGGTCGAACTGGGCGCCGACGACGAAACGCTCGACTTCCCCTACATCTTCACCAGCGGTCGCGAAGGCTATGCCACGCACGACCCGAAGGTCCGCACTCCGGACATTTCGCAGTTGCTGGACTTGGTACTGGAAAAGATTCCTGGCCCGGAAGCTCGTCCCGACGAAGCCTTCCAGATGATGGTCACGACGTTGCATTGGTCCGAATTCGTGGGCCGTATGGCCACCGGCCGCATCACCTGCGGCAAGGTCCGCAAGGGCCAGAAGGTCGTCGTCATGAAGGCCGACGGCAAGAACGACCGTGGCGAAGTGGTTTCGGTCGAAGTCTTCGACAAGCTGGGCCGCGTCGAAACCGACGTTGCCGAAGCGGGTGATATCGTCGCTCTGGTGGGGCTGCCCAACCCGGAAATCGGCGATACAGTGGCTGACTTCGAAAGCCCCCGGGCGATCAAGCGAATCAAGGTCGACGAACCGACCCTGTCCATGTTGTTCACGATCAATACGTCGCCGCTGGCTGGTCGCGATGGCAAGTACCTGACGACGCGTCACTTGCGAGACCGCCTGAAGCGCGAATTGGAATCCAATGTGGCTTTGCGTGTTGAAGAAAGCACGTCGGGCATCGACAGCTTCAACGTTTCCGGCCGTGGTTTACTGCACCTGTCGGTGTTGATCGAACAAATGCGCCGCGAAGGTTATGAGATGTCGATCGGCAAGCCGCAGGTCATTCGCAAGAAGATTGACGGCGAATGGCAAGAGCCGTTCGAATTGCTGACCGTGGACGTGCCGACCGCCGACATGGGTGGCGTCATGGAATTGGTCTGCACCCGTCGCGGTCAGCTCAAGCACATGGCCAGCAACGATCTGGGCCAGTCACACCTGGAATTCATGATTCCCGCTCGCGGCCTGATCGGCTTGCGAACCCGCGTGCTGAACGTCAGCAAGGGCGAAGCGATCATGAATCACCGCTTCGAATGCTATCAGGCGATGGAAGGCGAAGTCCCCCACCGTGCGAACGGCGTGCTGGTTTCGCAAGAAGTAGGCCGCGTAGTGGGCTTCGCACTGTGGAAGCTGCAAGAACGATCTGAGTTGTTCGTAGCCCCCGGCGACGATGTCTACGAAGGCATGATCGTGGGCGAGAACTCACGCGAAAACGACATGGTCGTGAATCCGATCAAGGAAAAGAAGCTCACCAACATGCGAGCATCGGGCTCCGATGAAAACATGATGTTGAAGCCGCCGCGTGAAATGAGCCTCGAGCAGGCCCTGGAGTACATCGAAGACGACGAGTTCGTCGAAGTGACTCCGAAGATCATTCGGCTCCGTAAGATGATCCTGACGGAAGTCGGCCGCAAACGCAGCACTCGCGGAACACCGGTCACGGTGTAGTTTGCAGCGACTGCGTTTTGAGTTCAGTGTCAAATAAAAAAGAGCACCCCGGATTAAGTTCCGGGGTGCTCTTTTTGTTGGTCAGGAGGCTCGCTGCTCCGAGTTCGATTCGCGTTACGAAGTGACGACACGTTCTCCGGCGAGCGTCCGGCGTGAGCTCGCTCGGTCCAGATAAACTCGGGGTGATCGCGAATCTGATGCGCGATCGTCTGATGCCCTTCTGCAGTCCCGATAGGGACGACAGAATCTAGCCGTGGGCATCAGCCCACGGAACGATTCTCGTAGAAAAAAGAGCCCTGAAAGGGTGACACAAGCAGTACCCGCAAAGTGTCGCCCTTTCAGGGCTTAGAACCCGTTACGTACAGTCCGTGGGCTTGCACCCACGGCTAGGTTCTGTCGTCCCTATCGGGACTGAATTGCAGCAACACTACTTGCCATCCGTTTTCAACGAAAATCTTTAGTGAAAGCGCCCCCTCGGCGTTGTTCCGGTTATGGCTGAAAATCACTGGGATTAACGATGG
>JAZKFE010000356.1:0-1506 GCA_040386595.1 Planctomycetota bacterium | reverse complement strand
GTAATAGGTCGCCAGCGGGATCAACGCAGGCGGAGCGGCAGCCAATGAAAACAGCATTGCCAACTGTACGAACGGAGCGACAGTTAAGTGTCTGCCGGACGCACTAAAGTGGGTTTCGCCGAGAGACAGGATCGTGAAGCCTGAAGCCAAGGCAAAGGCACCGACGCCCAGACCGAACAATGCCCCTGGAACCTTAAGAATTTCATAGCCGACACCGAAGATATAGGCGAGGAGCATCCAAAGCACACACAGCGCCAGTACGACTGTGATAAAAAATTCGAAGAATTGACCGGGCATACCCCTCATGCCATAGGGTATCAAGAGCGCAACAGCGGAGCCGATGACAAACCAGGCCGCGATGATCAATATTGGTATCGCTGCAATCCAACGACGGCCCGTCAACGTGGCCGCGCAACTCAATCCGGCAGTCAGCCATAGCGTCAGGGCCAGCGCCCCGATGTAAGCCGACGCTCTGAAGACCACCAGCGAAGTAATCAGCTTGAGCGACACTCGATTGTCTGGAATGCTCTTAAAGAACGCGGCGACGAGCTCGGTCCCCAGGTACCAGACCCCACTTACGAGAAGAACTCCCACCATTGCGATCAAAGAGCTGGCAATCACACGGGCAAAGTAAATCCACCCCAATGCAGTGTCAGAGAGCGGCAGGGTCGATTCGCCAGTTGGCCAAAATTGGTTTTTATAGGCACGTATCCCCTGCTTTCCCGTGAGACCCAAGAACCAGGGTAGTACGGCACACGCGGGCAGAAAACCAAATACGAGTGCCCCAAATTCGTACTCATGATCGAATCTGATAAATTGCGGCTCATTGTGCGTGAAAGGGCTGAGTGTACTAATCGTGGCCAGAAGGATCTGGATTCCCACCACGACACAGCAAACCAACCAGCCATCTAGTTTCCATTCTTGCCAGAAATAGGCGGTGGCGGCGGACATGAACCGGCGCGAGGGCCTGTTGCGAACAGCCGCTGAGACTTGGCTGGCGGTGGCGGTCCGATGCACGATCCGGCCCCAGCCAGCTCCGCGGCGATCGCGATCAATAACCGCCACCAGGCTACACCAGGATGTCGCCGCCGCCAGAGCCAGAACCACCAGCTCGCTCGCCGACACCTCGGGCCAGTCATGTTTCAGGATGAGCCACCAGCGGGAACCATAGTGCCCACCAATCCAGAACAGTAGAACGATGCCTACGGATAGGCCTGCGAGTGCGATGCGGTGGTCGTTCCCACGGAACAAAGCGATCACGGTATATACGACCATGAAGCTGACACCATAGGTCAGCGCGGGACCAAGGGAAGGCCAGCCTGCGTAAAACAGCAGATTGAGGATGTTACTGGTTACGAGATAGACCCCCGCACATGCCAGAGCTCCCGGGATCAGTCGCACGGTGGCGAGTGTCTGGCTGGAGATCGGTAGAGGGTATTGTCGTGGCGACATCCCGATGGCCTGTCCAATCACGAACAGACACAGTATCAGATTCAGCACCGTCAT
>JAZKFE010000355.1:30979-34733 GCA_040386595.1 Planctomycetota bacterium | reverse complement strand
AGCGGTTCGGCAGGAGCCTCACCCTCCCAGCGTCACTTCGGATCAATCGCGAAAAAGACCGAAACCGATCTGGTTTACGAGATCTGACGAGAAAAATTCCTCTACACGGTGTCGCCGGGAACCGGTATAAGACTGTTCCATGGACGTCGGTTCCATGCCAGAAATTCCCTGTTCGTCAATGGCGTGGCATCTGAATGGAATCCGAGAACGACCCTGAAATTCAGGTCAAACCCCATCGCTCCAAGGGCGTGTTCCGTGCGCTGTGGAAAGTGACTGTCCTGGTACTGCTGCTCACAGCGGGGGTCGTCTGGTATCAGCGTCGGGGTCCCGTTGTAGCCGCTCCCTCGAAGTCGGCGGTGGCCCGTGCCAACCGGATTGCCTTTAGTCCGGAACGCGGAACGAAGTATCTGGCCGCAGCGTTTTCCAACGGGCAGGTGAGACTCTGGGAAGCCGCGACGAAACGTGAGATCACCGTCAAGTTCCCCAGCGAGTGGCCCTTAAACGACTTGGCTTGGGCGGCCGACGGTCAAACATTATTTGCCGGCGGCTTCGAACAACATATCCTGGCCTTCAATGTCAAATCGTCCCGTGCGGGCAAGCTGCCCAAGTTCGCAGCGCCGGTCGTCTCTGTGGACGCTCGGCCCAACAAGCCGGAGATGTTGGTGAGCCTGTCCAACGGCGAACTCTGGTGGCTGAACCTGCAGACGGAAGAACGGTTAGCGGTCGTTTCAGGGCATGTGGGCGTCATCAAGATGGTGCGGTATCGCCCCGATGGCCAGTCGTTCGTAACCGGGGGCGTCGATCAACAACTGATCTGGCATGATGCCGTCACACGTGTAGTATCGAAAGCGGTCGCGGCACACGACCATGAAATCAGCGGCATTAAGTTCTCACCCGACGGATCACGGATCGCCTCTGCCAGCTGGGACAACACCGTCAAAGTCTGGCAAGCCGACGGAGCCGAACCTGTGGCCACGTTGACTCATCCGGATGGTGTCGCTGCTGTCGACTGGCGTGGAATGGATGTGGCCTCCAGTTGCTGGGACGGCCGGTTGAGGATCTGGAAAGTCGCCACCGCCGAGATCATTCACAACCGTGCCTGCCAATCGGATTCCTTGGCGTTTGCCATCTGGCCGGGACGTGATGTCGTGGCGGAAGTGGACTCAGCGGGGACGCTCCAATTGAATGCTCCGTAGTGAGAGGAAATGGAAAACTGCATTCCGTCGGTGTGGAACGGGCGTGCCGGTTAGAGGACGAGACCAAGGTGCTGGCAGCGCCCTCGCAATTCGACTATAAGAAATGAACGACACTGATTTTTGATCGTCGATTCCTACCATTCACCCGGAGTTTCCCGATGTTGCGCACGTGGTGTCTCGGAACCGTTTTGCTGCTCACGTCGAGCTTCGCGTTGGGCCAGGACTTGCCCCTGAGCGGCGTGCTGGTGGACGGGAAGAATTGGGAACTGGTCAGTGACGGGCACAAGTTCACCGAAGGCCCCGCCGTGGACGCGAAGGGACAGGTCTACTTCACCGACATCCCCCAGAACAAGATCCACAAGATTGACTTGGACGGGAAAGTCAGCGTTTTTCTAGAGAATTCGCAGGGAACGAATGGCCTGATGTTTGGCCCCGATGGCAAGCTCTATGGTTGTCAGAATGGCGAAAAAAAGATCGTCGCGTTTGACGACAAGGGCCAGGCGGAAACGATTGCGGACGAGGTCGAATCCAATGACCTTGTCGTCGGGCGAAACGGGGGGATTTTCTTCACCGATCCCAAAGGGGGGCGGGTGTGGTATATCAGTCCAAAGCGAGAGAAACGAGTTGTTGCCGAGGGACTGAAACCGAATGGGGTCATCCTGACGCCTGATGAGGGATCACTGGTCGTCACCGACAGTCAAGAACCCACGCTGTGGACATTTCGCGTCGAAGCGGACGGGAGCCTGAAACACAAGGATCGCTACTACGGTCCGCTGCGGATGGTGCTCGGACAAACGGGGACCGGTTCGGACGGGATGACGGTGGATTCGATCGGACGACTGTATGTGACGACACGAGCGGGGCTGCAGATGTTTGATCCGATTGGCCGGATGGGTGGCGTGATTCACAAGCCGGTGGCCGGTCGCCCGTTGTCAAATGTCTGTTTTGGTGGTCCCAAACTGAATATTCTGTACGTCACAGCCGGAGACAAAGTCTTTCGTCGTGAGACGCAAGCCACCGGCATCAGATACTTGCCCACGGCTCCGTAAGTCGCCGTTTGGGTTCGTTCAAAATTCGTATCGCGAATCTATTTTTCTTAACAAGGTTGATTGTCTGTGACTGGTCGCATTCTGGCATTGGGAGACATACACGGCTGCAATACGGCTCTGGATACGCTGCTGGGGCAAATCCAGCTTACCGCAGATGATTGCCTGGTTCTGGTCGGGGATGTCGTGGATCGTGGCCCGGGGACTCGGCAGGTCATCGAAAGATTGATCGAGCTACGGGATTATTGCGAATTGCACTTTGTCAGAGGCAATCACGAGCAGATGTTACTGGGCGTGCTAGATGGAACCTTCACCCGCGAAGCCGACTGGTTGATCCACGGGGGACGAGAGGTCCTCGATTGTTATGAAGGATCTCTCGCGAATATGCCGGCGGAACATGTCGACTTCCTGCGGTCCTCCATCGACTACTACGAAACCGCAACGGAAGTTTTCGTCCATGCCAGCCTGGAACCGGGTGTGCCGCTGACCGAGCAACACGAAAAATGGCTGCGGTGGGTCCGTTATACCGGGCGTGAATTGCCGTTGCCGACCGGTCAGCGGGTCGTATGCGGGCATACGCCTCAAGCGACCGGCCTGCCAGCTCGGTCGCGCGGTTGGGCCTGCATTGATACCTACGTCTACGGCACAGGCTGGCTAACCGGCCTGGACGTTTTAACTGACGAATTCTTCCAGGCCGATCAGCAAGGGCGGTATCGGACGGGGCAGCTTTGATGAGGGCGGGGAGTGAAATGCAAATGACGAATGTCGAAGCCCGAATGACGAAAGAATGACGAATGACAAAGCTGTGCCGATCGTAGTAAGAGTCACAATCTGCTCCGTAGCCGGCAGCAAGCGGCAAACCCCGAACAAGCGGTCTATTGGTCATTCGACATTAGTCATTCTTTCGTCATTCGGATTTCGACATTCGTCATTCCCATCCAATTCCCCTCTCAGCGCACTTGGCGCCAGGTGCTATACTAGCCGTGCGCTCCCACGGATTAACACTTCCACGAATTGTGGCAGGCAGCCACCGGCGTGAAAACACAATAGGACTGGGTCTTGGCACAGGATGAGATTTCGGAAGCCGTACTGGCTGAAGGTCAGTTGGCGCTTTCCCAGGTAGATTCGTCCGCATACATCGTCTTGCCTCGAATTTTGCGACGCCTTGTCTTACAAGATCGCGAGATTACCGGACTGAATTGGCACGTACCTCACCGGAAATCGTACGTCGTCTCGCGCGAGCGTTTGCTGCGATTCGTCGCTCCTGATGAGCTGGGCGTCGAACAGGCTCAGACCATCCCGGATCAGGTCATCTTAATTTCCCGACCCGACCGGGATGATTTACCGGAATTGACCGCAGCAGCGTTACAGACTTACGTCTGGAGGCTGTTATTTCACTCGCGGGTCCATCGGTTCATCGACGGGTTAATTGCTGCCGGAAAGCTGACGGCGGCAACGGTGCGACTGCGGATCGATCGTATCGGACAATCGGAATTCGATGAGATTCGGGCC
>JAZKFE010000355.1:25135-30969 GCA_040386595.1 Planctomycetota bacterium | reverse complement strand
GCCGTTCTACGTCGCGAGAATTTCCTCTTTCCGCAACAGAGCGAGACCGAAATCTATGCGGAGTTCGCAGCGGTTTATTGTGAGCTGCGGAAATTCTCGCCGGGGTGGCGGCATTCGTATTTTCCTTCCATTCGCGACTTCGACCTCATTGACGCGATCGTGCAGGACGATTTGGATTTCGACGCCTTGTTCGAGGCGACTCGGATGCCGGTCGCGGTTGATCCCACCGCGCCGCCCGCCGAGGTCGATTTAGAACCAACTGGCCCCGCAGCCGCACCGATCCCCGTCAGCAGCAACGTGCAATCGGGATCCCGACGTGCCGAGCGGATCATGGAAGCCCTGCTCAAGCGCGCCGAGAAACTCGCCGCAGAGGGGAATTCGGTACGAGCCGCCCTCTTGCGGACCAAGGCTTGCCGTTATTCATCTCCTGCCACACAGCCGAAGATCCTGGGTTTGGTGGATTCGGAAATCTCGCGCCTGACGCAGCGGCTGCGGGAAGCGTTGAACTTTGATGACAACGACGCCCGAGACTGGCAGGCTTCGCTGAGCTTATTGGTTCGCAATGCCGTGCAAGGGTTCTGGAACAACGATGCCCGGTTACTGTTTGATTTGCAGAAAGTCTGCGTCGACCATGAGCGAGAAGTCTCGGTCGTGGATTTGGTCGGCTGGGCCTGGTCCCTAGGCCGCCAGCCGCTGCGTCGAGCGTTGCCCAATCAACGAGAGGTGCTGATGTCGAAGCACCTTCGTAGCGCCACGGGGCGAATTCCCACGACAGGCCTCGCGCCAGCACAACGGGCGATCCTCTTCCGCCTGCTACACACGGCTGCGAAATCAGCCGAAGAGCAACTCCGCAAACGATTGCGGCCGTTGCTGGGAGAGGCACTGCAACAGGTCGGGCTTGATCCGCAGAATCTGCCCGAACGTGTCTCGCGTCGCAAACTGATTGAAGAACTCAGCGATGTCGTCGTGCATCGCGGCTTTCTCACCATCGGTAACCTGCGAGATTCCATTTCTCGCAATAATCTCAAGCTATTCGATCTGGAGACACCGCAGCAGGTGCTGCAGGGCGATCAATTGCTGCGGGCTGATCGCGAGCTATCGCGGAAGCTGGACGGGGTCTACAACCCGGCCGAATTCTACATGCGCTGGTTGCAGCGTTTGAGCTCCCTGGCTTTCGGCACGCGAAACGGTCGTTTTATCACACAGTATGTGGCCATTCCGTTCGGCGGCTCGGTCGTCATTCTGGAAGGCCTCGATCATCTGGTGCATGCGGTTTCGGGCTTATTTGCCCATGCCACGGGCCACGCGGAGACCGCGCAGCACGTCGCAGGACAAGCTGCGGCACACGTTCCCCACGGCAAGATCTTCATGTCCTGGCCCACGTTTCTGGGGCTGGGTCTGTTCCTGATGGCACTGTTCCATGTTCCTTCCTTTCGGAAGGGCGTGGTCGAACTGTTGCGACTGCTGTGGAAGATCTTACGCATCACCCTCTACGACACCCCCTTGTGGCTGGTGAAGCTGCCTGTTGTCCAAAGTATCCTGCACAGCCAACCGGTCGTCTTTTTTCGGCAAGTCTTCCTACTCCCCCTGCTGGCGACGGCGGGGCTAAGTCTTGTCATGCTGCCGTTCTATTCCACCTGGAACAGCTGGTGGTTGAGTAGCGGTGTTTTGGGATTGGCCCTGTGCATCATCTTGAACTCGCGTATGGGACGCGATCTGGAAGAAGTCTCGTCCGAATACGTGATGCGGTTGATTCACCGCGTCGGCGTGCGGTTTCTGTTGTCGCTGTTTGAACTGATTATGGACACGTTCAAACGCGTCCTCGAGTTCATCGAACGACTCCTGTATGCCGTCGATGAATGGTTGCGGTTCAAGAGTGGTGAATCCGATTTGACGCTCATCGCGAAAGCCCTGTTGGGAGTGATCTGGGGTGCGGTGACGTTTGTCGTGCGGTTTGCGGTCAATCTGCTGATCGAGCCGCAAGTCAATCCGATCAAACACTTCCCCGTCGTAACGGTCTCGCACAAGATCATCTTGCCGATGCAGCCGCTCATGACGCGGCTGCTGGATGACTGGTTCAGCTTCAGCCACCCCATGGCTCAAACGCTGGCCACGGTGATCGTGTTCCTGTTACCAGGGGCTTGCGGATTTCTCGTGTGGGAGCTCAAAGAGAACTGGCGACTGTTCGCGGCCAATCGATCAAAACGGCTGCTGCCGGTATTGGTGGGATCGCATGGAGAAACGCTCATTCGCCTGATGAAACCCGGTTTGCATTCGGGAACTTTACCCAAGCTCTACAGCAAGCTGCGCCGCGCCGAGCGTAAGGCCCATCTCAAACGCTGGAAGAATGCCAAGGCGGTTTACCACGAGCGACTGCATCACGTGGAAGAGTCGGTACGGCACTTCGTCGAACGTGATTTCTTCATGCTGTTAGACGAAAGCCGTGGCTGGGGCGGATTGGCGTTGAATCTGGGGCATGTGGAAGCGGCTTCCAACAGCCTACGAATCGAGATTGAATGTCCCCAATTTGGCGGCCAGCCGTTGCGTCTGGCGTTTGAAGAACAGTCCGGCTGGCTCTTGGCGAGCGTGATTAATCCCGGCTGGATTGGTCATCTCAACGAGGCCCAGCTGGCGTGCCTCAAGCTGGCGTTAGCGGGCATCTACAAGATCGGCGGAGTGGATCTGATTCGCGAACAGATTGCATCGCAATTTGCTCCGCGGGTGCTGCGATACGATATCTCGGACCAGGGATTGGTCGTCTGGCCGGATAAAAACTATGACGTCGAAGTTCGCTATTATCTGGAAGATCGACGTCTGATTTCCCCCCGTCCACGCCGTATTGCGCGCGAGTATCAGCTGGCAGAATTGGATTCTCGGGCACTCATCTACAGCTTAAATTCCATCTCCTGGCGACGCTGGGTGGAAGCCTGGACCGCCGAGCAGGAAGGTCGTCCCTTGCCGGTGTTGTGTGCCGAAGACATCCGCCTGCTACCGAACGTTACGCCCCCAGCAACTGTTTTGCAGACATAAGTTCGCGCAGTGGGTTGAGTTGATGTCGTCTCCCCTGACGGTTGAGTCACGGGAGCTACAACCCCGATGTTTGCTTGCACCTTTCAGGTTCAGAGTCACCCCTGCACGGCCCGCCTGTGTATAATTCCGAAGCGTTTGTCCTTCGAGTTTATTCTCTACGCGGCGAGACGTGAGACCATTGCGGAGATTCCGACTGCGATGAAAACGTCTCCTGTTTGACTGCGTCAGGGAGAGAACACAATGAGAGATTGCGAGTTCGCACGATGCCTCAAGTCGCTCCGGTCGTCTCGAATTGGAACACGCTGCTGGCAGAACATCGTCAGCAGCGGCAAGAGATCTCATTGGGAGGTGGCCCCAAGGCGATCGCTCGACAGCATGAGAAACAGCGGCTGACTGCGCGCGAGCGGATTGCCGAACTGATCGATCCAGGAACTCGCTTGTTTGAAACCGGCCAGTGGGCGGCGTGGGGGCTGTATTCTGACTGGGGGGGAGCCCCGAGTGCCAGCGTCATCTGCGGTGTGGCTCAAGTCGCCAATCGCTCGTGCATGATCATCGCCAATGACGCCACAGTGAAAGCTGGCGCCTTCTTCCCGATGACCGTCAAGAAGGTGTTGCGGGCACAACGCATTGCCTTCGAAAACCGTCTGCCGCTGCTCTATCTGGTCGATTCTGCGGGAGTCTTTCTCCCGTTGCAGGATGAGATTTTTCCAGACGAAGACGACTTCGGCCGCATCTTTCGCAACAACGCGGTGATCTCGGCCGCAGGTGTCCCCCAAATCGCCGCCATCATGGGGAACTGTGTCGCAGGGGGCGGGTATCTTCCCGTGCTATGCGACAAGTTGCTGATGACCGAGGGGTCCGGCCTGTACTTGGCCGGACCAGCTCTGGTGAAAAGTGCGATCGGTCAAGAGGTCTCGCACGAAGATCTGGGTGGCGCTCACATGCATGCCACGATCAGCGGGACGATCGACTTCCGCGAGCCCGACGACCATGCCTGCCTGCGACGGCTGCGGGAGCTGGTGAGGATGCTGCCCCCCGATCCATTAGCGGCCTGCTATCAACCCGAGCCTGCCGTCGCGGCCACGCGGCCGGCCACGGATCTCGAACAACTCGTCGCGACCAATTCCCAGCAGCCGTACGAAATCCGAGAAGTGCTGAATTGCCTGCTAGATGCGGACAGTTTCCAGGAATACAAACCCGAGTATGGCCGCACGATGGTTTGCGGCTATGGTCGCCTAGGTGGTTTCCGAGTCGGCATCGTCAGCAATCAACATCACCCCGAAAAAACCCCCACGGCCGGCCTGCAATTTGGTGGCGTGATCTATCACGACGGGGCTGACAAGGCCGCGCGATTCATCCTGGATTGCAATCAATCCTGGCTGCCCATTATTTTCCTGCAGGACGTCAACGGCTTCATGGTCGGTCGAGATTCCGAACAAGCGGGCATTATTCGAGCCGGCGCGAAACTGGTCAATGCGATCTCGAACAGCCGTGTCCCCAAGCTGACCGTGATCCTGGGGGGCAGCTACGGAGCGGGCAACTACGCCATGTGTGGAAAGGCGTTTGATCCGCGATTCATCGTCGCCTGGCCGACCGCTCATTATGCGGTCATGGGGGCTCAGCAAGCCGCCACAACGTTGTTGGACATCCAACTGGCAGCGTTAAAACGCACCGGCAGCGAACCCGACGTGGCGGAACTGCAAGAAGTCCGCAGAAAAGTCACCGCCAGTTACACCGAGCAAACCGACATCCGTTATGCCGCAGCACGCGGCTGGGTCGATGACATTATTGAGCCGGCCGACACGCGAGAAGCGTTAATGGCGATGCTGAAAATCGTGACTCGCACCGTGAACGATCGCCCCTTGCAGACAGGCGTCATTCAGGTCTAACCGTCGCTTAGAGAGTCGAGTTCTTCATGTTGGCCCAGTCTCGTTGGGCGATCTCGAGCACGCGTTCGTCGGGCCATTTCTCCAATGGTGTATACCGCGGATGACGCGATTCCTTGTAGGGATCATTGTGCTTGGCGTTGTAGCAACAGATCAGCGCCCAGCGTGGATTGGGGCTCTTGTTTTGGTCGGATCGATGCAGCAAATTGCTATGAAAAAAGACCGCTGATCCAGGCTCCATTTCGCAGTAGACCAGTTCTAAACGCTCGCACGCTGCGGCGACTCGTTCGGGGTCTGCCCCCGTCTGATCTCCCACTTTGCCGTGATCCATTCGCCCTAGCAAATGAGATCCCTGCAGAACCTGCAAGCAACCATTCTCCTGTGTGGCCCGATCCACGGCGATCAAGCAACTTGCCAAGTCGGGAGACAGGCAACCGTTGTTGTACCAATAGCCGTAATCCTGATGCCAAGCCCAGGCGCCTCCGGTATAGGCTTCCTTGAGAATCATCTTGTGATGGTAGTGATAAACCTCATCCCCGAGGACTTGTTCGATCGGCTCAACGATTCTCCGTGAACGGACGACAGCGCCATAGACGTCATCGGTGACCTCATTCTCCACGACCAGTCGAATGGCTCCCCCTTCACCGTCGCCACGGCTGGCGGCTGACTGCTGCAGTTGCAGATCGGCTTTGGCGATAAGACGCAGCAATTCGATTTCGGCCGAGTCAAACAAGTGCTCGACAATGACAAAGCCATCGCGGTGAAATGCGGCCACTTGAGCATCGGTGAAACGCGGATTTCGCGACATGATTCTCAATCCATCGAAGGCAAGACGGAACTGGAAACGCTGACGACAATTCTGGACTCAGACCGGCAAAACAAGAGGGCTCCGGCATGCAATCAACTGCAGTCTAATCG
>JAZKFE010000355.1:0-25125 GCA_040386595.1 Planctomycetota bacterium | reverse complement strand
TGTGAGCGCGCTTCGCCTGCTGCTTCCCAAGTGGCAGATCGCGCGGAATCGCGCACGGCACAGCGAGAAGGGCGACACGCGCCGCATGCTGATCGTCGGCGTGCTGGGCACGATGTTCTGGCTGGTCACGATGTCCCTGGCGCTCGATTGAATCGATGTCCCACGGATGCCAAATTGGGGCATTGGTCATTCTCTCGACATTCGGATTTCGACATTCGTCATTTCCCGACAGATCCCCTTTCTCAATGGGATGTCCATACGGGTTGGGCAGACTCAGTTCGACCTTCCCATCTCCATAGACCTTGCTGACTCTCCGGTGCGAACTGGAATTTTTGAAGGAATTTGCGGGAAGAGGTGTGTACTTATTTTTCCGTAGCTGATATCTTTGATGATCGGTGGTTGGTTTTCGACCGAGTGCTAGATTTTGGTTCGAGTGAATCTTCTGGTTGCCTCTCTCGTCCTGTCCACCTGTAGGGCCGACACCACGGCCACTTTCCTTGGACCCGGAAAGCGAAGAAAAAGGGTCGTAGTTTCCAGTTTGTGGGAGATCGATGGTGGGTAAGAAGTTGTATGTGGGCAACCTAAGTTACAGCGTGAGCAGCTCTGAATTGCAGAAGCTGTTCGGCCAGTACGGCACTGTCGCCAGTGCAGAAGTCATTCAGGATCGTGAGACCGGTCGGAGCAAGGGGTTCGGGTTCGTCGAAATGGGAACCGATTCCGAAGCTCAGGCCGCGATTGCAGCTTTGCATGACAAGGACCATGGCGGTCGTCCGCTGACGGTGAACGAAGCTCGTCCTCGTGAAGAGCGTCCCCGTGGTGGCGGAGGCGGTGGTGGTGGTGGCGGCGGTTACGGCGGCGGCCGTGGAGGCGGTGGTGGTGGTTATGGCGGCGGCGGTGGCGGCGGTGGATACCGCGGCGGTCGCTAGTCAACCAGCCTTCATTGGCACATAATATTGCAATACGAGAGGCCACGTCGCAAGACGTGGCCTCTTCGTTTTAAGAGACTGTTCGGCAACGTTTGATTGGTATCGGAACAAGAAACCCTACAAGCTGCACGCCCTTGCCAATACCAGCGGCCAGACGGAGTTCACTGAACTCGGTCGCAATCTCGACGCCGTCAATGCGCAACCTAGCTTCGTGAATCTAGATGATCTTGCACGATTCAGGGACATCTCTAGTCGTGCCACTGTTTTGCGACCGTACTCGGTCGTTAAACAGTGCGGTCGAGATGCGTCTGTCACGGAGGAGTACAAGGTGACACCGGCACTGCTTAACGACCGAGTACGTTCGCAAAGCAGTGGCACGAGGCCTGCACCAGAACTACGCAAGGTTATTTAGGCGAACACAGCGAACAAGAGACTTGGGCTTCTTCGACACAGGAAGATCACCGGAGCACATCAAAAACTCTGGCCAACTGCTCGTTTCACGCCCCAAGTTTAAGAACTCGGAGCAACACCGATGAGCGTCAACGAACTTCGCTTAGCGCGGCATTCCTCGCCATCGGCGCCACGCAGCCAAGGGGGGGCACAGCAGCCACAACCCGGCGTTGAAGTTCCAAGCCAATAGTTGCTCAACGAACAACAAATACAGCACCAGATACAGGAAGACCCGCGACAGGTCTCCTGATTCCGCAGCCGTCCGCGTAGCCTGGCGGTCGAGATCGGCCCAATCGGTCAAGTAGCGGAAATCGGTGCCGGCCAGTAAGTCGCGCTCGATTTCGTCGCGTTCCACGCGTGTCAGATTACTCTCACGCGGATCAACGTTGACGACAAAACTCTCTTTACGATTCAGCGGTGGCCCCAGCTGCAACTGATAGACCCCGCTACGATCCGTACGGTCATAGTGGAAGTCAGTGAGATTGGCATTCGGCGAACTCCGAGCTGGCTCAACCTCTCCATCGGGACGGGTCACGGTGGCGGCAACATCCGCCCCGCGTGTTTGCAACGTTCGCTGCCAAGGTTCTCCCACCAGCAGTTCGTCGCGTGATCCTTCTGCCGACACGGCATAGAAAACCAGCTCTTGAATCAAGGGGAGGAAGCTCGGCCACACGGCCCAATTTCCCCACGACTGATCCAGTGCCGTGGTAATCAGAATCGACTTCCCAGCCCCCACTCGCGTCTCGATGATCGCCGGATCACCCGAGCTGAAGGCGAGAGCCACTCGCCCTGGATTCCGAGCTGCCAGCTTCGTTCGAAAATACTCGTAGGTTTGAGTTCGCTCTAAACCCGCCTCAGGGTTGCCTTGAAAGACCTTGAGGATCGGATGCTGAAATTCCAGGGGGTCAAAGCCAAACGCAGTCTTTTGTTCGACCTGAGATTCGCTGGCATTTCCGTGCCGTTCGAGGATCTCGGCGGGAAGAATCCCCTGCCCGTCCTTAAACAAAATGCGGTTATAACTGGCGGCGTCAACGCGATCCCCCAGGCACCAAACAACTGCCCCGCCCCCCTTCAAAAAAGTCTCCAGCAGCTGTGCTTCCGACACGTCCAGCGAACTGACATTGCACAGGAACACACAGTCATACTGACTCAGATCGAATCCGCGAAGCTCACCGTATTTAATCACCTGTGGCTGAATCAACGCAGTCGCGGCCGAATCCTGCGGATTGGGAGCCAAGGCCAGCTGCAGATGGAAGGTGGCCGTGTCCTTGGCTCGCCCAGCCAGCTTTCCATTCACACAGAGCACTCGCAGCTGCTCTTTGACGCGAACCACCAGTTGCCGCTGATCATCAACCGGTAAGCCGTCCTTACTGAGGCGCGCCTGGATCAGGTGATCGCCGCCCGTCGCAAAGGTGTAAGCGAAATCTTCCGAGACTTCAGTCAGCGGCTGCAGGTTCAACGTGCGTGTGGCTTGCAGCTTACCGTCCACGAAGAACTCGAGCTCTGCCTCCGAGGTCATCCGTGAAAATGTCGTCGCCGAAACCTTAAAGCGGGCAGGTTGCTTCACCGTGTGAAAATCATCCTGGGCTCGTAAATCGGTCAGTGCATGATTCTCTTGGCCCCCCTGCCCGACATCGACCAGAACCAGCCGCGAGGCCGCGCCGATCTTCTTCAGCAAAGCACGGATCTCGGTGGGTTTTCCGGCGCTGTCCGGCTGCCAGCATGATTGCTGGAGATCCGAGATGATCACCACTTCCTTCTGCGGAATTTCGGGCAAGCCTTGCAGGAGCTTGTCGATTTCCAACAGGGCTGGGTGAATCTCACCACGTTCGTCGGGGAGTTCTAGACGCTCGATTTCTTGCAGCACTTCATCAGTTTGAAATGCCGGCTTGCGGACAATCACGCGCGGTTCGGAACCGCAAATGCGAACGAGATTGAATGCATCCCCCTGCCGCGCGGATTCGACGATCCGGCGAGCAATCTCCTGCGACTGCTGAAACCGCGTGATCGCCGTTCCCTGGAACCCCATGCTGAATGAGGTATCCATCAGCAGAATGCGGTGCGTCGGCACGTTGGTTGTGAACAGGCGACCGAGTGTCTGCAATTGCGGCTGAGCCAATCCCAGCACCAAGAACGTCACAATCGCAATCCGCACCAGCAGCAAAATAAGCTGTTCTATCCGCATCCGGCGCGAGTTCTTGCGAACGGCTTCCGCCAGGAACCTCATGGCCGCCCATTGCGTCTCTCGGAACCGGCGACGGTTCAGGAGATGGATCAGCGGCGGCAAGGCCCCTAGAAATAGCCCCCACAGCAGCCACGACGACGCGAAGCCAAAAGCGAACATCAAGGGAAACGAGAAGCAATCCATGCGGAAGCTGACACCTGCAAATCAGGGAGATTGAACCGTTTCAATGTATTCGGTTTCGCCGCGTAGAACCAGCCTTGGGGGGAATGGGGATTTTTTCAGGGAATTCAGTTGTTAGCTGAAGACGCTCCCGTCATGGCAGAAGAGGCAATAGGCCTCTTCGAACAGTCTCACCGTGTTGCCTTATGCCAAAATTGGCCCCACATGAATTTCGATCCAGGTGCGAATTTCGCCGCCTACGGGGAGCACTCGCCACCCAGCATCAAATCCCTGTTGTTCCAGATTGATGGCATTCGTCACGCAAGTATAGGGCTCGATACACACGCACGGCCGGCCCGGCGGCGTAAAGACCACGCATTCACGGAAGATGCTATCGGTCACTTGAGTGACCTCAATGCCCGCGGCGGGATCGAGCAAACTGGTGGTGACGATTCCTTGTTGGGATTCGATTCCGGTCAGGACGTCGTCCAGTTGCAGCCCTTCCAGTTCAGATCCCTGGCGCAGATCATTACGAGGTTCGACCGGCAGTCTACGGCCTGTCGGCAGGCAGTCGTTTAACTCCCAGGAGTGCGTCGCGGGAACTTGCAGCAGGCACTGTCCCTGCTGTGATTGAGGGCTCAGCGGCGCCTTGAAATAAGGGTGAGTTCCTAACCCCCATGGCAGCGGCTTTTCGCCGGCGTTGGCGATGCGAATATCGGCTCGCAAACAGGCCTCGCGGAGAGTGTAGCGCACTTCAATCAGAAAATCGCTCGGCCAGAGGGCGAGCCTTTCTGGTGCATCAAGGCTCAATTGAAACTCGGCGACAGCGGTCTGGGCGTCGGCTACGACGACACGCCAGGGGCGATCCATCACAAATCCGTGAATGGCATTGCCGAACGCGTCACTGACGGGAAGTTCGTAGCTCTGGCCCTTCCAGGTGAAGTGCCCTTTCTCAATCCGATTCGGAAACGGAAACAGCCAGGGAATCCCACTGCGGGTTCCCCGTTTGTCACCGTCTTCAAACCCCTCTTCAGAATCCAAAGCCTCCACGACTTCTCCATTCACAGGAACCTGTAAAGAGAAGCAATTGAACCCCACCTCAGGCAGGATACGGGCACAGGAACCGTAAGACCGGTCGTGCAGAGTCAGTTCAGACATGTTCGGATTTTCCGGATGAGCGCTGGCAGGAGAACAACGAACGCGATGCGAATCATAGATCGCAATTTCCAGCCTCGATAGGGCAACGAGCGTTCCCAGAAATGATTTGTCGTTGGACGGTGCGGCGCCGGAAATTGACCAGCGTTTTGCGCCTCGACGGGATGTAGAAGCAGAAACTGAGCGCCAGCATTCCGTGACGTTGGTAACCGGCTCTCGCCCAAAAGGCTTAAGGACTTAATCGTTGAGGCGCTAATGAAACAGAATCTGGTATGTCCACTTGGTACACCTTGAGTGAAAAACCTCAACACTTTCCAGATTTCACCTTTTGATCAGACCGTCTGGGGCGATTTCATCGACTTTGCCGTGCGGCGTAGTCGTGGACGTTGTTACAGAAGTGTCTATAGCCCCTCTCGGCAAACTTTAACGCCTGTAGCGTTTCTTTGGATAAACCAAAGCTAGCCGTTCCGAAAGTAACGATCCAAGGTCCTCTCACGGCAGTTCCGATAATCCCGGACAGATGTGTTGTCCCGAACGCGCCAAAAGCACCTTCGGAAGTGAATTCAACAATCGTGGCTCACACAGCGGCTGTGCCGGTTCGCTGCCAGGCCAATTCGAAGATCACGGGAATGCGCCGCCTCGTGGTATTCGTTGTCCACTCCCTAATCTCGAATACGTGACTGCCAGTTTGTGACTATGAAGGAGCCCTTTATGTTAACTGTGATACGGAAATCCAGACTGAGCCATCTGGCGAAAGCCAAGCTCTGGTTGGCCGGACTTGGCCTCTGGAGCGGGGGAGTTGGCCTGGTCGATTCGGCATATGCACAAGACGCATATCCGGCTCGTCCCACAACCGGCCAGCAGTCTCGAACGATCGATCAGATCGTCGAGAACGAAATTCAGCAAACCAGCCTGTTCCAGTCGGCCGACGCCGCAGCGACCGGATCTGCAGGCTCGGGAAACTACACCTACAGCACGACCTGTCCTACCAACACCTGTTGGCAGGGTGAGTTCTGGTCGGCAACCAGCCTGTTCGACGATGGTTGTGGTCACAACTATCTGAAGGACAATGGCTGGAATGTTGGCGGTAGCATCATCAACAGCTATACCGTCAACACCGATGCTCCCAAGGATCGATTCAACGGTCCCGTCACCTGGACCGATCGTTCCAATGAATGGCAGATGAACCAGACTTGGCTCTTCGCTGAGAAGGTTCTGGACGCTGACAAAGATTTCGACATCGGCGGTCGCGTCGACATTCTGTACGGTAGCAACGCACGCTTCACGACCTCGACCGGCCTGGAAGACAATATTAACGGCAGCCAGGCCTTCTATGGTCTGGCGATTCCACAGTTCTTCTTGACGACCAAATGGAACAACGTGACCTTCAAGTCAGGTCACTGGGTTTCCCCGGTCGGGTTCTTCGGCGTCGATATGTCGCAGAACTTCTTCAACACTCTGCCTTATACCTATCAATACGGCGAGCCGTTCACACACACCGGGTCGATGGCCACGGTACAAGTGGATGACAGCCTGTCAGTCGGTGGTGGTATCACTCGTGGTTGGGATAACTTCGACAATACGAACCCCAACCTCGGTGCCATTGCAACTGTCAACAAGACGATCGACGATCAGAGCTCAGTGGCTTATGTCGGTGTTTACAGCCAAGAGCAGAATCAGAATCTGGTCTTCAAACCGCGTTACCTACAAACGTTGGTTTACTCCCGGACTCTCAGCGACAACTTGACCTATGTCGCTCAGTCGGACTTTGGCTATCAGCAAGATGCCATCGCCGCCAGCGGCAAGAATGCCTTCTGGTACGGTTTGAATCAGTACGCGTTCTACAAGTTCAACGACTGCTGGGCTTGGGGTACGAACTTCGAATGGTTCCGGGATGAAGAAGGCTACCGCGTTGGTGGTTTCCTCCCCAATACCTATGCGGTTCCGGGATCTCAGGTGCGTGGTCTGTCGACCTCACGCTGTGGCTATCGCGGCAACTTCTACCAGGTCACGATGGGACCGAAGTGGACTCCGACCAAGAACTTCATGGTTCGGCCCAACTTGCGGTTTGACTGGTTCCAAGGCTCGATTGATGAAAACACCAATCCGGGCAAGCTGAAGCCGTTCGCCGATGGAACGAAGAACGCTCAAACGCTCTTCGTCACCGACTTCGTCATTACGTTCTAATCCAGAATGCAGTGACCGAGATTAATCTCTACAGACCGGCCAAATCCTTCACAGGGTTCGGCCGGTCTGTTCGTTCTTTGACAGAGGCAACGGAAGATTGACGAATAGATATCCTTCAAAGAACAAACTGACCTCGGGAACCGGAATGGTCTTCCCGAGGTCGGTCAATTGTCTGAACTTTTCAGCTTGCTTCCGAGCGATGATTAGTACGATTCGCCTGAGTGCTGATGGCTGCCACAAACCAGATCACAAGACATGTTCGTGTCACAATCGTCGATGTGGTCGATGAAGCAACTGCCGCCGAAGCTGCTCTTGATCTTGCCGTTGCCGACAGCCTGGAAGCCGGAGAAGGCGTAGGACTGATTCAGGGCTCCGACCGCATTGGAGATGTCGTTCAACTCAGTATTCACAGAGACGGCGACTTCGCTCCAGCCGACAATCAGGGCCAGCACAGCGATCGTGATGATCAGAACCAGTTCGATGGAAACTACGGCACCGTTTTGATCCATCCAGAAATTCTTCAACATGTCTACGTATCCTCTATAAGTTTTTCGGCGAGTGTGTGAGAGAGTGTGTTTGTGTGAGAGATCCAACTGGCCCATCTCAGGATGGCAGCAGAAATTGCTGCACCACCACTGCGATCTGTGTCTACCCCGACAGGTACCGACAACCTTGCGTTAGGGAACACTTATGTGTACTTACTGTGATTCGCTGCCCCGATGTTTCGCACCGCTTTCGAATGACACTGGCGGGCCGCCGGCCGGACGTCCCTAGCTGCTGAAACCGCGGCAGTCTCGTTCCATGACCGACTCATGGAGCCGTGCACTGGGCGTACGATGAGCGAAAGATTTCAGGGCACCGACTGCCCTTGATCATTTCGAATCACCAGATCAGTGACCGGGAGAACTGCCTGCGTCTGTCGCTGTGAATCAGACGAGAACGACAGAGACCTAATGCATTCATGGTGCCAATCGGCGCACAAGCGCCCCGACGGCGCGATCCTCAGCGTGAGCCCAGGGGGCTCAAACGCTGGAGTTCACCGTGCATTTTCCAGCGCGCAGAATTTGCGCGCTGCCGCGATTGGGGATGACTTCTGAACGAAGTCCCCACCGCGATCTGTATCAACCGCTTGACAAATCGAATCTGAAGTTTTGACACACGTCAAGCGGCCACGACAGCCGTTTCCAGACGCGTGCTGCCAGGCATGGTCCCGAATTCTGCAAAACCCTGGAGAATCGCGTGGTTTAACATCCACAAACCCCTGTTTTCGGCAGATCCGGCTGTAACGTTTGCAAGGCAATGTTCTGAAGGAAGCACACCGCGCGCCGAACGTTGCCTTTTCGCATCACGCCAGACCGGAATTCTGCGTGAATGCACGCTTGGAAAATTTCGGGAGGGTGAGGCTCCTGCCGAACCGCTTGGTCATTCGACTTCCCGCAGACTTAGCGGTTCGGCAGGAGCCTCACCCTCCCATTGGTTCGAAACACGAAGAACTCGAGGTCCCTGAAAAATCTGCTACAAAAACGCCAGCGGCCCGGCTGTATTCACAGTCGGGCCGCATTGATTGGTGATGTTCTGAATCGGATTACGGCTTTTTCAGAGCGTCCACGGCCACGGTCTGCAGGTCTCGTCGTATGTCCGAGTTATCGGCATTGGGAAGACCGACACGCTGGATCAGCAGAATGACGAACAGATCTTGCTGCGGATCAATCCAGCCCTGAGTGCCGAATACTCCGCCATGACCATAGGTGCCGGCGGACAGCATCGCATGGACTCCTGACGGCTGGCGAACCACGGCCCAACCATACCCGAAGCTCATGCCGGGCGTGAAACCACATTCCAGCGTCCCCGTTTGCACCTTCGTCATTTCGGCAACACTGTTTGCACTGAGGATATGCAGCGGACCGTTGGAGCCCTTCTGAAGCATCAACTGATAGAGCTTGGCAATGTCGGCTCCCGTGGAGTAGAGACCGCCGGCAGGAATGGGATGCTTCGCACCACGGGTCGGCCCCATGATCGCGTACTCAACGTATTGGAGTTTCCCCTCTTTTTGATCGTAGAGCCCCGCCAGTCGCGTAAGTTGTTCGTCGGTGGGATAGAACGTGGTGTCCTTCATCCCCAATGGTTCAAAGATGCGTTTTGCGAGGAAGTTTTCAAACGATTGTCCGGAGACGACTTCGATGATTCGCCCCAGCGTGTCGATCCCCGCGTTGCAGTAAGACCATTTGCTACCGGGAGCAAAGTCGAGTGGTTGTTGGGCACTGATTTCGACCGTCTGCTTCAACGTCAATTGACGTTTAAAATGAGCGTCGGTGTACGGGGCTGGGAAACCTCCGGGCAAACCGGACGTATGGGTCAGCAGATCACGAATCGTGATGGGGCGGGGAGGAGCCCCCAACGTCACGTTTCCCCCTTCACGGCTGACGACCAGCTTCTGACCAGCAAACTCCGGGATGTATTTTTCCACGGGATCGTCGACCGCGAGCTTCTTCTCTTCCACGAGGATCATGATTCCCATCGCAGTGATGGGCTTGGTCATCGACGCGATGCGGAAAAGAGCATCCCTAGGCATCGGTTTGGATTGCGCGATGTTCTGCTGGCCGAATGCCTCGAGACTGGCGATACCGTCTTTTGAGCCGATGACGGTCACCGCGCCGGCAATCAGGTGATCGTCGACATACTGCTGCATTTTCTCGCGAAGGACGGCTAGCTTGTCGGAGTCAAACTCCGCGGCCCAACTGCTTCCGGCGAACAGGACCAGCAGGCCCCACACGAGATACGAACTTACCCGACCCTTGCACATGGCGAGCCCCCCAAAGCAATGTGAGATCTATCGCCGTCTCCCGACGCGCCGAGGGCGGGTCATCACGGCGACTGCATCAAACACATTCGGGAAGACGAATTCAAGGGGCATCAGCGTTGCTCGAGTGGTGCACCCAATATGAAGTGGGTCCGAGCAACAGCGGGAAAAAAAGAACAGGAGCCGTTAAAGCGGCTCCTGGGCTTGGCATTGGCAAGTTTTCTGGTGTGAGAGTGACGTGCTCACCGGTGGCGATGAAGCCGTACGGGGCATCTCGAATCGAGTAGCAAGCTCGATTCGCCGACGGGCTTCACAGACACTGATCTAAGTTCAAGGTTTGGCGCCCTTGGGAAACTTAGAAACGTTCGTCACATTAGCGGCATCATCAGGTCCAGAACCAGCAGCGCGTTGGTTTTCACGCTGAATGGCTTCATAGACTTCCTGTCGGTGGACCGGTATCTCCGTGGGGGCATTAATTCCTAGGCGCACTTTATCGCCGCGAATGTCCACCACGGTGATGACGATGTTATCACCGATGATGATGCTTTCGTCGCGTTGTCTCGACAGTACAAGCATCGTGTGGCTCCTCAGTTTCTCCGGGGAATCCATCATCGGTCCGGCCCGTTGCCGCTATCCGTAATAGACGCTGATCCCGGATGGTGTTAGGGGAATAAGCAAATCAATCCGTTTTTCTGTCGTCAAGTTGTCGATCTCTACTGCACCGGCCCGGCCAGTCTGGCAACTTGCCAATCCGGCGGTGGGCCGCGGGGACATTACCGCGAGTCTCATTCTCCGCGTCGTGCTGATCTCCTCAATTTTCGTCCGACGGTCTTACTCAGCGTAGTTCTTCCTGGTTGAACCATGGCCGAGTCGCCTCCCTTCCTCGCCGCCACCCTCCGCTGGGTTGATGAGTCCCTGATCAACCTGGGAGATGTAAGCTCTGGACTGCACGACGCGGAAACTTCCGGTGATCTCAACTATCCTCGTTCGGGGTATGGCAGCACCGCACTAGGACTCATCACCGACCTGCAATTCGCATCAACCGTCGTATTCATAAGGAGTGGCTGGCTCACTGGAGAATACTTCTGGCTGACTGCGGCAGGGATCGTTTTCCGACGTCAGTGCCACGTACATCGTCACGGATTCACTCGGAAGAGTAGCCCCAGAATACGAAATTTGCCCAGACCGCAGAGTCGCCTGTCAAACAGTTCCAACAGTGACGAATATCCGGTTTGAACCACATCGCTCTGCTGAACTTATCTGGCTGCGACAGGACTTCGAAGTCCCTCATCCAGTGACGCCACCGCATTCCTGACAGAACATCGACAAGTGATGATGTATTCAGATCCGTCGCTGCTGGCGATGTTCAGAAGCTGGGCAATCTGTTACCAGCTCCACTTTATATCTTAAGCGATAATGGTGTGAATTCTTACGAATTTTTGTTTCGAATTGTTGACACCTGCGTGGCGGCAATATAATCCACAGTTAAGCAGTCCAACGCCGGTGCTCAAACGCTGTTAAACGTTGGACTTAGCCCCGAGTGAATTTGCGAATGGTGGATCCGACGCTGATGTTGGATGACCGGCCATTCACAGGGAATATTAGGAACCCAAGGAATGCTTCATCTAAGCCCGCAAGGTCCCGCAGTGTCTTCCAAACGGCGATTCGCGACGTGCTGCATGCTGTGGATGCTGTTCGTGGTTGCCCAGCCGATCTTTGGCCAAGACATTCCGCGAGGATTCGTCAACAAGGTGTTTCACGACGACGAAGGAGACCACAAATACGTCGTATTTGTCCCCAAAACCTATTCGCCCGACAAAAAATCCCCCGTCATTCTGTTCTTGCACGGGGCCGGTGAATGTGGCAAAGACGGCACTCTGCAGACAACGATTGGCCTGGGGCCCTACCTGACCAAGGTGCCTGATACGTTCCCATTCCTGGTCGTCTTCCCGCAATGTGAAGACACCCGCGGACGCATCCTGATGCGGTGGCGTCCCGATCAACCGGATGGCATTCGTGCATTGAAGATTCTCGATGACGTCGAGAAGCAGTATCAGGTTGATCCCCAGCATCGGTCGTTGGTGGGCTGGTCGATGGGTGGCTACGGAGCCGTTGCGATTGCGGCCGCCGATCCCAAGCATTGGAGCTCGGTCGTAACACTCGCCGGTGGTGGCGATCCAGCCGAAGTAGTCAAGTTAAAGGACACCCCATTCTGGGCCTTTCATGGTGGCCGCGATACCGCGGTCAAAGTCGAAGAGTCACGTAAGATCATCGACGCCTTGAAGGCTGCCGGTGGCAAGCCGTTATATACAGAAGTCGCAGACCTGGATCACGAAGCCTACAAAGCGGCGTTCGATCGCCCCGAGTTCTATCGCTGGCTGTTGAATCCGCAAATCTCCTCCGAGCCGCCATTGCTGGTGCACCCCGGAACCAAGTTTGCGCCCCCTCCGGCCAACGCCCCCTTCATCCCCGCAGTCCACATTCCGCGAGCGGCTTACGTCCGTCTGGGGAATGACATGCTGGAGAGCTTGGGTGATTCCATCCCCCGCATCGTTCCGGCCGAGATGCTGAATGGCGGCATTGCCGATATCGGCCAGTCGTTCCAGGCAGAAGGCCGCAGTTTCGATGTGTGGTTCCAGGGCATCAGCTACAGCGGGCAACTCTACCGGGCAGCGGTGAAGGCCTATGCAAAAGACCGCTTGAACTTCCAACTCGGTCTGTCCAATCTGCAGCTGACGATCAATTCCACCTCGGTACAAGGGGCTGGTAAGTCGGCCTTCACAGGACCGATTTCAATCGTCATTGGACACAATCGTCCGGTGTGGCTGAGTTTTGATGTACGCCCCGTGATCCTCGAAGGCCGGATTCGTTTGCAGTTGCTGGAGACTCGGTTTGATATCCCCAGCGACAACTGGTACGTCACCAATCCGGCGGGCATTTCGACCCGCGGCTTGGGCATGACAGCCGAACGCGTCTCAACCGGATTGATTGAAGGATTGTACGGCAGCAAGTATCGGATCGAAGCCGAAGTGAAAGGTGTCGTTCCCAACTTGGTGGCTCAGCTCGAGCAAAAGATGACGTTGTCAGAGATCAATCAGGTGGCTTCGACCATCTGGCCGATCCCGGTCTATCAACCCCGTGTCCGTGTCTGGCCGCAAGAAATTGCCACAGACGACAAGGGAATTACTCTGATCCTCGGAGCCACCGCGGCCGCCATCTCGGCGGACACCGCACCGAAGACTCCCGTGTGGGCTCCCCCTGCCGGAAAGGGTCTGGCAGAAGTCCCCAAGACGACAGCACTGACGGTGGGACTCGCCCCAGGAACTCTGAAGCCAATCGCGGCGATGCTGGTCGAAAAGAAGATGGCTCGGATCAACGTGCTCGATCTGCCAATCGAAACATTGAAAGGATTTGCCGATCCCCATCGTCTGGCTGAGGTCATTCCAGATCTGAAGAAGTTCGGTGATAGCGCGGAATTGTGGACTGAACTGGTGCTGTCTGAGCCGCTGGATGTGGTCAATGCCGATGGCAAGATGCAGTTCAATCTGCCGGGATTAATGATCTCGGTCGCGGTGAAGCCCAACAAGGAAGCGAAAGAATGGCAACCGTATGCCGAAATTCGCTACGACGTAAATCAGCCCGCGGCACCTCAGGTTTACAGCACCACGCAGACCACCCGAGCCATTGAGATGGCTTGGAATGAGCAGCCCACAGTGAAAGTGTCCGCTCGATTTGCTCCAGGGTATGAAGCCGAAAACCCTGAGATCGATACCGCCAAGCTGGAGCAATTGTTCCAGGCTGGTTGGAAGGAATGGACCCATGGCAGCCCCGCATCACGCGTGGCAGTGCCGGATATCGATTTGGGCTACTGCAAATTGCGATTGAAGAACGTCGCCTGGTTGGCCCCCAATCTGGCTGCCGTATTTGGTAAGCCCGGCGTGCGGATTACCAACTTGTCGAATGAATCTGTGGTCTACGAAACGAAAGGCCCCTACAGCGATTGGAGCAAGCCCTACACGTTGAAGGCCGGCGACTACGATTCGTACGACATTGCCTACCCGATGTTGTTCCGTCGGACGACGGCCGAAGGCCGTGTGGAGTTCTTTACGTTACCGGTCGGATCACACTCCGAGTTCCGGGCTCCGCAGATGGGTAGCAAGACGGCACAGCTCTTCCAAGCGAAAGAGACCGCCGCTCCGGCACCTCCTCCCGCTGCCACCGGTGAGGAACCCGCGAAGTAAGTTACCAATATAAGAAGTTGAATCTCCCCTTGCCGTAGCAATTCTGCGGCAAGGGGAGTCTGCTCTGACAACACGAAACGCCAATGGGCGAGTATCCTTGAGCATCAAAGGAAACTCACCCATTGGCGTTTTGTGTTTGTATTGCGGTGACTTTGTGATCGGGCCTCCATTGGCACTAACGCTCCGTTTCAAGCGTGCTCTGCCAATTGCCCTCCATCATAATATGATCATATGGCATCGCGGCAACGGACTTGACCCACACTACCCGTCTCCAAGACAATGTGGGTTGCTGCGTTTTGAATCGATTTCAACCGCGTGACCCGCGAGGTAACGAGCGTGACGTGTATTCGACTGGGGCCGCTAGGGGGAATGTTGGCGGTTGCGCTGACCGTTTCTCTACCATCAATCTGTTTGGCTGACGATTTCTTTCGGAATCAAGTTGCGCCAATTCTCGAGCGGCACTGCGTCAGTTGCCACATTGGTGACGATGCCAAAGGCAAGCTGTCGTTGGAAACGGCAGCGTTGGTGACAGCCGGCGGTGATAGCGGTCCGCCGATTGTGCCGGGTAACCTGGAGGACAGCTATCTGCTGGAAGTGATCTCCGGCGATAAGCCGCAGATGCCCAAAAATGCCCCGCCGCTCAGCAAGGCTCAGGTGGAAATCCTGCGACGCTGGGTGAAGGATGGCGCGGTCTGGCCCGAGGGGGTCGAACTCAAGAATCGCCAGTTTGAAGGTCAAACCTGGTGGTCCTTAGAACAACTGGTTCGGCCGGCGGTACCAAAGTTTGGAGATGCTGCACCGCAAGCCAAGTGGGGCCGTAATGCAATTGACGCATTTATCGCTCAGGAACACGTCAAACACGGCCTGGAACCCGCTCCGGAAGCGAGTCGTCGCACGTTGATCCGGCGGCTCTCGTTTGATTTGACCGGCCTCCCCCCGACCCCGGCTGAAATTGACGCGTTCGTCAACTCCCAAGATCCGCGGGCCTATGAGCTGCTCGTCGATCGGCTGCTCGATTCGCCGGCCTACGGTGAACGATGGGCGCGGCACTGGCTGGACGTCGTGCATTACGGGGATACACACGGCTATGACAAGGACAAACCACGTCCGTTTGCCTGGCCCTATCGGGACTATGTCATTCGGGCCTTGAATAGCGACAAACCCTACTCCCGCTTCGTGCAGGAGCAAGTGGCCGGAGACGTGTTGTTTCCCGGAACGGTCGACGGCATCGAAGCCCTGGGTTTCATCGCGGCAGGGCCGTGGGACTATATTGGGCACGCCGAAGTTCCTGAATCGAAAACCGACGGCAAGATTGCGCGGCATCTCGATCGGGACGACATGATTGGGAACACGATTGGCACGTTCAACAGTCTGACCGTGCAATGTGCCCAATGTCACAATCACAAGTTCGATCCCATCCCACAGGAAGATTACTTTCGGCTGCAGGCGGTTTTCGCCGCTTTGGACAGGGCTGACAAGTCATATGACGCAGATCCCGCCGTGAGTCGCCAACGTCTGGAGTTGGCAGCCCAACAACGCCAATTCAACGAGCGCAAGAAAGAATTAGAGACCCGCATCGCCCAACTTGGGGGAACGGAACTAGTCGATCTGGACACGCAAATCGCGGCGGGTGAGCAGCCGGAAACCTCTCCATTGGCCGCGCAGTTCGGTTATCACAGCAACATTGAACCGACCGCAGATAAAGCCAAATGGGTGCAAATTGATTTAGGCCTGCCGGCGGTGATCGAGGGGATCGAAGTCGTGGGCTGTCACGACACGTTCAACGATATCGGAGCCGGTTTCGGCTTTCCGGTCTCCTATAAGATTGAGCTGTCGAATGACCCGTTATTCCAAGCCGGCGTGATGATCATCACCGATCAGACGCGCCGCGACGTGCCGAATCCGGGCGTCAAACCACAACGCTTCCCCGTCGGTGGGCAGTCGGGACGTTATCTCCGTTTTACAGCGACAAAGCTCGCACCGCGCCAGAATGACTACATCCTGGCGTTGGCGGAATTGAGCGTGTTTGATGCAACCAAACGCAATCTGGCGTTGAATGCCAAAGTGACCAGCCTGGACTCGATTGAAGCCGCACCGCGCTGGCGAACGGTCAATCTGGTCGACGGCTACTACTATGGAGTCGCCAAGGGTGCGGTGGGAACGGTCGCCGAGCTGAAGCGGCAGCGTGAGGAATTGCTGGCAGCGAAAGTGAACGCGGAAACGCGGAACGACCACAATCAGAATCAGCAGGCGTTGGCTGAAGTCGCTGCGGCCTTGGCAAAACTGCCTTCGCCGCAGACGGTATATGCGGGCACCGTCTACACGGGTTCCGGGACATTCACCGGGACTGGTGCCAATGGTGGCAAGGCTCGACCGATCTATCTGCTGCACCGCGGTGATGTGAAACAACCCCGTCAGGAAGTCAGCCCCGGCGGACTGCGAGCGCTCAAGTCGCTGCCTGCCGATTTCAATCTGCCGTTGGGTCACTCCGAAGGTGATCGCCGCGCCATGCTGGCTCGCTGGTTGACGTCGAATGACAACCCGCTGACCTGGCGAAGCATCGTCAACCGGGTCTGGCAGTACCATTTCGGCCGGGGACTGGTAGAAACGCCCAACGATTTCGGTCGGATGGGGGGCCTGCCAACTCATCCCGAGCTACTCGAATGGTTGGCGGTAGAATTCCGTGACGGCGGGCAGTCGATCAAACAATTGCATCGTTTAATCGTCACGAGTGCCACCTATCGGCAAACCTCGTCGTCTCCCCGCTCGGCCCAGTTCGAACTGGCGGACGCTGACAATCAGTTTTTGTGGAGAATGAATCGCCGCAAGCTCGAAGCCGAAGCCATTCATGACGCGGCCCTGGTCGTCAGCGGCCGGTTGAATCCGCAGATGTTTGGTCCAGGCTTCCAGGATTTTGTGATTGAGAAGCCGGAGCACTCACCCCACTACAAATACGAGCTCTTCAACCCGGAAGATCCGGGCAGTCATCGGCGTTCGATCTATCGTTTTATCGTACGGTCGCAGCAGCAGCCGTTCATGACGACGCTGGATTGTGCCGACCCCTCGCAACGCGTCGACAAGCGCAACGAGAGCTTGTCGTCGCTGCAGGCGTTGGCGTTGTTGAACAACGGCTTCATGGTGACGATGGAGCAATATTTCGCCAAGTCGCTGGAAGCCGAGGGTGGCGACTTATCGCAACAAGTGGCTCGCGGATTTTTGAAGGCCCTGGGCCGTCCGGCAACCCCCGCTGAGCTGCAGGTGTTGACGGAATACGCCAAAACACATGGCCTCGGAAATTACTGTCGTTTGCTGCTCAATTTGAATGAGTTTGCATTCGTTGATTGACTCGATCTGTTGTGATTTGAAGAAGATTTTCAGCCACCAGCGAAACACGGATCAAGACGGCTTTTGCCGGTGAAAGCATGGCTTTCGTTGGCCTGATTCGGTGATCAATCCGGGCTTCATTCGCGGCGAGAAATTCCGATTAAGTGAGATCGTTTGATGCTCAATATGAACTACAACCACCAACAACTTGCGGCTGCCGTTTCGCGGCGTGATTTCCTCTGGCAGGCTGGTGGTGGCTTGGGCGGAATTGCTCTGGCGGCGATGCTGGGGGATTCGGGAATGTTGTCTGCGGCCACCGGCCAACCGCTGAAGTTGCGGCCCGATGGGGGTCTGCATCATGCTCCTAAGGCCAAGCGGGTCGTGCAGATGTTTATGGCAGGTGCGGCCAGCCATATCGATCTGTTTGACTTCAAACCCGATCTCATCAAGTACGATGGAAAACCTTCGGACTTTGGCGAACCGGTCGAAGCGTTTCAGAATGGTCTGGGCCCCTGGAAGAAGCCGGTCTGGGATTTCAAACCGTATGGCCAATCAGGCAAATTGTTGAGCGACGTGGTCGCCCCGCTGGGGGCCTGTGTGGACGATATGGCGTTTGTGCACAACGTCGTCGCCAAGACAGGCGTGCACAGCCAAGCCACTTATATGCAGGCCACAGGCTTCCAAAACCCTGGATTTCCCGGAATGGGCAGCTGGGTGAGCTACGGTCTGGGCAGCTTGAACGAGAATCTGCCGACGTTTGTCGTATTGCCCGACCACCGCGGATTCGCTTCCAACGGCCCCAAGAACTGGGACGCCGCCTTCCTGCCTTCTCAGCACGCGGGCACGATGATTTACCCCGGGACCGAGACCCCCATTGCGGATCTCTTTCCGAACAAACGCGGGCAGTTCATCACCACCGCGGCGACCTCGGACGGTCTGGAGTTGATGCGGCGGCTGAATCAAGAGCATGCGGCGACGCGTGACGGTGATTCACGGTTGGAGTCGCGAATTCGATCATATGAACTCGCGGCCAAGATGCAGCTGGCGGCTCCCGAGGCCTTGGATATCTCCCAAGAACCAGAGCATATCATGAAGCTGTACGGGCTGGATCATGGTGTGACGACGTTCGACAAGGAAATTAACGCGGTCGAAGAAACTGACTATTTCGCCCGGAAATGTCTGATCGCCCGACGGATGCTGGAACGCGACGTGCGATTCGTGCAGATCTGGTCCGGAAACGACAACGGATTCCCGCGTCGAAACTGGGATTCGCACGAAGATATCGAACGGGATCACGGTCCGCTGTCGCTGGGCATGGCCCGGGGAGCTTCGGCGTTGATTCAAGATTTGAAACAGCGCGGCTTGCTCGACGACACCATCATCCTGTGGACCACGGAATTCGGTCGCATGCCTTCCACTCAAGGGGGCAAGGGGCGCGATCACAATCCGTATTGCTTCACAAACTGGATGTGCGGCGGTGGCATCAAGGGGGGCACGACTTACGGCCCCAGCGATCAATGGGGCTACAAACCGCTCAATCGTGACCAGCCGACGCAAGTTTACGACATCCATGCGACAATCCTGCATCTACTGGGAATTGACCACACGCGTCTGACGGTCAGACAAAATGGCATCGACCGCCGCTTGACCGATGTCCATGGGCACGTCATTCACGATGTGATTGCCTGATTTCCGCGTCGAGCCCCTCCTGTTTCACTCTACCGCAGGAACAGTAACGCCGTCGTTGGGCCCCCAGGTTCTTACGCCTCGGGGGCGATGCCCTGAAGGATTGTGGAACGCAAATTCTCAGGGGATCTTGAATTCCTGGTGATTCGAATCATTGGGAGAGTGAGGCTCCTGCCGAACCGCTTGGTCTTACGAGTCTCTGTGGACCAAACGGTTCGGCAGGAGCCTCACCCTCCCAGAATCCTTCACGGCGTTGACTGCGGGGACTCTGCGATTCTCCCAGTGGAACCGCGGGGGCGATCCTTCGTCCCTTTCGCCCCATGTGATGAGCTTGCCATACGACCGCTCCACATTCCGCCATGATTGTGTACAAAATATACCCAACATCCCGAATGGGATGCGGCAGGAGGTTTATGCCTCGAAAAGAATTTGGGACGCTCCCGCCACGATTCCGCGTGGAGTGGAAGACCTCAATTGTGGCAGAAACACAACGAAAACTGCAATTCGTCGCAATCTGACACCACGTCGCTACACAGTCTCCAAAGTTCCCAATAAGAATTTTCAGAAAATTTTCCGCGACAGATTTGACTCTCCAAGCGTGTGACCTAAGTTTCTGTTGTCAAGGGAATGACACGCGACTGACAGCGAGCTGGGCCGCTCAAAACGTCAGCTGCGGGCCGCAGGATCGGCAACCGTCGTGATCATAAATCGGACGGGTCAGATACCACAGACGTTAAGCAGCTGTGGAGTTTCCTTGGGTCTGGCCTCATGTTGAGGCTAACGGGATATTGAACTGATTTCAGACAGCGACGGCACATTGCTGGCCTGGCGGTTCCCCGGCTCCTGTCATGTGTGTGTCTCGTCAAGCTCGGCCAATGCCAGCGACGATTGAGACCAGTGAGTCAATTGAGAAAGAAAGAATTGCCATGTTGAAGTCCTTCGCCGCCGGTGTCAAGAAGTTTATCGTTTCCGAAGACGGCCCTACCGCTGTTGAATACGCGGTCATGCTCGCCTTGATCGTCATCGTCTGCTTGACCGCGATTCAAGCCGTCGGTACCAGCGCCAGCAGCACGTTCCTGAAGACAGCTGGCACCTTGAACGGCACGCCGTGATCGTCTTCGCCAGATTCAAGATGGGTCGTGCGGTCAGCCCGCAGACATCAGAATAACGCCGTTCCAAAAGGGAAGGATCCCTTCCCTTTTGGACGGTTATTTCACACTCCCACGGTCCAGAATTTCTGCGACTCATCGCCACGACTACAAGGTTGGCCGTCATGTTTCCCTTCTGGATGGACTTCACCGCCTCATCACTGTCCACGCTACTGGCCACACTGGCCGGTACTGTTACGGTGTTAATGACGATGTTTGCCACGCCACGGTAAATCCTGAATTTACCACACGCATCCAAGGTGCATGTCCTGCATAACGGTAATGCGACCGCCCCCCTTGTCGAATCTCCGCAGCTCAACTGCCGTGGATTCTGGTGAGCAATTGGCTCACCACGGCTCACAGCCGAAACCGTCCAACTCCCCCCCCTCAATGGACGAGAAGCGAACTGGCTCAAGTAATGCTACCTGACGGCGGAGCCTGCAGGTTGCCAGTCTGTTTTCGTCTGAAATCAACTCCCAGGAAAGGAACGGCGCTAGAAGATGGACTGGAATAATCTGATTGCAACTCAAGGTCACGTGCTGGTCGTCAGCGCAATTTTGATCTGGGCTGCCTGGATCGATGGTCGGGAACTGCGAGTCCCGAATTGGCAAACACTGCCGATGATTCTCGCGGGCTTGATCTTCAATACTTACACCGATGGCTGGGCTGGTTTACAGTTTGCTCTGTACGGTACAGTCGTCGGCCTGGCTTGCCTGATGCCCTTGTATCTGGTCGGTGGCATGGGAGCCGGTGACGTGAAGTTAATGGGCGGTATCGGTGCCTGGTTGGGTGCCTCGGTGACATGGAACGCCTTCCTGGTGTGCACCATCGTCGGTGCGGTGATGGCCGTGTGCATGGTCGCTTACCGCGGCACATGGCGGAAACACTATGCAAACTGCATGATGATCTTGCACGAGTTCCGCACGATTCAGAACCCCAACGAACTGTCACGCATCGCCGCCGAACGCAAGCCAACCATGTTCTTGCTGCCCTACGGCATTCCGATCTGCGTCGGATCACTGGCCTACTTCGCCTACGAAATCGCGATGCATGGTTAGTCCACCGTTCGTTTCGAACAATTCATAAACGTAACCGCCGTGGTCATCATGATCACGGCGGTTGCGTTCTTTGTATTTGAAACAGGGACGTGCTGCGTAACGGCGAGGTGCCATCACTTACGACCGTTTGTTCGCCCCCATATCATTTCTCCCATCGCAACTAAGTGGACTTTGACGGCCGAGTTTTGTCGTAGAGCACCGCAAACATCAAACCGTACATCAAGGAAGCAGATTCGAAACTTTCCGCCATCTGTCCCCATTCGTAGACCTCGACCACGATCCCTAGCGGCAGCATGCACAGCGAAACGATTAGTAACGACAGACTCGCACGGTGGATCACGATGCGAATCGTGTAACGGTGCGGTGGTTGGTGTATCGCGACCACGCGAGGCCGGCTTAGACGATTTATGATCGCAAAGCCCCATGCCACCAAAATCCAGGGGACGTAACGGTGAAACGACGATGTGATCCGCGCGTTGATGCCGAAAATCAAATCGACCGGAATTGCAAATAGGCACGCGATCGCCAAGACCAGACTGAATCGATGGATGACGGATCTCATCACTCACCCCCAACTGCATCGAGACTCTAAACGTCGCACACGGCAACGGCGTCTCGCAGTCCCTGCAATGGTTCACGAGTCGGAATGAATTCGTGGCCCACGTAACCGGTATACCCGACGTCCACCAAGGCCTGCATGATTGCCCCGTATTGAATCTCTTGCTTGTCATCGATCTCACAGCGGCCGGGGTTACCAGCGGTGTGAATGTGACCGAGGTACTCCTTGTACTGCCGGATCCGCCGGATAACATCGCCGTCCATGATCTGGACATGGTAGATATCAAATAGTAGCTTCAACCGCGGCGAGCCGACTTGCTTGATGATGTCGATGCAGTAGTCGGTGTGATCTCCCTGATAGTCGGGATGTCCCTTCATCGGGTGCGTGCTGTCGCGAGAATTCAGCATCTCCAGGCACAGCGTGACCTTCTTCTCTTCGGCATAGCCGATGATCTTTTTGTAGCCCTCGACACAGTTCTTCAGCCCGACATCGTCGGGAATGCTTTCGCGCATGCCGGTAAACGTGATGACATTCGGCACTCCGCCAGCCGAGGCTTCGTCAATCCGCTTACGCAGGATCTCAAAGCAATAATCCCAATGCTCAGGATTGTTCATTCCCTTAACGAATCCATGGCTGCTGGAGATCGCACACGTCAGCCCCAACTGCTGGAGCATCGGCCAATACTTGGCTTCGACCAACTCCACGCTGACGCACCCCAGTTGCCGGGCCACAGCCGCGAGTTGTTCGACCGACCAGGTTTCGCGGAAGCACCAATAGCACAGAGACTGCTTGATACGGCCCTTGCGTACGGCAGGTTCTTCGGCCGTAGCGACTGCCGCGAATAGTCCAGTCGCCGCGGCAGCGGTCAACCGCAGCGTATCGCGTCGAGTCATATCGGCCTGGGCAGGATTAGTCAGATCCATGTGTCGGTTCCGCAGAGAGTCTATCGGGCGAGTGTTGTGGCGTTTCTGCCAATTGTGACGGACAAAACACATCATAGCCTGACAGAGACCGTGAGCACACCAGGATCACGGTGAGGTCGATTTCACAGTGCAGCAAAAAAACAAACCCCGCGACAGCGAGCTGGCGCGGGGTTTGATGCTTCTTAGATAGTCAGAAATCTGACTGCTGTCCGGCGACTACTACTTGTCGCGAATTTCGGTGTGGCACGTGTTGCACGACGTAGCCGATGCCGTGAACAAGGATTTGGCTTCGGCGTCGTTCTTGGCCTTGAAAGCGGCCGAGATCTTGGTCATCGACTCTTGCAAGTCCTTGGAGTACTTCTTCCACTTTTCGATGTCGGCTTTGTCTTTGACGTCGTGCGTATCGGCTTCGATGGCCAACGACAAAACGGCCAACACGCTGGCATCGCGAGAAGCGGCAACGTGATCGTCCGGAGCCTTCCGAACGGCCTTGCGGAGCTTGCCATTGCGGGCACTGACTTCGCCCATCAAGCTGTCCATGTCGATCAACTTGTCCCAGGCATGCTCGACCTTAGCGCCACCGGCTGTTCCGCCGACAGCAGCCTTGGCCGCATCGAGACCCTTCTTGGCGTCGGCCAACGAACCCGACTTGGCGATAACCAAAGCGGCATCGCGCACATCAGCAGCCGACTTCTTCCAGGCCGAGTCTTCGTCGTGTTCGGCAATTCCCTGAGCCAACACGGCCAAAGTTCCGGCAGCTTGCGGAACACCCTTCTTCTTAGCCTTGGTGTAGCTGGCGTCATCGGCCAACAACGCTTCGATGTCCTTGATCTTCAGATCTGCTTCCGCCACCAGATCGGCAACGGGAGTCACAGTCGACAGCTTCTCGGCAGCTTGTGCGGGCACGAGGCACGCACCGGCCAACAAGGTCAACGCCAGCGGGAGCCACATTTTCTGCACCACGGGACACTCCTTAATTCGAACAGGGCTGACAAGATGAAAGCCCGAAATGCTCAGCAGCAGAGTCGAACCAGTTCGGCCCCTGACAACAGGATTTCGGACACGGTCGGTTGATAGCCAATTGAAGTTCGTCTTCAGACCGATGCTGCCCGTTCCGGGACAACCTCAGACAAGGCAGGCAGGTTATATCAAATCTGGGGGCGCAGGTGCTGCTCCCAATCAGGCAGGCTCGTTGTCCAAACTGCAGTGTTCTGTCGTTTCGGCCACAGCCCCCACGCCAGAATCCAAGCAGTACTCTATTAACACATTGTGATTTGACCGGGAATTGATTGTCAACCCTCGCCGTCCCTTACTCTCTGGACTTACATGGAAGGGCTCGCGTCAGAACAGTGAGAAGTGCCACCCCAGCACTTCCGGGGGAAGAATCTTCCTGGATGGGGAGCGATTCCAGCAACATGACGAGTCACCCGAATTGGGCACCCCAAGTCTTACAATCGTTAAGAGTCGACCGACAAGCCGCTGTCACAGTTGAAAAAGCCTGCAAAATGACGCTTTTGAATAGTCAAGCGGTTTAGTCGTACATAGGCAAATAAGTCACCCCATTCTTCCGGCCAATCTCAAGTATCCCAAATTATCTAAACTTTCCGCTCTACCTAGTCGAAAAAGTATGCCAGGAACACTTCAGTGGCATACCAAGATCAGGTCAGTATCTTGGCCATGCCGGGGGATCGAACCACCGCCACGCGTGCTGCCGTGTGGGCTCGGTCTCAGAAAGGAACGAGTAGTTTTTTTTCGAGGAGATGCGACGATGAAATGGTTCACATTGACTGCTGCTGCTTTCGCGCTGTGTATGATGAATGGTGCGGCCGAAGCAGGACACAAGCGGTGCGGCTGTTGTGCCCCCGCCCCGACCCGCTGCTGCAAACCAGTGAAGGTCAAATGCTGCAAGGCGCCCCGCGTCAAGTGCTGCAAGTCACGCTGCAACAGCGGTTGTGGAAACAACCACTGCGGCAACAACGGCTGTGGAAACAGCTGTGCTCCCAGCTGTGCTGCTCCGGTTGCCGCTTGCGGTCCCGCTGCCGCCCCCAGCTGTGCCGCTCCGGTTGCCGCTTGCGGTCCGGCCGCTGCTCCCAGCTGTGCTGCTCCCGCTGCTTGCGGTCCGGCCGCTGCTCCCAGCTGTGCCGCTCCGGTTGCTGCTTGCGGTCCGGCCGCTGCCCCCAGCTGTGCCGCTCCGGTTGCTTGCAACAGCGGTTGCAACTCGGGCTGCAACAACGGTTGCAACTCGGGCTGCCACAAGCACAAGTGCTGCAAGGCTCCTCGCGTCAAGTGCTGCAAGGCACCCCGCGTCAAGTGCTGCAAGGCTC
>JAZKFE010000354.1:19397-27685 GCA_040386595.1 Planctomycetota bacterium | reverse complement strand
GCCCTAAGCCCTGAAGGGGCGCGCCCATTCAGGGCTTAATTCTTGTTTTATGCCATTTCCCCAGGGCGTTGCCCTGGGCTGACCTAGTACGCCCCGGTTGGGGCTGGAAATCAACGAAGAGCGCCATTGGCCCCGAAAGAACCGTTTTCCCTGGCAAGATCAACTTTTCCAACCCCTAGCCTCACCCTCCCGATGATCCGAATCCTGTTCGCCGCAACACCGTAGTCGCTTACGAAAACAGACCTTCAATCGGATCCGACTGATAAACGGAATAGGGCCGGCCGGTTTGATCGTGCCAGTGTGCGTCGCGTGGAATTCCCAACGCGTGATAGATGGTCGCTGCAAAATTCTCGGGAGTCTGCATGTCGGCAGTCGGGTAGGCCCCGTTCCGATCTGACGCTCCAATCACGGTGCCGCCACGTACGCCGCCCCCCGCAAACCACACCGACTGCAACGGAGCCCAGTGATCCCGTCCGGGAGTCTTATAAATTTTCGGAGCCACATTGAAAATCTTGGGCGTCCGACCAAATTCTCCCGCCATCACGATCAGCGTATCATCGAGCATCCCGCTTTCATCCAGATCATCCAGCAACCCGGAGAGGGCTTGGTCTGTCGGCGGGAACAGGAAGTTTTTGAGGTTCACGAAATTGTTGCCGTGCAAGTCCCAGCTTCCAAAATTGCCGAGATTGACCTGCACCATATTGACCCCGATTTCGACCAACCGTCGTGCCATCAACAACGACCAGCCAAACGAATTGTCGCCATAACGTTCCAGCGTTTTCGGATCGGCATGTCGCACATCAAACGCATGCCGCACCTTGGCATCACCCATCAACGAGATCGCCGATTGCCGGAAGCGGTCGTAGCTCGACGCCTCGGCTTTAATCTCCAGCTGACGACGTTGCTGCTCCACGATGTCGAGCAAGTCCATCCGCTGCTGAAATCGGGCGTCGAAAACTCCTTCGGGAAGCGACATGTTTGGCACTTCAAAGTGCCAGTTTAATTTGTCTGACAGTTCCCCTTTATGCAAATCAAACAGGTATTGGGGAAAGGCTCCGGAGTAGGAGTGATAGGCGTGCGGCTTATCTGTGGCGTCGATAAACCACGGCTCATTGGCACTCCCTAACAGTCCCGCAAATTGACCGGGATACATTCCTTGGTTGGAGTGCAAAATCTTCTCGGGCAACACCACACCACCCGGCAAGCCATTGCGGTGATCTGTGGAGTTACCCGCGACCGCCACAATGGAAGGCCAGTCGCTCGATTGCGGCTTGCTGGAGCGAAAACTGGTGGGCAACTCCGAGCGCCCCGTCAGCATCACATAGGTGCCTTCCTGGTGGCCACTTTGCATATGACTGAGCGACCGCACCAGTGCCCAATGTTTACTGCGCTGGGCCAGCAACGGCAGATGCTCGCAAATCTGAACCCCTGGCGTCTGAGTATCAATGGGGCTGAATTCCCCCTTGAACTCGGCCGGGCCTTCCGGCTTCATATCGAAGGTATCGTGCTGCGACGGCCCGCCGGTTAGGAAGATAAAAATCACGGACTTCGGACGCGAGGTTCTGGTTCCCGCCTGCGCGGCGGCATGTCGCCAGCGAGCCACATCAGCCATCGACAAACCCAACAGCCCCAGCGATCCGGCTTGCAAAACGTTTCGCCGAGACAGCGGATGGGATGCAGGAGAGGGAGTATCCGACATGTGTGAGAACCTTCTACAGAACGCCGCGGCGAACATTGATATAAATACTGGTCTATATTAGATCGACAGATACCTCACAACAACCTTATTTTTAACAAACGCCGGCATTCATCTGACTCGGCCCAGTCATTTCGGATACTGGGCCGAGACGCCAAAAACATGTCTAAATCGAATGAAATTCCAACCGATTGGTCTCCAAAAACGCTTCGAGCTCCGATCGATTGAACACGCCGGCGGTCGCGCCACTTTGACGGACGGCACTCGCCCCCAGCGCACTGCCAATCTCCACGCAGCGCCGCGTATCGGCCCCGTGCAGCAAGCCGTAGATAAACCCGGCGCCGAATGCATCCCCGCTGCCCGTCCCGTCCACGAACTCCATCCGGAACGATCCCGTGCGAAAACGGTCGGTTTCACTCAACACCACCGCACCGTCACCGCCACAGGTAATAACAACCGTACGAGCTCCCAGACGACGGAAAACTTCCGCCTGGAGCAGGGGATCGGATTCCCCGGTAATCAGCGCCGCTTCATCGGTGTTCGGCATGAAGACGTCGGTCCAAGGCAGGACCTCTTTCAGCGTCGTCAAATAGTCACCCGGTCCCGGGATTACGACATCCAACACCGTGGGGACTCCCACCGCACGGGCCTGCTGCAGTAAATCCTTCAGGGCACTGGCCGTTAATTTGGGTAAGGCAAACAGAGCCCCGACATACAACGCCCGGGTGGCTCGCAACATTTCCGGTGTCACTTCGCGGCCATCGAATTCACCGTTCGCCCCCACGGTGTGAATGAACCGCCGATCGTCGCCGATCACGTTCACGATCAACGTCCCACTGGTGTCCTGACCGGGAGTCTCCACCAAATTGACCGTATGGACTCCCGCACGAGTCAGCTCGCGCCGCAGGAACTCGCCAAACAGATCGTCACCCACTCGCGCAGTGATCCCCACTTTGACCGCCAGCTTGGCGAGATCGACTGAGATATTGGCCGCATGCCCCCCCAGCGACAGAGTCAACCGGTCCGTCAGCAATAATTCACCCGACTTGGGCAAGCGCGCAATGGGCACACAGATATGGTCGGCCACAGCAATACCGACACACAGGCAATCGAGCATGGGCGAAGCAATCCCTAACAAGTCACAACGGAGCAAAGTAGCACGGTATTCAACGCTCCACCTTTATAAAGCGGGATCGCAGGCGAAGAAAGTCTGGCCCACCGAATCCCCCCACAAACATGATCCAGGCGAGCCCGGCGGCGTCAGCCCCGGGATTCTGCGTGACGTCGCCTGTAGAACATCCCCCAGACATTTCATCAGTCCAAAAAAATAGGCCGCGATGACGAATCATCGCAGCCTATTTCGATTTTGGTACGCAGCAACCGAACGTGAAGAATCTTACTCCGCACGAAAAACACAGAATTCAGGTGAATCAGTAAAAAATTCTCACTGCGAACTCACCTTACTTCTTGTCTTCGGCCTTCTTTTCGTCGTGATCGTGGTCTTTATGAGCATCCGCCTTTTTCTCATCGTGCGCGTGGCCGTGGTCGTGAGCTTCATCTGCCTCGGCCGCGGCCTTCTTGGCGTCGTATTCCACGGCAACCTTTTCGTGGACCACATCCTTGACCTTGAGGCTGGTTACGGTCGCCTTAAGTGCTTTCACGCCTTTCAATTTGTCATCTTGAGCGACAAATCCATCCTGCTGCTTGGCAGCATCCGCAGGAGCCAATTTTAACGTCAGGGGCTCGGTCGCTTCGGGCAGCGTGACGACCAATTCCAAGTCAGCCTGGTCGATGGTCAGCGGCGACTCCGCCTCGTCATCCAGAATGTAGACTTCCACCTTGCCAGATTCCGCGTTGACGACCAATTCAATCTGCGCCGCATGTTCGCCGAGTAGCGTCAGGCTGCCATGATGCGGAGCGTGGTGATGGTGCCCATGGTCATGGTCGTGATCATGTTTCTTCTTACCGGCATCCGGGCGTTCTTTTTTGACTTCTTCGGCAGTCTTGAATCCATCGTTGCCGCCCTGACATCCCGCAATAGCACAGCAAGCGGTCAAACACGAGATCGTGGCCCAATTTCGGAACAGTCCCATCATGGCTCCTCTTTAGAAATCAAGATCCGCAACGTGGATCCGCGTTAAACTCGACAATCACGACTTAACAGATCAAATTTGAACGACAGCCAGAACGGCCTGTCGCCCCGCATCTTACGTCGTCCCAGCGACAACTGTTGGCTTTTGCAAACCAAATGCAATGGCAAGCCGGGAACTCCGCATCCGCCGAGCACCGGTTACACCGGGATGCAATCATATTGCAACAAAAGACTCTTCGCTACCGGAAGAGTTGGTGAATGGTAAATGCCGAAATCCAAATGGCGTTATCCGAAACGAAATGGGTAGCCCAGATTCTCGAATCTGGGTGAGCGCAGCGAACAAGAGGTTGCGGCTCCCTCGACTGCAGCAACTCCCATTCGTCATTGAAGCATTCGACATTCTTTCGTCATTCGGATTTTGACATTCGTCATTCACCAACTCCCTGGCTGTTCGATCGACAACACAGCGAGTATCGTGCAGCAACCAGCCAATCCAGTACCTCTCATTCCGCCATTCGTGACAGACCGCATGCCCGCATTGCCGCCACTCCCGATTGATGCAGTCCTCCCCGAATTGCTGGCCGCGCTACACCAATCGTCGAGCGTTGTGTTGCAGGCCCCCACGGGTGCCGGAAAAACCACTCGTGTTCCCCCTGCGATTTTAGACGCGGGGCTCGCGGGGATCGGGCAGATCCTGCTGCTGGAACCGCGGCGACTTGCCGCACGAGCCGCCGCACGCCGCATGGCCTTCGAACGCGGCAGCACTCTCGGTGAAGAAGTTGGCTATCAAGTCCGTTTCGACCAACGCTGCACCCGACTGACGCGACTGCTGGCCATCACCGATGGAATCTTGCTGCGAAGATTGCAAGACGATCCCTTTCTCGAATCGGTAGCGGCCATCGTCTTCGACGAATTCCACGAACGCAGCCTCAATCTGGACCTCACACTGGCCATGGCCCGCCGTGTCCAGCAAACGGTCCGCCCCGACTTGAAGCTGATCGTGATGTCGGCCACGCTGGCAGCCGGTCCCGTGGCCAGATATCTCGGCGATTGCCCCATCGTCACCAGCGAAGGCCGCCTACACCCCGTTGAGATCCGTTATCGGCCCGCGATGACGACTCAGCCCATGGTCGATCAAGTGGTGTCGGCCGTCGGAGAGCTTCTCACATCAACACCGGGAAGCCTGCTGGTATTCCTGCCCGGAGTCCGGGAAATCCAGCAAGCCAGTGACCGGCTGACCGGACTCGCCGCAGAGGCCCAGGCGATCATCCTGCCGCTGTACGGTGACCTGACTCCCGAGCAGCAAGACCGCGTCCTTGGCCCGCAACCACAACGCAAAATCGTGCTCGCCACAAACGTTGCCGAGACCTCGGTGACCATCGATGGCATCACGGGGGTGGTCGATAGCGGACAAGTTCGACAAATGCAGTTCGATCCGGGATTGGGACTAGATCGCCTGATCTTGACCAAGATCTCACAAGCTTCTTCCGACCAGCGAGCGGGTAGGGCAGGGCGGACGCAGCCGGGGCTCTGCCTGCGATTATGGATGGAGCGAGAACAACGCGGGATGGCGGCCGAGACCGAACCCGAAATCCGTCGCGTCGACCTTGCCGGCCCCGTCTTGGAACTCCTCTGCTGGGGTGAGAGTGATGTGGTCGAATTTCCCTGGTTCGAATCACCGCGACCAGAAGCCGTGGCCCAAGCACTGGCCCTGCTGACCAGCCTGGGAGCCATCGAACAGGGAACTCCCACCGACCTGGGCCGCCAGATGGTGCAGCTGCCGGTCCACCCGCGATTGGCTCGGCTGTTAATCGCTGGCCACCGCCACGGAGTGGCCGATCGCGCCGCCTGGCTGGCCGCGCTACTCACCGAACGCGATCCGTTCGAACGATCCGAATATTCCCGCCGCCCCGGTTCACTGGGGCCAGCCCACTATTCGTTTTCCGATGTCCTCGATCGCGTGCAAGCCTTAGAAGAATTCGCCGCCCACGGTCGCACCGACTCCACTCTAGGACGCCTCCGTACCGGAGCCGCAAGGTTTTTGCAGCAAGCACAACAGCAATTGCTGCGACTAGTGGACACCAATCGTCAACGGCAGATAAATTCCAAACCAAGCTGGAATCGAGACGAGGCTGTTCTACGAGCCTTGCTCGCCGCATTCCCCGATCGTGTCGCCCGCCGTCGCGAACCGCTCAATCGTAAAGGGGTGATGGTCGGCGGACGCGGGATTCGGCTGGCGGACTCGAGTCTCGTCCTGCAACCGGAACTATTTCTCTGCGTCGACACAGATGCCGGACAAGGGGAGATTTTCGTCCGCCTGGCATCGGGTATCGAACGCGCCTGGTTGCCACCAGATCAAGTCGAAGTGTCGGTCGACGTCGCGTTCGATGCCACTCAAGAACGCATCGTCGCGCAACGGCGCACACGCTATCTCGACCTGGTTTTAGACGAGGCTACGACAACTCCACCCGCTGACCGGAATGTGGGCGACATCCTGGCCGCAGCCGCTAGAGATCGTCTTGATCGAGCTGTCCCCTGGAGTGATCCCGCGGTTAGCTCGTTCATCACACGCGTGAGGTGCCTGAAACGCTGGCTCCCGAATTGCGACCTGCCGATGTTTGACGACGCAGCGTTGCGAGACATCCTGCCCAGCCTGTGCTCCGGCTGCCGTTCATTCGCCGATCTACACCGAGCCCCCTGGGCCGCGGCGCTAAAATCCAGCCTGACTTATCAGCAGCAACAGCTACTAGATAAAGAAGCCCCCGAGCGAATCCGCGTTCCCAGCGGGAGCCAAATCAATGTTCACTACGAAGACGAACGGGCCCCGATTCTGGCCGTCCGCATCCAGGAGCTCTTCGGCCTGACCGAAACACCCCGTATCGCTGCCGGCCGTATCCCGGTCGTCCTGCATCTGCTCGGTCCGAACTATCGTCCGCAACAAATCACCGACGATCTGAAATCGTTCTGGAACAACACGTACCCCGAAGTTCGAAAAGAACTCAAACGTAGGTACCCCAAACACTCGTGGCCAGAGGATCCGTGGACAGCAACACCCGAAAGAAAGCCGGGCAGAAAAACGGAGCATTAGCAGAGCAGGGCATCTCTATTTAATATTTGGATAGAACCTGCAATTCGCTCCTTGTCACACTTATTTCACCCCGACTGCGCGAGCGTAGTTCGGGTCATGAAAAAAAGCGGATTCAGGGACTAATATCCGCTCGGTATCAGTGCGTTTCCAACTCAGATGAATTCCCGCTGTTCCGCCGCCCTCATAATAGTTAACTTTGATCCGATGTAGTCCCGCGGTCATCTGAAGCGGAGCAACTTCGGGAATAATTCCGGTTCCCCAGTTGTTAAATATTGGCTTGTCATCGATCCAGAGCCGTCCACCATCGTCATGATTGAAGAACAGTGTGTAATTATCTGTTACGGGAACCTCAATAAAGCCAGTCCAAATCACTGAAAAGCTATCGACAGGCAAACCCGGAGCGGCCGCCCCACTTCCGAAATTTGTTTCGAGTTTCGGATCAATCCGGGCGAGTAATTGTGTATTGAACTCTGTTCCAGAGTAAATGACTTCCACCAACCCCGGTTGCAATACCCGACGAGGTGATTTGCCCACGATTTGCCCCAGGCGTTTTTCGATCGTCGCCTTGTTTAAACCCGTGGATCCCGACGCAGCAAGCTCATACCAATATCGTGCTTCACGCTGATATCGAGTTTTATACGATCCACGATCTTGCTCAGCCAGTTCCCACCAGGCATCGGCGACCTCCACCATCTGTTTCACGTCGCCGGGAACAGCGATTACTCTCTGGGCAATCACCTTTAGCTGCGGGTCGCTTCCCTTCAGTAGCCGCGGTCCACCCTGTTGCCAATCCCCTTGTACCAAAGACAGGTATTTTCCAGTTGTCAGGTTGGCGGCGGGATCGTCGGGAGTCTTCGTCAGAACTTCTGAAGCCTTTTGAAAGGCCTCAAAATCTTTGCGTTGCTCGGCTGATTGTTGCTTGAACTCACTAATCGTTTTTAGCAACTTCTTATCTTTGAGTTTTGTGGCGTTGGACTGGGCAATCTGCAAGATTGGACCGATCTTTTCAAACCGGTTCTCCGCGTGTGCAAGTTCCCCGAGTCCCAAGGCCTGATCGACAATTGCGTTGCAATCTGCGGGAGTTCGACCTGTCGTGTCCCCCAAGCTTTCGATCTTTAACGCCAGCGAATCGACAACAAACGAGGTCGCCAGGAAATCAACGCACCCCATTGCTCCCGTGGCGTCACCGATGTCTTCCAGTAACTTGCGAGCTGCTTCCAAGCAGACGTACTGTGCAGCCGGATCACCTGTCGTCTCTTGGGCCTGCTTCTTCAGTTGATTCGCGAATTTCCGCTTTTCCTCCGGGGACTTCGACTTCTTGACGCGCGCGAACTCGGTCTGATAGAGCTCACTGATGCTGGCCTGGGCTTCCTTGATCTGCGCGGCGGATGGAACCGGCTGCCGCGTTTCAT
>JAZKFE010000354.1:5199-19387 GCA_040386595.1 Planctomycetota bacterium | reverse complement strand
TGGGTCTTCGGCAGCGTAAACCCGCGTTTCAGGAAGTAGGCTGAAGTGTCCGATTCCCGACAGCATTATCGCAATGACAATGTGCCGCTGCAGCGGTCTGAGCAGTCGCCTCAATAGGATCACGATCGCACTCTCCAATTGACCAATGTCGCTCATTACCTAGACAGAGATGTGTACGCGACTATATCGAAATTGCGAAACGCCGTAAATCAATTGCGAGGTTTCCCCTGCAAATTACGGCTTCAAGAGCCGGGACATGAGTGACCAAACTCGGTCTTCGACAGGCACTGCTAACGATTTCTATTTCGTGGCGCGATTAGCCTGTAGTGTCACCAAGGGCAGGGCGGCGTTTAAGCTGCCCGATCGAAAACCATCCAGGTCGAGCGTGACTGAGCGGAAGCCTAGCCCTCGCAAATGAGTCGTAATTTCGGCACGTAGATCGACGGCCACCAACCGGGGCAGTTCGTCAACGGCGACTTCAATCCGCGCCAGATCGTGGGCTTCGTGCCGCACCCGCAACTCGCGGATTCCCAGTCGCTGCCGTAAGAATTGTTCGGCGGCGTCCACACGACGCACTCGCTCGGGGGTCACCTCTAGGCCGTATGCGATACGGCTCGATAGACACGGGCTGGCGGGTTTGTCCCAGACGGGCAGGTCCCAGTGCCGGGCCAGTTCCCGCACTTCCGCCTTGGTCAGGCCGACTTCGATCAAGGGGCTGCGAACCGTGTGCTCGGCGGCGGCCTGCATTCCGGGGCGATAATCCCCCTGGTCGTCTACATTGGCCCCGTTGACGATGACATCGACCCCCAGGCGCGCCGTCATCCCTTCCAGTTGCGTGTAGAGCTCCGTCTTACAGTGATAGCAACGGTCGCCAGCATTTCGCAGGTAGGCTGGATTTGAAAACTCCGTCGTCTGGAGGATTTCGTGCCGAATGCCGATCCGCAGGGCGAGCTCCCGGGCAGAATCGAGTTCTCCCGCCGCCAGACTGTCGCTGACGGCCGTCGCGGCAACGGCCCGTTCTCCACAGGCCAGTTGGGCCGCCTGCGCCACCACCGTACTGTCGACACCGGCCGAGAAGGCGACGGCAACTCGTCCATATTTCTGTAGCAACGCCAGTAGTGCGTCACGTTTTGCCAACAACGGGGCGGGCAGGGGGGATTGCATTTTCGACACTACATCTTTATTAGAAATAAGTTACGCTAGGCCAAAGCTCGTCAATGAGGCATTCTCGATGATCAACCCCAGCGTGCTTTTCAGTCTCAGCATTCGCCGCTTGTTCATCGTTCCACCTTTGCCGCTGGCCAAGCGACAGTTTATATTATCAACAACTGCAATTATTGATGCAGATTGTGACGAATCTAGCGGGTAGTTACAGGGTTATTCTCTGCGCGGTCACCGATGAGATTTTCTCAAAAATATTCTGCTGAGCAAAGCATCTCATTGAGGACTGTTTACGGGATCAACAAATAACGTCCACACTGGGGAGGTTTGCCTCGGAACATTCCGTTCCAAGACTTGCCAGCCAACTTCCCCAACAAGATTGAGTCGTCAAAATCTTGTGTTTTGGCCCTGCCAAATCGGGTCTGTTAGACCACAGCGACTCCAGACATCATCGTAATGAGTGGCAAGACTACAGGGAAACGTCCCATGCGTAAGATGACGTGTTTCGGTTTGTGCTGGGTGTTGGCCTTCGGCCTGCTGTGGAGCGGTGCCGTCTTGCCGATCTCTGCCGCAATTACCGCAGAGCAACGCAAAGAGATCGGTGAAGTCCGTAAGGAACTCAATAAAGTCACGGGGCATATCACCAAGAAGGAGTTCGAGGAAGCCCGCAAGATCCTCGACGACGCGCAGGAGAAACTCTCCAATATCGCGACCGAAGCTAAGGTGATGGCGTCCGACAAGGCCCTGGCTCCCATTCTGCATCAAATCGAACAGAAACGAGCGATCCTCGACAAGAAGGCGGGCGGGGCAGGGGAAGGGGGGATCAATTTTGAAAAAGAAGTGGCCCCGATCCTGGCTGCCAAATGTGCCAATTGTCACAACGAAGAGCGTTCATCAGGTGGTTTGAAACTCGACTCCTTCGCTGGCCTTGAGGCGGGTGGCACGAATAAGCTCCTGGTCGTCCCTGGGCAGGCAGCTCGCAGCCCGTTGGTCACACGACTCACCGCGAACGGTGCAGCCCGGATGCCCAAAAATCCGCAGCCGGCACTCTCCGCCACCGAAATCGCCACGATTACCTCTTGGGTGAATCAAGGTGCAAAATTTGAAGGGGACAAGGCCAAGAAGTTCGAAGCAGGGGGAGGTGCCGCCGCCGGTGGTGCCCGGACGAACAACCTGCCGCCCCCCACAATCGCTCGGGCCACCGGGGATGAAAAAGTCTCCTTCACCAAAGATATCGCTCCCTTTATGGTCAACCTTTGCGTCGGCTGTCACAGCGGCAACAACCCTCGCGGCGGCCTGTCGCTGGCGAATTTTGAAGGACTGATGAAAGGCGGAGCCAGTGGCCGCGTCATTCTGACTGGCAACTGGGAAGACAGCCGGCTGTGGAAATTGGTGGGCGGACTGGAGCTCCCGCGAATGCCGCAAGGGCAGGCCCGCATCACTCGGGCCAATTACGAAAACTTGAAGACGTGGCTGGAGGAAGGGGCCAAGTTCGACGGCCCTGATCCCAAGCAGCCCCTGCGACAACTTGTTCCGAGCGAAGAGGAAATTGTTGCGGCCAAACTGAAGAAGTTGTCGCCCGAAGAGTTCAAAGCCATGCGCAAGGAGAAATCCGACGAGCAATGGAAACTTTCGAACCCCAAAGAACCCGCGACCGTCGTGGAGACCTCCGACTTCCTCATTATGGGGAACGTCAGCGAAGACCGGTTGAAAGAAATCTCCGGCTGGGCTGATGAGCATGCTAAGGCCTTGCGTACCGCTTTTGGTGTGAAGACCGATGAACTCTGGCGCGGGAAACTGGCTCTGTTCGTCTTTAAGGATCGGTTCACTTTTGAAGAATTTCCCCGTGTCGTCCAGTCGGCAGAAGTCCCCCGTGAGACCATTGGGCTGTCACGGATCTCGCCGAGTTTTGACGAAGCCTACATTTGCGTCGAGGACATCGGCGACCAAGTCACCTCGCAGTCTCCGGGGATGAAACTGAGTATCATCGATCAAATTACAGGGGCATATCTCAAACGCTCCGGTGACAAGATTCCTGACTGGTTGATTCGTGGCTTGGGCTTAGCCTTGGCTTCTAAGGACGACAAGAAAAACGAATTCATCGTAGCGCAGCCGGCGATGGCAATCGAATCACTGAAGGGACTGGAAAGCCCCGAGCAAGTCTTCGAGAAGGGCAAATTCTCGTCGGCAGATCTGGGACCGATCGGCTTTACGCTGGTGCAGCACATGTTGGCCGCCGGTGGGCCGGCCAAACTGGGGCAGTTGATCGACAAGCTCCAATCGGGCACCGAACTGGCGCCAGCCTTAAAAGAGGTCTACAACGCCGACCTCAAAACTCTCGGCCTGTCCTATTTAAATGCACTGGGCTCCCGCCGAACGGGCAAGGTGAAGAAGAAGTAAGTCCGGAATGAGCGTCGTGGAATTCAGGCGAATTCCGCGACGCCACCGTGACATCAGAACTTGCTCTCTGACCAATATAGCCCGGTCTCTCACCAAGAGGCCGGGCTTTGGTCATTCCACAGGCTGACAACCGGGGACTCAATTCGTTAATCTTGAAGTGCGATACCTGACGCGGCCAAACACGAGACGATTCGCAAAGGTCTCACATCTCGCCGCGTAGAAAATAAACCAGAATGAGGGCAGGGGACGAACCTCGCCTCTTTCTTGAAATCACATTCGTTGTCGAAGCTAGGAAATGATCAACGTGCCAGCTGAGCCTGTTCCCGATGTGGTGATTGTAGGCGGTGGAATCATCGGGCTATCGATCGCCTATTTTCTCTCCCAACGCGGTGCCACCGTGACAGTGCTGGATCAGGCCCAGCCGGGACAAGAGGCGTCGTGGGCCGGGGCCGGCATGCTCCCTCCCGGAAATCTTTCTGGAGCCCGCAGTGCTGCGTCTCAACTCCGCTCCTTCAGCCATCAACGCTGGCGATCGTTCAGCCAGGAACTTCGTGAACTGACGGGAATCGACAACGGCTATCAAGAGTCCGGTGGATTGGAACTGGCATTCGCCGGGGAAGAGAATCAACTGCAAGCCGAATCCGATGCTTGGATTGCGGAAGGCGTTACCGTCGAACAATTGTCTCCGGCCGATCTGCAACGCTGCGAACCAGCCCTCAGTCATGACATCAGGAAGGCCTATCGGCTGCCGACCTTCGCGCAAGTGCGCAATCCCCGGCATCTAAAAGCTTTGATCATGGCCTGCGCTCTGCGAAAAATTCGCATCGTCGCCGGTGCTCAGGTTGTGCAGTTCGACACGGACATGACTACTGCAACAAGTGGTCGGATTCTGGCCGCACGAACCGCCAGCGAACGCTTCCCGGCAAACAAGTTCGTGATCGCCAGCGGAGCCTGGACTGGTGGCCTCAGTCGCCAGCTGCAGCTGGAACTCCCCGTGCGTCCGGTGCGTGGTCAGATCGCGCTCCTATCCGCCGTTCCGCTGCCATTCAAGCACGTTTTGAACATTGGCCCCCGGTATCTCGTTCCGCGCGCCGACGGACGAATCTTGATTGGTGCCACGGAAGAAGAAGCCGGATTCGACAAACGCAACACGGTCGCCGGCATCGCGGGATTATTGCAATTCGCCCAACAAGTGGTTCCAGAGCTGGCGCAAGCCAAGCTGGAACGAACCTGGTCTGGACTCCGGCCGGGATCTCCGAATGGCAATCCCTTCTTATCGCCACTGCCCAGGCACACCAACGGCTACGTTGCCGCCGGCCACTTCCGAAATGGCCTGCAGCAGTCAGTCGCCACGGGAGAACTAATGTCCGAGTTAATCAGCACCGGGAAATCCTCCTTGGATCTGAGCCCCTTTCAAATCGGCGACTAGCGGTTCTAAACCGCTTCGGCTTAATCCAAGAAAAACACAAAACAGTTAAACCACGAATCACACAAATCACACGAATGAAAAAGCCCCCGGTGCGTCGGCGATTAAGATCCTCAATGCCCCCAAGACCTAAATCGTTCTTCAGCAATCAACCAGTGGCAGAATCGATCTGAGCTTGTATTACTGCAGTGTGATTAATTCGTGTAATTGGTGTTATTCGTGGTAAAAATCTCTGAATTCGAACTCATGGTGCATCGAACACCAACAGTGTATTAAACACTCTTTAGGAACATTGGGAACATCACGTGCGAGCTGTTGTGCAACGGGTCTCTCGAGCTAAGGTCACTGTTGATGGGGAAATCACCGGTGAGATCGCGTGCGGTTTTGTCGTGCTGCTGGGTGTGGCCGATGGGGACACTCAGGCGGATGTCATCTATATGGCGCAAAAGATCGTCGGGCTGCGCGTCTTCGAAGATGCCGAAGGGAAGATGAACCTGGGTCTGGCAGACATTGGCGGCGGCATGCTGGTCGTCAGCCAGTTCACATTGCTCGGCGACTGCCGCAAGGGACGTCGTCCCAGTTTCATCGCCGCAGCGCGACCGGAAGTCGCCGACGCGTTGTACCGCAGCTTGATCGCGGAAGTTCAGGGGCAGGGGATCTTCGTCGCCACCGGCCGATTTCAAACCCACATGGATGTGGAACTGGTCAATGACGGCCCGGTCACGTTATTGATCGACAGCCGCAAAGACTTTTGATTTCTGACCCTGCTCTCGTCACCACCGAGTTTTGGCTTGATCCGCTGACATTCTTCGCCATTCGGGCCGCGACATTCGTCATTCCGAATACCCCCCAGTCCACCCATCTCCGCATCCCTGCATTTCTCCAGCTGAAACTGGTCTTCATCCAGGGTAGGGAGAAGCGGTATTATTGCGCTGCTTAAGAAGGAACTTGTTTTATCAGGCAGGGATGCCACCATGGCGTTTGATCTATTTATTCTCGCGATTCTGCTGGTCACCACGATCCGTGGTGCGGCTAAAGGTGTGGCCTGGCAATTGGCCGGGATCGGAGCGCTAGTTCTCTGCTTCCTGTTCGCGACACCGCTATCGCTGTCAATTGCGCCCATGATCAAGCTTGCCGCCCCCCTCAATCGCTGGGTGGCCATGCTGGGAATCTATCTCGTCTTTTCATTTGGAACGTTTGCGATCGCTCGCGGCTTCCGTGAAGCCCTGGAAAAAGCTAAGTTCGTCGAATTCGACCGGCACATGGGAGCCTTATTCGGGCTGTTCAAGGGAGCCATCATCGCGTTGGTCATTACATTCTTCGCAGTGGCCATGTCGGAGAAAGCGCGAGAGACGATCCTCAAGACCTATACGGGGTACGCTGCCGCTCACATCATGAATGCATTGGACCCTGTGATGCCCAGGGAATTGCACGCGATTCTGGAGCCTTATATTCACGAACTGGACGCAGTCGACCCCCGATTGGAACAAGATCGCGAAAGATATCACGACGACTTGGGAGTCGCCCCGAATCCGAATGCGCGGGACTCGGCAGGTGGCTTGCTACCCGGTTTCGGTGACTCCGATGACGCCCCTGCAAGCGATCCTTTTCTGTCGGATACCAACGATCCGAACGCTCCAGCAATGAATGGCGATCCCAATGTGGACCCCAGCCAACCACCGGCGGCCGCCCCGACATTCATGCAAGAAGCCGAGCAACTCTGGCGGCAACTTCCGCAACTGGCGGCAAAAGTCGCTCCCGCAGTCAAGCAGCAAGTCAACAAGGCGATGCAGAACACCCTCAGCGAGCATCGGGACGAATTCATTGATCAACTGAGCCAGGCATCAACCCCTGAAAACGTCGCCAGCGTCGCACGAGCGTGGCAGAATGGCCGCCCGGCCCGTAAACCGTTCGTCGATCCGATCGGCAACGACGAAGGCTCTAACGATGGTTTCAATAATGGCTTCGACAACCGTCCTCCTAGCAACAACAGACCCCTCACCAATAATCGCCCCCTTAACGGCCGTCCCCAACCACAGATTCCCGGACGAGGCGGGCTGAATTCACCCGAGCAATTGGTTGATGACGAAGATCTACAGCCACAGAGAAAAGAACTGGTGCAGGGGATTGCACGAGTGTTTTCGAGTCAACCCAATCAGCAAGCCCGCAAGATGACCGAGATCGAAACGGTTATGCTCGGGCTGCCCGATCCCGTCGCCGTTGGTGCCCTGAGCGACTGGCTGTCCGACCTGCGTGGCGAAGACCCCGATCCAGATCCCGAAACGGACGTCTCGACGCTGTTGAATGTTCGCATCGCGCGACAGATCGAATACCAACAGATTCCGCTCAACCGATTGCCGCGTGAATGGCAAACGCGTCTGGAACGCCACCTGCGTAACTAAGGTCGCAAAAGGCACGCCCATCGCAACGGCTTCGCTCGTACGCAATCGGGCGGGCAGTTCGCACCGCTAGCGTAGCCACGGAAGAGCGGTTATCTTAGGGGGCGACAGAATAACCCAAAGCCGTTTTGAGCTTGCTCAAAACGCGACACGACGCCCCCCGACGCAACCCACCCCAAAGCGATTCGAATCGCTACCAACCTGATACCGCTCGATCCTCAAGCACGTCCCAGCTCCGCGGTGACAACCATCCGAAGCGACCCGTGAGCGACGAGCAAATCCTCAATCGCAATAAGAAGACCTCCGCCAGCGGCGAGACACGGCACGCGACGCGCTACGGCTTTCGGTGACTCAGGTCGCCGCAGTCCTGACTCATGATAGTGGCCCAGCCACGATCATGGGGCATGGCTCTCAAGGAGAGCTGCGTCGCACGGTCACTTTGAAGTTGCCAAAGGCGCTTAGACAAAACGGAAGCTGAGATGGATCTAAAGAGACAGGGCAGGCGGACGCAGTGTGACAGTTTGAGGCCACGGTGCTTGTTACCCGTTGTCGTCTCCGTCGCTTGCATGAGGGGCTGCAACTGATGTTTCGACTCTTAGACTTCGTTGTGCAATCCGGCATCGTCTGTGGACTGCCATGGCTGTTGGCTTGGGGTTGCGTGGCACCGATTGAGTGGGCGTATCAAGCTCAGTTGGCCGAGGCCGTTCGGCTCAACGCCGAGAACGAACAACTTGCAGCGTCCAAGCGTAACAGGCTCAATGTCGAGTTGGTGCATTCCCAAAGAGTGGCTGCAGCTCCAACGTCCGATTTGACCCCCGTTGTTTCAGATGACATCTAGAAACTGCTAAATCCCAGGGATTCAGGCATGGCAAGTTAAACATAACGAACATTATCGGACGTTGTGTTTCGGGTGTGTTTTGGCTTGGGGTGTGACTTCAGTGGTTGTGGCCTACGTCCTGGAGATCTCAGATCGCTCGCAGTGAGAGATCTGCTGGGACGGTGCCTGCCCTGATTCGCGGGGCTGTGGATCGAGCGTCGACGTGCGTTGCACGGACATGCTCGGCTGGAGAGATTGACGCCCGCAAGCAGAGCCGCGAATGCTGTTCGCGGCTCTGGCTGATTGTTGGCTCAACTAGGCCGGCTTGGCGACGACGTCGGTGGCGGCCTGCTCTTCGAAGACACCCATCTTGCGGAACTTGTTGTACCGCCGATCGAGTAGCTCGTTCGACTTCAGGCCCGACAGCGATTTGAATCCGCGGACGAGGAATGACTTCAACGTCGCGGCCATCGATCGGTGGTCCCGGTGCGCGGCTCCGAGCGGCTCTTGAATCACTTCGTCAATGACTCCCAGCCGATGCAGATCCTTGCTCGTGAACTTCAAGGCCTTCGCGGCCAAGTTCGCGTACTTGGAATGCTTCCACAAAATGCCGGCACAGCCTTCGGGACTGATGACCGAATAATAGGTGTGCTGCAACATGGCGATGTGGTCGCCGATCCCAATTCCCAACGCGCCGCCGGAACCGCCCTCGCCGATCACGACACAGATGATCGGCGTCGCAATGCGGGACATCTCACGGAGGTTCAAGGCGATGTTGTACGCCTGGCCGCGTTCCTCAGCACCGATGCCCGGATGAGCTCCCGGAGTGTCGATGAAACAGACCACGGGGATCTTGAACTTCGCCGCCATCTGCATCTTGGCCAAGGCCTTCCGATAGCCTTCCGGATGCGGACATCCGTAGAAGCATTCGGCTCGCTCTTTCAGCGTCTTGCCCTTTTGCTGGCCGACAAACATCACCTTGCGATCTTCGATCTTGGCGAATCCGGTCCGGATGGCTCGGTCGTCGCCAAAGGCTTTGTCGCCGTGCAACTCGACGAACTCATCGAACACCAGCTCGAGATAATCGTCGGTCTGAGGCCGTTCCGCGTGCCGGGCAACTTGAACGGTTTCCCAAGCGTCGAGATTGTCGAAGATATCGCGTTTGAGGCGATTGATCTCCAGCCGCATATTGCGGATTTCTTCCCGCACCTCGGGCGTGGGCACGTCGGCACGCCATTGGTTTTCGAGGGCTTGCAGCTTCTCTTCGAGATCGTAAACAGGCCGTTCAAACGGCAGACGATGCGTGATCGCCATAGTTGATCCAACTTTCCAGCGGTACTTCATGTCCCGGTCACGAAGTTGACGTCAACCGGGCATTTTTCAATGATTCGCAGCGAAGCGCGAATTGTAGCAAAACCGGGGTTTAATGGGGAGTGCGGTTCATCCGTCTCGAACGGAGGGATTCACTTTGAAAAACCTTGCGGAATCCGCCACCGAAGCCGGATTCGTAAGTTTTTTTAGATCCACCGACGGCAACGGCAGCTTGCAATGCGCCCTCTGTAGAGTGTTGTTCGCATAAGTCCTTGTTTTGATTGGTGTTGCGATTCAATCTAATTGGAAATGACAATGAGTCAATAATTGCCAGAATCACAGGCAAAGGCCCCGGAATCGTCATTTCCTGGACAGTGCCTGATTTCACACGTCGGGGGAACTTCGGGTTCAAGCACCCGGTTACAATTTGCTAAGCCTCTACACGGCAGTGACTTGTGATCCACTTGATCGTCTTGATCGTCGCAGGACCGATTCTGACTCAAAACGGCCCTCAAGCGATCTCCCAGGTCCCGCCAGCCCCCTAATACCAACCTCGCAGAGACGTTGCCCGATCGCTATAACTGGCATCAAACAACCTTGATGCAATATCTTGAGGCACCGATAAATGATGAACTTTCAGTCGTGGTTGGGACCTATTCCTGGCGTAGCCAATCGGGAAACCCACTCTCTGTCACCCCAACCATCAAAACGCCTCGTGTTAGACCGGGCACGTTTTCTCGTATTCGGTTTGGTGTTACTCGCGGGGCTGCGGGCCGACGCTCAGGATGGGGGCTTTGTTCTGACTGCTCTCCCCCTGCCCTCGAATTTGCCGGCCATTCATGTCGCTAACGCCAAGTCATTGCCATCACTGGCAGGGCTCCCCGCGACCGGTTCGAGCCTCGCGTTTAGCCCGAATGGTCAACAGGTCGCGGCCGGGTATTTCAATAACTCGTTGCGAGTCTGGAATCTGGCGGATGGTAAAGCGACCGACGCGACAGCTCATAAGGGAGGGGTCACTGCCGTGCGCTTCAATCCTGCCGGCGATCAGATCGCCACGGCGGGAATGGACAATTCCATTTTGATCTGGGCCAATCCCCCTGCGGCAATGCCTGCAAAAACGCTTGCCGGACATACCCGCTGGGTGCGCGATCTGGCTTACACTCCTGATGGAACGCGACTGGTCAGCGTTAGCGACGACCGTTCGGTGCGTGTCTGGAATCTGGCAGACGGAAAGGCGCTGCACACTCTGACCGGACACACGGACTGGATCATGGGCCTGGCCGTTCGAGCCGACGGGCACTATGCCGCAACAGCCAGTTATGACCAGACCATTCGGATTTGGGACCTAGCTCGTGGCGTCGAGGTCAAACAGTTTTCGACCAAGGGACAAATTGTGACCGACCTCGCGTGGACGGCCGATGGTCTAAGCTTGGTGTCGGTGGGCTTGGATCGCATGGTACGCATCTGGAATCCGCTCGACGGGCAGCAAGTTCGTGAGCTGGCCGGACACACCGATCAACTCCATGGCCTGGCAATCCATCCTGCGGGACAAATCGTGGCCACCGGCGGCGCGGACCGTGTCGTCCAGTTGTGGAATCTCACCACAGGGGAAAAGCTGAAATCTCTGGACGGCTTAACCAGCTGGGTTCATGGCCTGGCTTGGTCTGCGGATGGAGCGAAGCTCGGCGCGATCGGAGTCGATCAAGTCGTCCATCAGTGGGAGTTCCCGGCAAATTGATTTTTGGGGGAGACGGCCGAACCAAAGTCGTTGTTCGCTCCGCGAATATAACGCGCTCGCAGTAGCCGGCTGGAATCTGTATCGAATCCCAATGCAGATTCCATCTTTGATAGTAAGAAAACGTTCAGTTCGCGGAGCGAACAACGACTATCGACGATCTGCCACCAGACACAAACAGCCAGCCGTGATGAATCAGGGCTGGCTGTGAGATTGAACAATTCGGGCTGGCGAACGAGAGCACTATTCGGGCTTCTCGGCGGGGGTGTCTTCTCCGTCTTTGCTTTCGCCGTCTTTCTCTTCCTTGACCTTGGTGTCAGTGCTGGCAGGAGTGGCGTCCTGCTTTTCTTTTTCCTTTTTCTCTTCTTTGTCCTTGGCAGCCTTCAGCTCTTCTGCGGTCTTCGCCAGTGTTGCTTCGGTCGCGGTCAACTTCTCTTTCGCGGCCGTCAGTTCGGTGGTCAAAGCTTCCTTTTCTGCAGTCAACTTCTTGCTGACTTCATCCGCAGCGGCCAACTTCTCAGCACTCTCGCCTTGCGCTTTCTTCAAAGCGGCTTCGGCGGCGGCCAAATCCTTGGCGGCAACGTCGATGGTCTTCTTCTGATCGGCGGCGACAGCGGCTTGCTTCTGGGCTTCGGCGGTGGCCGCTTGGGCTGCAGCCACTTCCGTCGCTAGTTCACTCTTCAGCTTGGCCACTTCGGCCTGCAACTTGGCTCGTTCGTCCGTCAGGCTGGTGACGGCGGCTTCGGCCTGCGAGGCATCTTCGGCACGGCTGAGAGCAATGTGGTAGGGCAGAACGGAGTATTGGGAATCAACATCACTCGTGTAGTAACCAGCGATCGGAGCCGGCAACGAGGGACCACAATACCGGCCCCGCCCTGCCTCGGCCTGTCCCACCATCGTCGTGACACCCGCCGCCAACAACCACGTCATCATCCGCTTATTCATGAGATTCCCTATCGCATTAGTCTGAAAGTTGTCTGATCCAGCCGCCCAAACGTCGGAAACGCAAACACCTCAAGCCATGCCCAGGGCGTCCATCGGGCCTTCTCGAGGATTTCAATTGGAGTGAGCCATTGCTCCCACGAACCTGTCATCGCGAATGATGATGGGCCGCGGGAGTTGTATAGAAAAGAGTCTCAATCGCGGTCGCGCTGAGAATCGATTTCGTTATCATTCAGGTCGGTAGGAACAACTCAGTCTGGAGGGCCATTCCGGGGCGAGACTCGACTCCAGCACAGCAAATATGTGAGATTCGAGTCCACAGCTTTAAACGGCAGGGGTTGCAACGAATAAATCAATAAGTCGTATTCTGTCAACTTACTTAATCGGGTTCACTTGGTAAGTTACCACTGATACTGCAACTAATAACGGTAGGCAAGTCAATTGTCGTGTCGTGGGCAAAGCGACATCCCGCAGGCCACTCAGGATTGCTACCACCTGAACTGTGTGCAACATATCGCAATAAGAAACATCTCGGCAAAATCGCATCTGTCCGTTGCTGCTGTCGCCGAAAACCGTCAAAATAGTCGGTTTTCCGGCGAGGATTACGCCAGTTGAACGCAACGTTCCGATGATGCCGAATTTGCGGCAGAAGGATCCCTTTCGCCATGCCACTGGTCTTAAGCCTCAAGCAGCCGATCTCGATTCCGATCGAAGTCGATACCATTCGGATGGAAACGATTCGCACGCAAACGGCAGAGGAAGTCCGTGCGACGAAAATTCAATACGGCAACAAGACCCCTGCTCTGGCCGATTTCTTCCACGTCTCCGGGTCGGCGGCGGATGACGCCGAGATCGTTTGGGAAGGCGACTGCTCCAAAGTCAAATTGATTGGTGCGGGGCTGGCCGCCGGCCGGATCGTGGTCCAGGGAGATGCCGGTATGCATCTGGGGGCCGAGATGCGTGGTGGTGAGATCGTGGTGCATGGCAATGCTGCCGACTGGCTGGGGGCCGAAATGCACGGCGGGCGGATTCGCGTCCATGGCAACGCCGGCCATCTGGTTGGTGCCGTCTACCGCGGAGGCCGTAAGGGAATGACATCGGGTGAAATCCTGATTGATGGCAATGCAGGAAATGAAATCGGCAGCTCGATGCGTCGTGGACTGATTGCGATTGGGGGCACGGCCGGAGATGCGGTCGGATACAATCTGATCGCCGGCACGATTCTGGTTTTTGGCGGCAGCGGGATTCGGCCTGGTGCCGGCATGCGTCGCGGTACCATCGGCTTGCTGGGCCCCACCGCCCCGCCCCCGCTGTTGCCCACTTTCAGATCAGCCGGCCCTTCCCGCCCGGTCTTCCTGCAAATTTATTTGCAACACTTACGGCAGCAAGGTTTTACCGTCCCGGATGAATGCTTCACGACAGCCTATGAACGACACTGCGGAGATTTTTTAGAATACGGTAAAGGGGAAATTCTCGTCCGCGCCAGCTGATTGATTCGTGCCTTTTGTGGTCGAACTCTTCCGTATTGTTCTAATAAGTGCCGGTTGTCCGTTTGCAGCTTCTCAGTTTTGTTAGACGTTAATAAATCGGCAATTTCTTATCATGCACTCCTCGAAGTCTCACCCTGCTCCGACGGTCAATATCGCGGAAAAACTGCGTGACTCAGCCGCCGCCGCCCCCTACCAGCGGGCCGTCGTCTTTCCCGCTGGCCGGGATGCTCAGGGCCGTGTGACATACTCCCATCTGACCTTCCAGCAACTCGACCGCGAATCAGATCGTTTAGCCCGCGGGCTGCAGCAGATGGGAGTCACGCCGGGGATGCGCCTGGTTCTCATGGTTCGCCCGAGCTTAGAGTTCATCGCCTTGACCTTCGCCCTCTTTAAGGCCGGCGCCGTCGTTGTGCTGATTGATCCGGGCATGGGCCGGACCAGTATCTTTAAGTGCCTGGATCAAGTCGAACCGCAAGGTTTCATTGCTATCCCCATCGTGCAGGCGAT
>JAZKFE010000354.1:0-5189 GCA_040386595.1 Planctomycetota bacterium | reverse complement strand
AAGGCCGCCCGGCTGAATGTGACGGTTGGTGGTCGTCGCTGGTTCTGGAAGGGACCGGTTTATCAGGACTTGCTCGGTGCCGACTGGGAGCCGTTTGAAACCGCCCCCACTTCGGCCACCGACCCCGCGGCCATCATTTTTACCAGCGGCAGCACTGGCCCTCCGAAAGGGGTGCTCTACGAGCACGGCATGTTCGCCGCACAGGTCGAATTGCTGCGCGAGTTCTATCACATTCAACCGGGCGAAGTCGATCTTCCTGGCTTTCCCTTGTTCGCGCTGTTTAATTCGGCGATGGGGGTCACGACAGTCATTCCCGACATGGACCCCACTCGTCCGGCCCAGGTCGATCCGAAAAAGATCCTGGAGGCGATTGAGAACCACGGCGTCACGCAAGCGTTCGGCTCGCCTGCCATCTGGAATCGTGTCGGCCGCTATTGCGAGCAGCATCAGCGCCAGATCCCCAGATTGAATCGCGTCCTCTCCGCAGGAGCCCCAGTCCCGATCCCCGTCATTGAACGGATGCTGGCGGCTCTTAAAGAATCGCCCCCCCCTGCCCCAAACTCGGCACAACATCATTCTCCTACGGATGCTTCGACCGAGAACCCTGCGTTGCTGCCTGATATCCATACGCCGTATGGGGCCACGGAATCGCTTCCGGTCTGTTCGATCTCTGGGCGAGAAATCATTCAGGAAACGGCGGCCAAAACGCGTACCGGCGCGGGCACCTGCGTCGGTCGTCCCTTTCCGCGTATGGAACTGAAGATCATCGAGATCACCCACGGTCCAATCCAGCACCTCGAACGGATCCACGAGCTACAGCCGTATGAAATTGGTGAAATCCTGGTGAGCGGCCCGGTCGTGACACGTGAATACTTCCGCCAGCCCGAAGCCACGTTGCTCGCCAAAGTTCCGGACGGCGATCGCTTCTGGCATCGCATGGGAGACGTCGGTTATCGTGACGACGAAGGCCGGTTGTGGTTCTGTGGTCGTAAGGCCCATGTCGTCGAAACCGAACGCGGCCGGATGTTCACGATCTGTTGTGAAGCCATCTTCAATCAGCATCCGCGAATTTTTCGCAGTGCCTTGGTTGGTGTGGGCGAGAAGCCTCAACAGCGTCCGGTCATGATTGTTGAACCCGAAGCCGGCCAGTTCCCCACCACGCCCGAGGACCAACGCCAACTTCATGATGAGCTCCGGCAAATGGGGCTGGCCAATCCCTTAACCGAGCACATCGAAACCATTTTGTTCCACCCTTCCCTGCCGGTCGATATTCGGCACAATGTCAAAATCTTTCGCGAGAAACTCGCTCCCTGGGCCGAGCAACAATTGCGAAAAAAGTAACCGGCAATACTCGCTCGAATAATTCAGATCACACTTAGCACACTATATTTTGCAGACCCCTTCTCATGCGTGTTCTCGTAACTGGCGGCGGTGGCTTTCTCGGGCTCTATGTCACCGAGCAACTCGTAGCACGGGGTGATCAAGTCCGCGTGCTTTGTCGCGGCCAGTATCCACGGCTGGATGAACTACAGGTAGAAACCGTTCGGGGCGATGTCCGCGACGCAGCCGCCGTGGCACAGGCGTGTTCGGGAATGGATATTGTCTTCCATACGGCTGCAGTGCCTGGCATCTGGGGGCCTTGGGAACATTATCACAGCATTAATACCGTCGGCACGCAGCATGTCCTAGATGCCTGCCTAGCCAGCGGGGTTCGGAAGCTGATTTATACGAGTAGCCCCAGCGTGATTTATGACGGACTAGATCATCACGGCATTGATGAGACTCAGCCCTACCCTACCAGCTATCTGTGCCACTACCCTCATAGCAAGGCTATTGCGGAACGAGCTGTCTTGGCCGCCAACGGTCAGGACGGTCTCGCCACCGCCGCCTTACGACCTCACTTGATCTGGGGTCCCCGCGACAATCACCTCGTCCCCCGTCTGATTGAACGAGCCCGAAGCGGTCGATTGCGGCGTGTCGGAGATGGCAAAAATCTGATCTCGATGAGCTATGTTGAAAACGCTGCCCGAGCTCATTTGCAAGCCGCTGATCGCCTGGAATTAGGCTCGCCCGTCGCGGGACAGGCTTATTTCATTAATGAACCCGAACCGGTCAATCTCTGGAGTTGGGTCGATGAAATTTTGACTCTCGCCGGAGAACGACCGCTAAAGAAACGGATTTCAGCGAGTGCCGCTTATGCGATCGGAGCAACCTGCGAGGCAGCCTACACAGTCTTGCGGATGAAATCAGAACCGCCGATGACCCGGTTCCTCGCCTTGCAGCTGGGCGGGACTCATTATTATTCGGTGGCGAAGGCTCAGAGAGATTTCGGATACCAGCCACAGGTTAGTATCGCGGAAGGTATGCGACGCATGGCCGCCGATTGGAAAAGCCGCGGGTCGGTGTAACCTGCGATTCAATGTTAGTGATCTAAATTTAACTTAACGACTTTGGGCATCCGATTCGCCTTGTCGCAATGTTTTACTGCGTCAGAGATCTAAGCCCAGCCCTGAAGAGATGCGTCTCTTCAGGGCTGGCTCAGGTTACGAAGAACCCGACTCGGAGAGTCAGGCTACACGGCAGAATCCCGTTGGCGACTAGGCCTTGGCACTCCACTTCAAGATTGGGTTACGGCCGGCTTTCAAATCGTCCGGTCGCGATGCCGGCCCGGTGAATGGGGCCAAGTGCAGTTGCTCGGGGTCTTCGGTAATGATCTGTTCGATCGCTGCCGCGAAGGCGTCGAGCGTTTCTTTCGACTCGGTTTCCGTCGGCTCCATCATCAACGCTTCCGGCACCACGAGCGGGAAGTAAACCGTCGGAGCATGGAAGCCGTAATCGAGTAACCGCTTGGCAATATCCATGGCGGAAATGCCCTTCTCGGTCTTCAGCTTCTGTGCCGAAGCGACGAACTCGTGCATACAGCGTTCGCCCTGCGGAACCGGCAACACGTGCTTGAGCTTCTGCAGCAGATAATTGGCGTTCAACACGGCGTTATCCGAAACCGCCTTCAGCCCCTCGGCACCGAGTGTCTTCAAGTAGCAGTAGCCACGCAGCAGAATCCCCACGTTGCCGAAGAACGTCCGCATGCGGCCGATCGACTTGGCGGGATTTTTCAAGCCATAGACGACCGTGCCGTCCGGCTTTACTTCCTTGGTGACGATGGGACCCGGCAGATAGTCGGCCAGAAAATCGCGGACGGCGATGGGGCCTGAACCTGGCCCCCCTGCCCCGTGCGGACCGGTAAAGGTCTTGTGCACGTTGTAGTGCATCATGTCGCCGCCAAAATCTCCGGGGCGTGTGATCCCCAGGATGGCATTCATATTGGCACCGTCGATGTACACTAACCCACCGACATCATGCACCATTTTTGCGATCGTCTGGATCTGTCGCTCGAACAGTCCCAGCGTGCTCGGATTGGTGATCATGAAGACGGCCGTCTGATCGTTCAGCTGCGACTGCAACTCAGGCAGATTGACAAATCCCCCCTCGCTCTGGTTCAGCTGTACGCATTCAAATCCGGCGATGGCGGCACTCGCGGGATTGGTCCCGTGAGCACTGTTCGGGAAGATCACCTTCGTGCGGTGTTCGCCCCGATCGCGGAAGTATTGTGCCGCTACCAGCAGCGCGGCCAATTCGCCTTGAGCACCGGCAGCCGGCTGCATCGAGACACCCGGCAACCCGGCGATCTCGGCCAGCATTTGCTGCATTTCGTAGAGAAATTGCAGCATCCCCTGCGACGCGGCCGGCGATTGGTACGGGTGCAGATCGACTAAACCCGGCAAGCTGGCCAGTCGCTCGTGGCGCTTGGGGTTGTACTTCATCGTACAACTACCCAAGGGATAAAAGTGAGTATCGACCGACATGTTCAACGTCGACAGATTGACGAAGTGCCGGATGACATCGGGTTCAGTAACCTCCGGCAAGGGAGGGAGTGCCGTGGCCAGCTGGGCTGCCGGGATGAGGTCGGTCAGCGGTTGATCGGGCACATCAGACGAGGGAAATCGGGCCGCGCGACGTCCCGACTTGGACAGTTCAAACAGCAATTGCGTTGCTTGTTGATTCCGCATGAATAAAGATTTCTATTGGATCCGAATTGGTGAACAGTGAAGACTTAAGAGCACGCCACGATCAAGACACATTTCGTGCCTTAGGCCTGAACCGTCAGGGCCTGCACCAGGCGATCGATGTCAGCTCGAGTCCGCTTCTCTGTTACCGCAATCAATAAGCCTTCGGAGAATTGGTCCCCTTCGGACCAAGTAAAGCGACTCAGTTCCGGCCCCAAATCAAATCCCGCAGCGAGAGCCCGCTGGAGTACCTTGTCGACTCCACCGGGACAGCGGATGGCGAATTCTTTAAAGAACGGCCGTTCGAACAACAGCGGCAATCCAGCCACTTTGGCCAGCTGGTCGGCAGCATAGTGTGCCTTCCGGCAGGCGAGCTCCGACACTTCACGTAAACCTTGCGGGCCCAGCAAGGACATATAGACGGTCGCTCGGAGAGCCAGCAGTCCCTGGTTGGTGCAGATGTTGCTGGTCGCCTTGTCGCGTTTAATATGTTGTTCCCGAGCTTGCAGATTCAACACAAAGCAACGCTTGCCGAGACGGTCGGTCGTTTCACCGATCAACCGGCCAGGCATCTTGCGCATCAAGGCTTCACGACACGTCAGAATGCCCAGGTACGGCCCGCCGTACTGCAACGGCGTGCCGAGCGACTGCCCTTCGGCCACGGCGATATCTGCACCGTAATCACCGGGGCGCTGTAGCAATCCCAAGCTCAACGGATCGAACGAAACAATTCCCAGGGCCCCGGCCTGCTTGGCTGCGGCCATCAGTTCCGCCGCCGATTCCAAACAGCCGAAGAAGTTCGGTTGCTGCACCACCAGGCAGGCCGTTTGATCATTCAACGCGGCTTGAACCTGAGCGACATCGGCCGTGCCGTTCGGTGTGGGGACGGTCACCAACTCGCAATTGAGATGCTGCAGATGTGTGACCAGAATCTGCTGGTATTCGGGATGCATTGAGCCCAACACCACGACCTGGCGGCGGCCGTTCAGGCTGCGTAAAGCCATGCTGACGGCTTCGGTGACGCTGGTGCCTCCTTCGTAGAGGCTGGCGTTAGAAACTTCCATCCCGGTCAGCTGACAGATCAGCGTCTGGAATTCGAAGATGTATTGCAGCGTTCCCTGCGAG
>JAZKFE010000353.1:0-4690 GCA_040386595.1 Planctomycetota bacterium | reverse complement strand
AACAGCGTTCTTTCTGCCGTACTCCAAACACGTACAATTGTTGCCCGCAGCGATTGCGATCGGCGGATCCAAAATTCAACAGGAAGCGGCTCTTGGCCACCCGTGGATCGCGGAAGATCACGGGGTAACCAGTCCAGACCGGTAGCAGGTTCACATCCTCGATATCGAGGACCTCGGGAGGGCACTCTTGAAGTCCGCGGTGTTGGAATACATGTGGCTGGGGATGTAAGGCGATGTACGCAGCCCAGCCACGACTCAGGTCGGGCACCAGTCGCTGCAGTAAGTATTGAACCAGTTTTTCTGGGGGAGGGGCTGCAAGGAAGTTGCGCAGCAGGTCGTTTTCCACCGAAGCCACTGACCAGTCACGCTGGGTCGCGGCGAATTGATTTTCCAATCCCTTCAAGGCTGTTTTGACCTTGGCGTGTGCTTTTCGCTCTCGCGACATGCGATAGAGATAGAGCAAATACTGCAACAGGCACACCAGCGACAGTGAAATCAAATAGCCACTGCTGACGGTGGTGTGGGCGAATTCGGTGAATGCTCGAAACATAGCAAATCAGTTCATTGCAGACGGCTCGGACGACGGATGAGGTATTTCCGCATCCCGCTGCGACCAGGAATTCCGACATTTCAGCAGATGACGTCTCTACAGGCCCACGACCCGAAGATTAAATCGTGACACCACTCCAGGGTAAATACTGGTTATCCAAACAGGTGTCTTATTTTGCATCAACGTGTCTTGCAGAATGCTCCACGAAGACGGTTTTCCCTAAGCTACGCTGATGCTCTCTGCTCAAAAGTTAGCTCAAGATTGCCACGCGCCCAGTGGAGGCAACACTCTGCCGTCGGAATCCATTCGGAATCATTTTAGGATGATCCGCAAGTACGCAACATTCGGCAAACTGTGCGTATCCCCTATCCTTGGCACATTTGATGTTTCGGAAAGTGATGCCACGTTCACGGACGGAGGCAAATCACGCAATGTCACGTGATTGCTCGACCGAAGAATCTAGGGCTGACACGTTCAGACCGGCGTCACATCATGCATGAGTGCACGAACTTCGGCGGCAATAAAGAACGAGCCGGTGATGCAGATGAGATCGCGTGACGAGGCCAATTTTTTTGCCATATTCCACGCGACACGTGGATCAGCGGCCAGATGCACATGGCGATCGCTCACGGTGCGGGTCATGGCAAAGAGTTGCTCGACCGGGACACTGCGCGGATTGCTGTGGTAACACGTCAAAATAATGGTGTCAAAACGAGGCAGCAGCTGGCGTAGCATGCCTTGAACGTCTTTGTCACGCGTCGCCGCGAAAATTGCGACTCGCGAACGATCCGGAAAATGCTCATCCAAAGTCTGGATCAAGGCCGAGATCGAGGCCCAGTTGTGTGCCGCGTCGACAATGATTAGCGGATCCTGACCGACGATCTCAATTCGTGCTGGCCATTGGACCTGCTGCAGTCCCAGGCGGATGGCTGGAAGATCAATCTTCCAGCCACGGTCCATGAGTTCCGCCACGGCGGTTACGGCTAACGCGGCGTTGTGTGCCTGATGTTCGCCGAGCAGGGGCAGCGGCAGGTCGTCAAACTTGTGCTGCGTTGTCTGCACGCCGACCCGGCCGCCAATGGCTTGAGAATCGGCGGCTCGAACATGTTGGTAGTGGAAGTCGGTTTCCAGTTGCCGCAGGCTGGCGCCCCGTTGCTGGCAAACTTCGGCGATGACTTCGCGGGCCGGCGAGTTGACCACGCCACTGATGACGGGCACGCCGGTCTTGATGATGCCCGCTTTTTCTCGTGCAATCTGGTGAATTTCACTCCCCAGCAGATGCGTATGATCGCGGCTGATGCTGGTGATCACACAGACTTCCGGCTGGCACACATTGGTTGCATCCAGACGTCCGCCTAGCCCCACTTCAAGCACAACGATATCGGCCTGTTGCTGGGCGAAGAATTGCCAGGCCATCGCGGTGGTGATTTCGAAGTAGGTGGGGCTCATCCCCCCCAGTTCTTGATCCAGGTGCCCGACCGGTTCCAGCAAGTCGTTGACGAGCGCGACAATTTCGGTCTCGGACGGCTGAATTCCATTCACCGTCATCCGCTCTTCGAATTTTTCGATATGCGGCGACGTAAACAGCCCGACACGGTACCCGGCAGCCTGCAGGATCGACGCGATCATGACCGCGGTCGAGCCCTTGCCTTTGGTCCCGGCAATGTGGACTGCGGGAATGCGTTCCTGGGGATTGCCGATGCTTTCCAACAGGCCGCGCATGCGGTTCAGTTTGAAATCGCCGGCAGAATAAGCGGAACTCTGAACCCGCTCATAGTTGATGCGGTTGTAAAGAAATTCCAGAGCTTGCTGATAGGTGGTAAGTGTACTTGGCATCTCAAAGCCGCACTGGCGGTATCCGCGGGCGAGACGCCCGGTGTGGAGGCGTTTGATAAACAATCGCCCTGGAACAGGATGTCGTCGCATCCTGAAAATCGTCTGACTGGCTGTGGTTGATTCCCGGCCCTGCCCCAGTCGTTTTGCGGGCCGTTTGGACGGGTTACTTGAGTTCTTTGATCCGCAAATTGCGGAACTCAACTTTCAATGGTCCGCCCGAATGAACTTGAACCGCGATCATTCCCGAGCGTGCAATCTTCTCGTCCGGTTCGTGGTAATCGGCGGTCGTCACGCCGTTGACCTTGAGCACAATATGATCGCCTTTCGCGCGGATGGTATATGTATTCCAGTCGTCTTTCTTAAGCGTTTTTTCGAGTTCCGCGGGGGCTTGGACGAGGACCTTGTTGCGTCGATGTTCATCATAGAGGCAGCCCCAGTATTTCTCGCCGACATCGGCCTGATAGCCGGAAACTTCAGAGCTCTGCGGATCGCGTTGCGAACGAAATTGAACTCCCGTATTTCCCACGCCTTTGTGCAGTTTGAAATCCAAACGGAGTTCGAAATCGGCATAGTTCTTCTCGGTCGCCAGGAACTCGTTCTTCTTGATCCCGGGTGAATCACCGACAATGTGGCCGTCTACGACTTTCCACAGTTTCAAATCACCTTCCCAGCCCTTCAAATCCTGGCCGTTGAAGATCGAGACAAAGCCTTCCTCGGGGCTCTTGGCGGATTTGTTGTCTTCTTCGCTGTGGGCCATGCCGGGCAGTGTCGTCAGCAAGAATGCGACGGCAAGGCTCATGACTGGCGACAGAAAATTGCGATGAAACATGAGGTCACTCCCAAAAACACAAGCTGAGGCAGACTGTTGCAAACGCCCGTGGGGCCGACCGAGTTTACAGCACGGGATGGAATTCTGCATCCGACAACGCAGGGCGTGTGGAGCTCTCCGACATTGGCTTAGCTTACATGGTATGCCTTCACGTTCACTTTTCGACCGTTAGAATCAGCGGCTGCGGCTGCCAATGGTGGCGAACGATTCACTTTGACGCGAAGTTCCAGATCCGATGATAGTCAATTCCCCTGTCTCCGAAGGCTCCCCGGCGCGTCGTAATTGGCTGTGGTGGACATTTCAAATGCCGGCCCGGGTCTTTTTCGCTCTGTGGCTGCGGTACCGCGTGCGGGGGCTGGAACATGTCCCCGCGACGGGGGGCGGGTTGGTATTGGCCAATCACCTGAGTTTTCTCGATCCATTGATGATCGGGCTGCCGTTGTCTCGGCCCATCAGCTATCTAGCTCGCGACAGTTTGTTTCGCGTTCCGGTGGTCGGCTGGATCATGCGGCGAACGTACGTCAGGCCCATCAGCCGCGAGAACGCCAGTACGGCCAGTATTCGTGAAATGGTGCAGCGTGCCGAGCAAGGTTTCTTATGCGGGATGTTTCCCGAGGGGACACGCAGCGAATCGGGCGAGATGGGGGAATTTAAACCCGGATTTATTGCGTTGGCGCGGCGTATGGAGCTTCCCATTTATCCAGTGGGAATCGCCGGGACGCACCTCGCCTTGGGACGCAAGAGCTGCATTCTGAAGCCGTATCGTGTCCGCGTGGTGTTCGGCCCTCCCATTCTGCCCGCGGAAATTGCCGAGCTCAAAGTGCGCGGTCGAGAGCAGGAACTCGTGGATTTCGTTCGGAATCGCGTCCTCGCCTGCCAGCAGGAAGCCGAGACGTGGCGTCTGGGCAAGCAGGCGCTGGGATCGGCGTTCGAAGTTGCAAATCTCGAATCCAAATCTCCCTAAATTTATGATGTGAGCCTGAACAGGGACTGTTTATAATCGGAATTGTCTGGCGGCCGGTTCTCGCCGCTTGTGACTCACATCTTGCTTCACTTCACCGCTATCCAGAAGGCACCGGATCATGGGTATGATCAAGGAATTCAAAGAATTCGCCATGAAGGGGAACTTGGTCGACATGGCTGTCGGCATCATCATGGGAGCGGCGTTCGGGAAGATCGTTTCATCCTTCGTCAGTGACATCATCATGCCCCCCCTGGGCATGCTCATGGGCCGCGTCGATTTCAAAGATCTGGTGATCACGCTGCAGCAGGGGCATCCGGCTGCCGAAGGCGTGCCGGCGGTGAAGGAAGTTGTGATCAAGTATGGTCAGTTCTTGAACACGATCCTCGATTTCGTAATCGTGGCATTTGCCATTTTCATTGTGATCAAACAGATCAACCACTTGCGAGCGATGGCCGTTAAAGAAGAGAAGGCCGAACCCACAACGAAGGAATGCCCTTACTGCTGTTCCACG
>JAZKFE010000352.1:32604-34772 GCA_040386595.1 Planctomycetota bacterium | reverse complement strand
CAAGCGGATGCAACAGGCGGAACTGCGTGACGCCAGCTTGGACGTGGCGCAGAAAATTGCCGAGCATTGCGAACGCAAGGGTGTCGCGATGAGTCAGTTCTGTATCGCCTGGTGTATCGCGAATGCCAATCTGACTTCGGTGATCCTGGGGCCGCGCACGATGGAACAATTCGACGACAACTTCGGAGCGATCAACGTCAGCATCACGGCCGAAGACGAGGCCTTCATCGAATCACTGATCCCCACCGGCGAACACAGCGGCAAGGGTTTTCAGGACACTGCCTACCCGGTCACGGGACGACGGTTTGTGGCACGGTAAGGAAACGGTTATCGCAGAACAGTCGTCGGTTCGGCCTGATATCTTCGCGTTTTCGCCACTTGGTTAGAGATAATAGAGACCACAAGTTATGCCTGAATGCGTGCTTCGAGTGGCGGGGGCAACATTTCCGGTGGATGAATTCCTCGCGGAGAGCACGCTTGAACCATGTGCGGTTTTCCACGTTGGGGGTGAAAGTCTGGTGCGTTCCCGGCCCGCGTCGGCTCGTAATGGATTTTTTGTTTCGACCGGTGAAGGCAACGATCTACAGGGCCAGATTGATCGAACGATTGAGTTTCTAAAAGCCAATCGCACCGAGCTACTGCGTCTGAAGGCCTTGGACGGGATCGAGTGGTTTGCGCTAGGTTTTGCCATCCACCGGCGAGATGTTCTGGCTCAGTATGACAAATTCTCCCGCGAGCTGATTGCCTTGGCCGCGGAATTCGGTTTGTCGATTGAGCTGAATCAATATGCGGTGAAAACTCGGATCAAGAAGAGATCCAAAAAAAAGGCGACAGGAAAGCAAAGAGAAAATAGTTCTCGCTGGGCTACCCAGCGACTGCGTCGCGATTTACGCCGCTGGCCTGCCCTCTTTGACACCTCACTGAGGGGTTGTCATCATGCAATTGCAGTCTTCGGGCTGCGGTTATCGGATCGGAATTTGCCGATGATCTTTAAGGAGTTACCCGGGGCAGGATTGCTCCAGCGAGGATTTCATGGCTAAACCGTGGCGGTTTCTGCCCTACGATGCGGGTCGCGTGAAGGACCTGAGCATTCAGTTGCCGGTCCGCCCTGTTCTGGCACAAGTCTTGTCGGCTCGCGGCTATGAAGACGCGGACACGGCACGCGTCTTTTTGAACTCAAAGCTCAATGAATTGCATGATCCCGAACTGTTGCCCGGTGTCCCCGCGGCGGCAGATTTGATTGTGGCGGCCGTCCAGGCAGGCCGCCGGATCACGATTTATGGTGACTATGACGTCGACGGTGTGACGGCGACCAGCCTGCTGTGGCACTGTTTAAAACTCGCCGGCGGCCAGGTGGATTACTACATCCCCAGTCGTCTGGAAGAAGGTTACGGAATCAATTCCGAAGCCATTGCGAAACTGCATGCGGAAGATCCGAACCGGTTGGTGGTGTCGGTTGACTGCGGCATCGGCAGCGTGGTCGAAGCCGCACTGGCGAAGCAGCTGGGGCTCGAACTGATCATTACCGATCACCATCATATCGGACACGAACTGCCTGACGCAGCGGTGCTGGTGCACCCACGTTTGCCGGGCACCTCGTATCCGTTTGGCGATCTATGCGGAGCCGGTGTCGCCTTCAAGCTGGCGTGGGCGATTTGTCAGCGGCTGGGCGATGGTAAAAAGGCCTCGCCCCGGATGCGAGAATTCCTGATCAGCGCTGTCGGGTTGGCTGCGGTCGGGACGGTGGCGGACGTTGTGCCGTTGCTCGGCGAGAACCGGATTCTGGTGCGATTTGGCCTGACCAGCTTGCCCGATAAATCGAGCCTCGGCCTGAAAGCCTTGATGAAAATTGCGGGGCTGGAAGGCCGGCAGGAACTGCAAGCCGAAGACATCGGATTTGGGATCGCGCCGCGGATCAACGCTGCGGGGCGGTTGGGACAAGCTCGACTGGCAGTTGAGTTGCTGACTACGGAAGTGGCCGATCGAGCGGCTTCCTTGGCCGTGTATATCGATGAGCAGAACAAGGTTCGTCAGACTGTCGAACGCAAAGTGTTCAAGCAGGCCAAGGAGCAAGTCGAAGCGCATCCCGAATGGCTGGAGCATGGGGCGCTGGTATTGGCAGATGCCGATTGGCATCCCGGCGTGATTGGCATCGTGGCCAGCCGGGT
>JAZKFE010000352.1:29009-32594 GCA_040386595.1 Planctomycetota bacterium | reverse complement strand
AGAAGCCGGCCGTGTTAATCGCGATTAACCAGTCGGAAGGGACTGGTCAGGGCTCCGGGCGAACGTTCGCGAACTTCGATCTGCATTCTGGATTGACCGCGTGTGAATCGCATCTGATCAAGTTCGGCGGCCACCGTGCGGCAGCGGGTTTGAAAATTGCAGTGGAGCATATCGAAGCCTTTCGGGCGGCGTTCTCGCAGCATGTGGGCCAGAATCACGACGTGCAGGAAAGTGACCTGGAACTCCGTATTGATGCGGAGGTGCGGCTGACGGACCTCACGTTGAACGCGGTGAAGGAACTCGATCGCCTGGGGCCGTTTGGTCGTGATAATCCCCGCCCCGTGTTCGCCACCCAAGGGGTGCAGTTGGCCGAGCCGCCTCGCAAGATGGGCGAAGGAGAACGGCATCTGTCGCTGACGGTTCGCCAGGGAACTCGCAAGATCCGGGCGATTTCCTTTGGCCACGGCGATTGGGCTGATGAGATTTCGGCAGCCGTCGCGGATGGTTCGACGATCTCGATCTGTTTCGCTCCGAATATCAATCGATTTCGCGGCCAGGAAAATGTCGAGATGCAACTGATCGACTGGAAGGTCGATGGCGCGCGGGCGGCTAAGCCCGCGGAGCAACGAGAGCCCAGTCGGGCACGATAGGGGGATGGGAAGAAATGACGAATGTCGAATTCCGAATGACGAAAGAATGTCGAATGTCCAAATCCGAATGACCAAAGGGGACAATGACTTCACCGCGTTTTGACTACGACCAGCCGCGAAGCCGAGCTAGGTTTCACTGTCATCAATGCGGATTTCGTCATTCGGCATTGGCCATTCTTTCTTCATTCGGGATTCGACATTCGTCATTAACGGAATCATCATTGTGATCAACACGTATTGACAGAACCTTCGAGTCTCAATATGTTCCCGCACCCCCCGTTTTTTTACCGGTTGCGAGGAGCTTTTTGGTGTCGTGAATCATCCCCATGGTTCCCGGCCAGAAACGATTCGCAGACCTACTACATTGGGTCTTGCATGCGCGAAGGGAGTCGCTCATGACTACACCCCAACCGACACGCGTGGATGGCATGGGACCGCTCGAACCGGTGCCGTTCATTGATTTGGTCGCTCAACACCAGACGATTTCCGAGGAAGTTACCTCGGCAGTTACCAAGGTGTTCAGCGAGCAGCGTTTCATTCTGGGTGATGAAGTCCTTAATCTGGAATCGGAAATTGCGAACTACTGCGATGCTCGCGAAGCGATTGGATGCGCTTCGGGAACGGATGCACTGTTGCTCGCACTGATGGCGCTGGATATTGGGAAGGGTGATGAAGTCATCACGACTCCCTATTCCTTCTTTGCCACCGCAGGCTCGATCGTACGAGCGGGTGCAACACCCGTCTTCGTGGATATCGATCCCGCGACGATGAATCTGGATCCCGAGGCGGTTGCAGATGCCGTCAATCCTCGGACCAAGGCCATTTTGCCCGTGCACCTGTTCGGGCAATGCGCCGACATGGATGCATTATGGCGAGTCGCAACCCACAACGGGCTGTCGATTATTGAAGATGCCTGCCAGGCAATCGGTGCCGAGTACCAAGGCCGCCGTGCCGGGGTGCTGGGTCGCGTGGCGTGCTTCAGTTTCTTCCCGACGAAGAATCTGGGCGGAGCTGGCGATGGCGGCATGCTGACCACTGACGAGCCGGAATTGGCCAAACGCCTGCGTCGTTTGCGAGTTCACGGTGAGATGAGTCAGTATCACCATATGGAAGTGGGTTTGAACAGCCGTCTGGATGCGTTGCAGGCCGCCGTGTTGCGGGTCAAGCTGCGGCATCTGGAAGACTGGACGATTGCCCGGCAGCGGAACGCGGCTCGGTATGCCGACCTGTTTGCCGACTTTGGATTGTTGAACGTCATCGAGCTACCGACGATCAGCGAGCACAGCCGACACGTGTTCAACCAGTTTGTGGTGCGGGTGCGAGATGGTCTTCGTGACCGGATCTTGAACTTCCTGCGGGAGCATAAGATCGGGTGCATGGTTTACTATCCCAAGCCCCTGCACTTGCAGCCTTGCTTCAGTGATCTGGGCTACCAGCCCGGTTCACTGCCGAAGTCCGAGGCGGCAGCGGAAGATTCATTGGCTCTGCCGATCTTCTCTGAGCTGACGGCAGCTCAGCAAGAGACGGTGGTGCGAGGAATCGCCGCGGCTCTTGGTCGTCCGGCGAAGGTCAGCGGTGCCGTGGTGCCCCGTCCGAAGTTCCTGCCGTTCGGTCCTCGAGTGGGTGAAGATGCGGTTCGCAAGCATCGCGAAAGTGCTTGAACTGGTCTCCACGGACATGTTCGATATACAGAATAAGAATGCACCACGGAGACACAGAGAACACGGAGTTTGAGCTTAGATCTCCGTGCCCTCAGTGTCTCCGTGGTGCCCATCTTCTTTTCTGATGCTAACTGAAAATTGACTGTTTTAGCGTTTCCAGTCGACGTTCTTTGCAAGCTTTAGTTTGAGATCGCGGATGTGACCTCAAACGTTAGATAACTATTCGGCTGATGTTGGCCGTTCGCCTTCAGGACTTCGTCACTGCTCATGTTGTCGATCATCATCCCCGTCTTCAACGAACACGAGAGCCTGGTGCAACTCCATAAGGAGATCACCCAGGTGTGCGTGCCGCAGCAGATTGATCATGAGATCATCTTTGTGGACGATGGTTCGAAGGATGGGTCTTGGGAAATCATTCAACAGCTGTCGCAGACGGATTCTCGAGTCTCCGGGATTCGGTTCCGTCGCAATTTTGGTAAGGCTGCCGCGTTGACCGCCGGCATGGCTGCCGCCAAGGGCGACCTGTTGATGATGATGGACGCCGACCTGCAGGATGATCCGATTGAAATTCCGCGGTTCATCGCCCGGATTCAAGAGGGCCACGACGTCGTGAACGGTTGGAAAGTCCGCCGTCTCGATCCCTGGCACAAGGTTTATCCCAGCAAGGTTTTCAACTGGATGGTCGGCCGTCTGACCGGCTTGAAGTTGCACGACCACAATTGCGGCTTCAAGTGCTTCCGGAAGGAAGTCGCCAACGAAATCCGCCTGTATGGCGAGCTGCACCGCTTCGTCCCCGTGCTGGCGTTTGCCCGTGGTTTCTCGGTGTCCGAGATTGAAGTGCATCACCGGTCGCGGCAATTTGGCTATTCGAAATACGGCTTCAATCGCTTTGTCCGCGGGTTCCTGGATCTGTTGACGGTGAAGTTCCTAACGGGCTTCGGCCAGCGTCCGCAGCACCTCATGGGGACGACGGGACTGATTTGTTTCGGAGCCGGTACGCTGGGGTTGATTTACCTGGCGTGCGTCTGGATGTTCGGCCATGCCTTGCATCCGTTGCTGGCTCAAATTGGTCTGGCCAGTAAAGTTTGGGAATCGCACGCCATCGGCGGACGACCCTTGTTGGCCTACTCGGTGGCAGCCATGCTGCTCGGCGCTCAGTTGCTCTCTCTCGGCTTTCTGGCCGAGCTGATCGTCGCCAATACGAACCGCGAAGCGGACTCATTCAGTATCGCCGATCGCACGCGCGGCTGAAGGTTGAATCGAACCATAGTCGT
>JAZKFE010000352.1:24582-28999 GCA_040386595.1 Planctomycetota bacterium | reverse complement strand
GAACATAACGCGCTCGCAGTAGCGAGGTAGGTTCCAGATCAAGATTGAATGCTGATTCCAGCCGGCAACTGCGGTCGCGTTCAGTTCGCGGAGCGAACAACGACTATCTTGAAAACGGCACGAAAATCGCGTTCTAATTTTACAATAAGTAGTCACGCGCTCAGAATCTCCGTCTCTTACACGGACGACGCGTGTCTTAATGTTGTCAACGGGCTCGCGAACTGGCAGAGGGGTAGATTTCGATGAAGGTGTTCCATTGCGACCACTGCGGTCAGTTGGTGTTCTTTGAGAATACAAGCTGCTTGAATTGCGGTCATGTTCTGGCGTATGTCGCCGATTTCTCAGACATGTGTTCCTTGGAGCCGCTCGACAATGGGCTCTGGAGATCGTTGCCACGGAATGGGGGGGAATCGACGTGGCGGCTGTGTGAGAACTATTCGGCTGGAAATATCTGTAATTGGGCACTCGCTGAGAATGATCCCAATTCGCTGTGTGTTTCGTGCCGGCTGACGCATGTGATTCCGAATCTTAGCCTGCCCAAAAACAAGGATGCCTGGTGTCGCCTGGAGACGGCGAAACGGCGGCTGCTGTATACGTTGCTTGATCTGGGGCTGCCGTTGACCGGCAAGGCAGATAATCCCGAAGGTGGGGTCGCCTTTCTATTTCTCGCGGATGAAGACAGTCAGGACGGACCCGTTTTGTCCGGGCATGAGAATGGTGTGATCACCATCAATATTGCCGAGGCCGACGATGCCGAGCGTGAGCGGAGGCGAAACGATCTCCATGAGCCGTATCGCACAATTCTCGGTCATTTTCGGCATGAAATCGGTCATTACTACTGGGATCGACTAATTCCAGATAGTGATCGATTGCCGGCGTTTCGCGAACTGTTTGGCGATGAGAGTCAGGACTATGGGCAAGCCTTAAACCGGCATTACGAGCAGGGGCCACCGGCGGACTATCAACAACGTTTCGTCAGTGCCTATGCCAGCGCGCATCCGTGGGAAGACTGGGCCGAGACGTGGGCGCATTACCTGCACATGTCGGATGCCCTGCAGACTGCGGCTTCGACGGGATTGGTATTACGTCCGCGAGATTCGGCTGAACCGACGGTATCCCATGCCATGCTGAGGCAAGGGGGCGAAGGACTGTTTGAACGCATGGTCGAGGCGTGGTTTCCGCTGACCTATGTGATCAACAACCTCAATCGTGGTCTGGGTTTGCCCGATGGTTATCCGTTTGTGCTGTCGCCGCTGATGATCGACAAGCTGCGGTTTATTCACGAAACCATTGCCCATGCGGCTGACTCTAAAAAAGCTGACGGGTTAGGGCAGAGTCCCTGAATGCTTCTGCTGGAAACGAACGAGCCCCCCAGATTCAAGAATCTGGGGGGCTCGTTGGCCGCGTCGAATTGAGGTGTGAGTGTTAAGTTTTAGTACCGGCCGGTTGGGATGCAACCACTGGTGACGTCTTCCAGGCATTGCCGGGCGCCGCAGATGTTGATGGCGTATTGTTGAAAATTGGTCCCAAATTCGGAATCAGGGAAGGCCTCCGCGGCAGTCAGGAATGCATCTTCGAGTGTCATCTCAGCCTGATCCAGACACTCGCTGAAGCGGACGAATTGATCCTGCTCGAAAGACCAAATTGCTCGCACCCACGAGTGTTGTAACGTCACTGAGTCCGGCCCATCGAAGGTGGAATAGATCTGCTGTTCGAAATTCAGGGGGACGGAGATTGATCCGCCAGACATTTGCGCCAAGGCTCGGCATTGAGCAGTTCGTTGGCGAGCAATGACGTCCAAAAATTCCCGCAACTCAGGTTGGGCTGCGAGTAATGTCAGTTCCCGGTATCCCTCAATGCTGACCAGCGTCATTTGAAACAGCTGCCGCAAGACGGTCTCAATGTTGGCGGGGCCGGAACTTTCAGGAGTCTCTTCGGTCCCTTGCTCGGTTATGTATTCTGAAATTTCAGTCTCTTGATACGTGTCCCGAGAAACAACTTGTGACACAGTCATCGAAGGAACAGCCACTACCATCATTAAGGCTCCAGCAAGAAGTGCCAAAGGTGAGTCTATCTATTTGTGCTAGTGCGGGATGAGCCGCCTCGCGAGTTTGTGCAGGAGAGCAATTGCAACAGACGTGCCGTTATTGATGTTTCGCAGAAGATGATTGATGGATGAGCTATAACTGACTTACTGAAATGGAGTTGTGTTTTCAGGGCGAGAAGTTGCGTCGAGCTGAGAGATCTTAGATGCATTGAGCCCACTGTTATGGGGAGGCGATTCTTCGGCGACCAGAGGTGTTGGCGGGCGACCAGTTGTCGAGTGTTAAGGCACAATGTCTGAGTCTTTTATATCGCTTGTGAGGAATGTATCATTCCGATTGATCGCTCATCATCCCCTCTGTCACGAGTTCTTTAGAACGCGGCCCGCCTGTCAGGAGTAGTTTGATGTCCCGCAACCGTCCCCTTGTTCGTTCCTGGATTGCACTCAGTGCGTTCTTAGTTCCTATCGTGTGCCTGACGGCCAGCTGGGCCAATGATTGGCCGAGCTTCCGTGGCAGTGATCGGTCTGGCGTGTCGAAAGAGACCGGCTTGTTGCAGGCCTGGCCCGAGAATGGACCTCCATTACTGTGGGAGGGCAAAGGAGCTGGCCGGGGTTACTCCAGCCTGGCGATTGCTGGCGGCCGTATTTATACGTTGGGTGACGGCGGCAGTCCGGAAGACAAGGACGAGGCGCTGCGGTGCTTCAAGGAAGAGAACGGCGAACTCATCTGGAAGACGAAGACCGGCCCGGCCTGGGAATCGGGTCAGCCGAACTGGCAGAGTTCGCGCGGCACGCCGACTGTGGATGGTGAATTGGTCTATGTGGTGACTCCGCATGGAGAACTGGTTTGCTGTGAAACAGAGTCGGGCAAAGAACGTTGGCGCAAGGATTTTAAGAAGGATTTCGAAGGCAAAAAGGGAGATGGCTGGGGCTATAGTGAGTCCGTGTTGATCGACGGTGATCAGCTGATTTGCACCCCGGGCGGCGAGAAGACAACCATTGCGGCCCTCAATAAATTGACTGGTGAAGTGAAGTGGACGACGGTTCGCGAAGGGGACCGTGGGGCTGGTCATGCCTCGGTGGTGATCTCGGAAGTGGGCGGAGTTCGCGTTTACGTCCAGTCGACGGCGAGCGGGCCGATTGGGATTCGCGCGGGCGACGGAAAGCTGTTGTGGGAGTACGCCGTCGATAAGACGACCGCGGTCATTCCCACGCCGCTGGTACGTGACGATCTCGTCTTTTTCGTGGCGGGCTACAAGCGCGGCGGTGCCTTGCTGCGGCAAGTTCCCGGTGCCGACGGCGCTGTCGCCATTCAAGAGATTTACCCCGTTAAGCCCGAGTTGGCCAACAAGCATGGTGGTGTCGTCCTGGTGGGCGACTATATCTATGGCGACTCGGACGACAAGGGAATCCCCTACTGTGCCGAGCTGCTGACGGGCACCGTCAAGTGGCAGAAACGTGGTTCCGGCAGTAACTCAGCCGCATATGCGGCTGCCGATGGTTGCCTCTATATTCGCTTCGCCAACGGTGTGATGGTGCTGGCTAAGGCAAGCCCCGAAGACTACGTCGAAGTCGGATCGTTCAAGGTTCCCGGCAGTGGTGATCGCCCCAGCTGGTCCCATCCTGTGATCGCCAACGGCAAGATGTATCTGCGCGAGCAGGATGTCATCAATTGCTATGACATCACGGTGAAGTAGTCCCCTGCTCTAAGGCCAAAGAAAAAAAGAACGCCCGACTTTCTCAGTCGGACGTTCTCTAAATTCAATTTGCTGGTGCAGCCTTTGGCGGGGCTGCCGTGTCTTAGCCGGCTTTGGATGCCACTTGCTGCAGGACACCTGTCAGTTCCGGCTTGGAAAGTCCATTGCCGAGAATCACAACCTCGCCTGTGGCCACAGCTTGAGCGGCGGTCAGACTGCCGCGAGCCATGGAGGCAAACGTTCCGACGTTGAGCTCGTAGACTGCGGAGCAACGGTCAGACAGACCCACATCGGCTCCAATGACCTTGCCGTCTTTCCAGACGATGTGCCATTGTCCGCCACCGTGGCCGACGACTTGCAGACCCAGGAGCCGACCCACTGGTGGGATCGGTTTCTCGGACGGGGCTGATTGCAACAGCGATTCCAGATGCTCGTGAGCATCAAATTCGGGATCGATCAGCTTTTGCCGGCCGCCGCCGAATTCGGTATCCACGGCCCATTTCGACAACCGCATCAACATGTCGTGGTCAACATGCGGGCACGGCAGGTGCGGGCAGGCATGCAGCAAATTGGTACGATCAAAAATAGGATCGTCTCGCCAGTACGAGTTGTAGATCTGCATGTGATCGTAGAACAGCTGTTCGTTCTCGTCGAGATTTTCCAGCTTCTCGTCGAT
>JAZKFE010000352.1:5769-24572 GCA_040386595.1 Planctomycetota bacterium | reverse complement strand
CCGCTGAACATGGAACCGTAGAAGCCCAGTGCCTGCTCCAACACGTCGCGCGTCAACCGTGAAGGTACGCGGTGCGGAGGAGTCAAATGGTACGTCTTACCGTGATGTTCCGGGTGTGTGATGATGTGCGCGGCGGCCGCGGCCACCCATTCGACCGGGACGAAGTTCTTGCCTTCGTGACCGTTTAACGCCAGACGCGATTTGACATGCAACATGCCCGTATCGTTTTTGTCCCGCGATTTCCCGACCATCCACATCAACTGCAGTGGAGCGTAGAACCCATGGAAGGTGTTGGTGTAACCGGTTTGCGAGTCGCCGATAATAATCGACGGGCGATAGATCGTCCGCGTGGTCAGGAAGTCGGCCGCGTGGACCATCTTCTCGGCCAGGATCTTGCTCTTCTCGTAGTCGTTGCCTGGTGTCTGGCCGACATCCAGTTCTGTTTCCAGAATGCGACCTTCACGCAGACCGCAGGTGTAAGCGGTCGACACGTGATGGAACTTGGTGATTCCAGTTCCACGACAGAACTCCAGGCAATGCTGAGTGCCGATGTTGTTCGAACGCCACGGTTCACTGTCGGGACCGGTGCTGATGAACGTCAAGCTGGCGGCATTGTGGATGAAGGTGTCGCAATGCTCGGCCGCCCACTTGGTGGATTTCTCATCCAGACCCAAGCCGGGTTCGCAGATGTCGCCCTCCAGAATGACGGGGCGTGGCAGTTGGCGACCCAGGAGTTCATCCCAGTAGCACATTAACGCCTCGACTCGCTGGCGGACGTTGGCTCGCCGCGTGGGGCGTACCAGCACCGCAACCGGCACATTGGCCAGTAGCAAGTCTTTTAAAATGTAACGACCTAAAAGCCCCGTGGCTCCGGTCAATAAATGGTAGGCCATACCCTGAGATCCCAATGTTTGAGATTGCAAAGTCTCTGTGGCCGTCCCTGACCCAATCAAACACGCCATATTATCCTGCATTGGCTGTAGTCTCAATACCTGTCAAACGGAACGAGCGGTGTTGCTCGTCCGAACACAGAGCTGACAGGCTCTCGGTGTGGATAGTGCCCTCGATAGAGATCCTCCATCGGTAGCTCTTGCTCAATCCCTGTACGACGTTCCGAAGAACCGTTGCGAGTTCTCTGATCCGCAAAGTCTGCCATTCTCGCCATGCAGACTTTGGTTTTATTTTTTAAGTTATTATTCAGTAGTGACTTGTGTTGTTTTGTTTGCTTGCCGCTGGTGGCTCGTTATCTGGACTTATTGAGCGAATTTTGTGCCGTTGTTGAAGTGAATAATCGAGGGGGGACGTTCACTCCAGTATGGATGACACTCACCTGTCATAGCAAGAAAATAATCCGTGATCGGGGTACGGAATGTTTCGATTAAAATGTTTTTTAGGGCCGACCAGTTTCTCAAAAAATAGTTTTCACACTGTGCTATTGAAAATATTCTCAAGTGTTTATGTATTGTGGCGGGCGAGGAGCCCAATGCGGTGGGCGGAGCCGAGATTCAGCGTGACGCCTCACGTTTTTCTGGGTGACACCAACGCTCAAATTGAGGGTTAGTGCTGACTGTCAGTCTGCAGCGGCGATCCGCGTTGGTGACGGAACCCGTGACGCCACGGCCTAGGCTCTGAGGACGCCACCGTGGATCTACAGTTCGCCGGGAGGGCGAACCGCCAAAGTTTTTCAGCCCTCGGTCGACTGAGCGGTTCGGCGGGAGCCTCACCCTCCCAAGGATTCGAATCGCGACGAATCCAGGAACCCTTGGGTCTTTACCGTCCAAAATCCTTCACGGTTTCCGTTTTCGGGGACGCCATGAAGGACGATTGGGCGGTGTGCGTTCTCACCACTGGCCGACGGCCGGGGTTGTTTTTCAGGCGACCTGGCCGACGCGAGTTTGCGAATCGAGGTAATGAGGAGCTCGCATTTGCGGAACTTCCAAAACGTCCGGCCGTTGATCGTCATCGGTACTTTGTTGCGATTCGCTTTCGGACCCACCCCAGCGGAAGCATAACAGAGCCGGTAGCAGCACGAGTTCACCCAGCAGCGAGGCAATCATTTGGGCCGCCATCAACAGGCCAAACTGGGCCGTCGGGGCGAAGTTACTGAGGGTCAGAGCCAACATGCCGACGCTTCCCACAATGGCCGAGTCAATGACCGGTTGGCCGGTGTGTTCCAGGGATGCCAAGGTGGCATTCTCCACGGAATCACCCAGCAGCCGACGTTCTTTGAAGCGGACCAGGAAGTGGAACGTGCAATCGACCGAGATGCCCAAGGCAATGCTGCCGGTCATCATCATGCCGATGTCGACGTTGAGGCCCAGGAATCCCACCACGCCGAACACCAGCCAAATCGGAATCAGGTTCGGAACCATGGCAATCATGCCGGTCTTGAACGATCGCAACGAGATGATCATCACCAGCGAGATGATGCAAAACGCGGAGGTAAAGCTTTGCCAGAACCCCGTAAAGATTTCGTTCTGAGCACTGTCCAGCATCGGGGCCACGCCGGTCAGCGTTACCTTGGCGCCAGCCATCAGTTCTTCGAATTCATGCAGCATTTGGGGCGTCGTCGGGCCGTCTTTCATCCGGGTATTCACACGGGCAGAAATCCGCCACAGACGATCGCCTTGAGACAGGAAGTCCTGTTCCCCCGCACGAGCCTGGGCCCGCTTGAGGATGCTCATGACTTCGAACGCGCCCCCTTCCACTTCGGTCGGGAAGAATGTTGCCAGCGACATCGTATGCTTCACGCAGCGATGTGTTCGCAGCCGGCGTTCGAGTTCCCGGACTTGCTCCATTTTTTGCAAGAACGGCAGCTCTTCTTTACCTTCAAAATCAACCACGACTTCGATGGAATCGACCATCGTCAATTCGTTTTCGACTCGTTTCAGATCCAGGGCAACGGCATTGTTCTTCGGCAGAAACTCGACCGGATCGATGTGACTTTCGAGTCGCACCAGACCCAGGCTGAGGACCATCATGCCGACCACGGCAGCGGCCAGAATTTTGCGGTGATGTCGCAGAACAATCTCGCCCCAGCGATGGAAGGCATGACCGTGCTGTTGAACTTTCACCAGGCAGTTGGGCCAAATCGCCAGAATGGCAGGAGTCAGTCCCAAGCCCGCGACCAACGCGACGACCGACCCGGCTGCCGCCGCCAGTCCGAATTGCTGGACCGGCACAATGCTGCTGACGTTCAGAGAAATCAAACCAATCAGCGTCGTGGAAGTCGACAGCATGCAGGGGCGCCACGATTGAATCATCGCGCTCCCCAACGGATCGGGATGCCCTTCTTCCAAGGCGGATGTGTAATAGCTTAAGAGGTGAATCGAAATGGAGAGGGTGAAGATCATCACCATGATCGGCAGCGAGCCGAGGATGAAATTCATCTCCCCGCCCCACAACTTCAGCAGGGTCAACGTCATGTTGATGCCCCACAGTGTGAGCCCCAGCAATGACAGCGACAGGCCCCAATGGCGGGACGAGTAGTAGAGCAGCCCCAAACTGAGGGCCAGTGTGATGAGGAAGAAGCGTCGGTTGGCTTTCTGGCTGCCCAGACGATCCAGTTCGCTGACCACCACCGGGGCGCCAGATACGAACACTTCGGGGCCATCCATCTGGCAGTATTCCAGCTGTTTGCGAACCGCTTTGACGACGGTGCTGCGTTGCTGAAGTTTGCCGTCATCCAGCAGGGCAAATAGGCCGACTGTCTTGCCCGATTCCGAGAGAACCAGACCTTCCAGGCGGAATTTGGCCTCGGCCTCGCCGACCCCGAAGTCCTTCATGACTTCCAGGAAGCGATCCGGGGTCCAGCAGTTGCGGATACCGGGAATTTGCTCGATGCGCTTGGCGAGTGCTTCAAACAACTTCGCATCGTGAGTGTCGCTCGTCGTGCCAACGACGATGACTTCTTCGAGTCCGAAGTCCCGCTTGAATTGCTCGTAGGTGATCCGGACCGGGGTCTCGTTAGGGAGCCAGGTCTCGATGTCGTTATTGGTTCGGATCGATTCTGCCTGCCAGAATAGAACCGGGAATGACAACAACACGGCCACCAGGAGGGGCAGGCTGTAGCGCTGATAGAAGCTCGACAGCATTCGCTCTTGCCACCCTTCAGTTTAATCGGTTGACCATTCGCGTGGGCGTGTTGTGCGCCGCGCTCAATGGCTCCCGCATACCATTCAATAGTGTTGTAATTGATGTGCCGACCGGCGACTGCCTTGTGTCAATTCTTCGGCCGGATACTTTTTCCCGGCTCATCAGTGTCTGACGGAGGTCCGGTTGTGGATCGGTTCACCCGTCGTTGTGGGCGGTCCTGATTTTTCTACAGGAAGCCCCATTGCTGCTGGCTCGTTGGTTCAAATGAGGATCACACTTCGACTTTGCGAGCTGCCCTCGGACCCTGCAATTCAAACTCCTGCGAGCTGGCGATGATTCGTCAGTCGTTAACTATCGGAATTCACACTCCCGGGTGGATCATGAAATTCACGTAAGGTCAACGAGCCTAAGCAGAGTTCGCGTCGGCTGTGGGGGACGTGTGGATTGTGTTACCGAATGCCGACGTGCAACCGCCGGTAAAACAGGTGACCTCACGACCCGTGCGAAACTCTCTGTATGTCTATCGTGAGTCGACCGCGGGTGGGGTCAGTTGATTTGCCTGTCTGAGGTAACGCGCGACAAGACGATTCAGCAGAATCAGTACGTTCGGCAAAATTCGTACAGATTAACGAGATTGCGTGGAGCTCAAGGTGGGCCGATCCCTTAAGCGATTAAGGATCAGTTGGGATGGGCTGCAAGATGCTCACCCTCTTAACGATTGCCATCACCAGTGGCCGCAGCGCAAGGCCAGCCGTGCGGAGATTGCCTGGGCTAGCGTTAGAACAAATGCCCGGGGGGCAAATGGATGTCGCCAGAGGCCTTGAGGTGCTCTAAGGCGGCGGCCGCAATCGTTCTTCCGCGCGGCGTCCGTTGGATAAAGCCGAGTCGCAACAGAAAGGGCTCGACTTCATCTTCCAACGTATCGGGCGGCACATTCATACTGTGGCCGATCGCCTGTAAACCTGCGGGGCCGCCTGCGAACACGGACCAGAGAGTTTTTAAATAACGACGGTCCTGATGGTCTAAACCCAGGCGGTCGACTTCCAGCTTATCCAGCGCCGCTTGGGCGAGTTCTAGCGTGATCTGGCCATCGGCTTCGCTATCGACAAAGTCGCGGTTCCACCGTAACAGGTTATTGGACTTACGCGGTGTGCCCCGGCTACGGATGGCGATTTCGTGTGCGGCTTCAGGAGCGATCTGCGTGCGAAGTTTCGCCGCATTGCGGATCACGATTTCAGTCAGTTCGGCAGTATTGTAGAACTCGAGATGCAGGCGGTTGACGAATCGGTCGCGTAAGGGGGCAGACAGCATGCCGCTACGTGTGGTCGCGCCGATCAAGGTGAAGGGCTTGAGTTTGAGATTTACCGTTCGGGCGTTAACCCCTTCCCCCAGCGCGATATCGACCCGAAAATCTTCCATCACCGGGTAGATGAATTCTTCGACCGTCTTCGGCAGGCGATGGATTTCATCAATGAATAGGACGGCCCCGTAGGTCAGGTTCGTTAAGTAGGGAAGCAAATCCTTGGGAGCGCTGAGGGCCGGGCCGGAGGTGATGTGGCATTCCACACCCAGTTCGCGGGGTAAGACGGTTGAAAACGTCGTCTTGCCCAGGCCTGGGGGGCCGTCAAACAACAAATGCCCCAGCGGTTCTTTACGCTTGCGGCAGGCGTTGAGCATGATCTGCAGACGCTCGACGACCTTACGTTGACCGACAACATCGGCCAATTTTTTAGGTCGGAGCTCTTCGTCCAGTCGTTCATCGCGGGGCTCGGGCGAACCCATCGCACCCGGATTTTCGGGTGGGAGAGGTGGGGGCTTTTGACCTCCGTTGCCGCTGATAATCGGTTCGCGTGCCATGGTAGAGATGAAACAAGAGCTAAGGAGATCAGCGAGGCTTCGTCGTCCGACCTCCGTAGTCTGACTCTCTGGATCGGGTTTTGCTGAAGAAAAAACTGCCGACTCAGAGAGCCGGGCCAGGCGAGTTGATCGCCTTATGATTCTGCGGCAATCGCTTCCATGATTTCGGTCGAGGAATTGAAGTTCGACGTAACCGATTGCACGTCGTCGTTGTCTTCCAGGGCCTCCAGCAACTTCATGACCTGCCGTGTTTGGTCGAGATCCAAGTCGACTGTGTTTTGAGCAATCCGCGTGACTTCAGCCGAATCGCAGGCAACGTGCTGATTCTGGAAGGCAATGCGAACCGCTTCAAAATTGGACGGATCACAGGTGACTTCAAAGGACTCGCCGAACAGTTGCACATCGTCAGCGCCGGCATCGAGGGCAATTTCAAACAACTTGGGTTCTTCAATGCTCGAGGCGGGGATGACAAACAACCCTTTACGATCGAACATCCAACCCACGCAGTTCGTGGGGCCCAGGTTGCCACCATGGACTTCGAAAATCTTGCGGACTTCACCGGCCACGCGGTTACGGTTGTCTGTCAAAATGTCACAGAGCACTGCCACGCTGTGCGGCCCGTAGCCTTCGTACAGGACTTCCGAATACTGACTGCCGTCACTCTCGCCGGTGCCGCGTTTGATGGCCCGTTCGATATTTTCTTTGGGCATGCTCTGCGAGCGGGCTTTGTCGATTGCATAACGCAATCTCAGGTTGATGTTGGGATCACCGCCGCCCAGCTGGCAGGCAATGATGATCGCCTTGCTCAGCTTGCCGAATACCTTGCCTTTTTTCTTGTCGGCAATGCCTTTTTTAATCGAGATATTTGCCCAGTGGGAATGTCCAGCCATCGGATCTCGTCTCGCGCTCTGTCTCTAATAACGCTGTAATTGAGGCGGCCGTGACCGCCTGTATTTTTGAATCTGCGAATCGTGGTCGAGCCATCGCGGCTGCGGATGGTCAACCGATTACGGCGTGCCCGAACGTTCAGATTTGACCGCGCCGGGGTTGCTCGTATGGTTCTTCAACTTGTCTTCGAGTTTTCCAATCAATTTTGCGTCGGGCTTGGCATCCGTCTTGGCCGAGGTCAAGGCTTTCTTCCAGGCTTCAACCGCTTTTTCAACATTCTTCAGGCGTTCCTGAATGTCGCCCAGATGATCCCAGAGTGTGGCATCCGAAGCATTCTGCTTCGCCTGAGACATCTCCAGGGATTTCTCCATTTTCACCAAGGCGTCTGCGTATTTGCCTTGCTTATACAGCACCCATGCCAGACTGTCGAGGTACGCGGAATTCTCGGGTTCGGCCTTCACGGCCTTCTGAATCATCGACTCGGCTTTTTCGAGATCCTTCCCCTGATCCGCGTAGAGATAACCCAAATCATTGTTGATTCCGGGGTCTTCAGGATCAACCTCATACATGTCCTCGAGGATCTTTTCACCCTTACGGATGTTGCCCATCTGCACGTGGATATTGGACAAACTAAACCGGGCTTGCTTCACCAGTAGGCTGAGATGCTTGAGAGGCTTGAAGTCGGAGATCAGCTTCTCGTAGAGCTCGATTGCCTTCTCATATTGGGTGGCGTGATAGTGAATCCAGGCTTCTTGAAAACGGAACAGCGGTTGCTGATTCGGGTAGTTTTTCTGTGCTTCAACGGCGACATTTAAGGCCTCTTGCGTCTTACCGTCAAACTCCAGGCACCGAGAAAGCTGATAGAGCAGATTGGCCTTCTCTTCTTCCAGATCGGGATCTTTCGAAGCATCCTCATACATCTTCGACGCGGCGGTGTATTGCTTGGCATCAATCAGCAATTCACCCAGTTCCTCGTACAACTGGGACTTGAGTTCTGCCGAGCGCCGCTGCGAAATCAGGTAACGATAGAGCTGGGTCGCCTCGTCGATCTTGTGGCCTTTTCCAGCCAGCTTCGCCAGGACGAATACCGTGCTGAGCTCGACGGTCGGCATCTCAGCTTTGATGCCCGTCAGGCCGATTTCCAGCATCCCGTTTAGCAGCGCGACATTTTCGATGATGGCCTGAAATTCAGGATCGAAGCCGTCAAACGTTTTTTGCTTGGCATACAGCTTCGCCAGGACTGCCGTCAGTTCTTGAGGTTTATTCTGCTGCCGGTAAATCTGGATCAGTCCGCGATAGCCTTCGGGATCGGAATCACTGGCCAGACCCTTTTTAAAGAGTTGTTCGGCGTCGTCGTAACGCTTGGCGTTAATGTATTGGGCACCAAGAAAGAACAACAATGTGCTGTTCCGGGGATCCTTGGCCGACAGCTCTTCCAGCTGCGAAATCAAGGTCTCGGGCTTACCCATCTGATTGAGAATGGCGGCCAGCAGTTCATAGGCAGCTCGGCCTTTGGATTGTCGTTGAGCCGCAAAGTATTTTTGTAGTTCGGCGAGGGCCTTATCGGCTTGCTTGGTCTGCAAATAGACTTGGGCCAAGTTGTAGCTATGACCGCCGATGCTGCCACGTTTGGATTCGACCGCCTTCTGGAATGCGGCGAGAGCCAAGTCGGACTTACCGGCATCGAGAAAGACCTGCCCCAGTTTTTCGTATTCGACTTGGGGGTTAGATCGCAGCTCCTTACGGACGTCAGCATCGAGGTGATATTTCTCGTGGTTCTGCAGGGCATCAAACACCACTGCCAGGCACTCGGCGGCTTCTTGCTTATGGTCGGTGTCGCGATATAGCAGACCCAGGTCCAACATGAGGGTCACGTACATCGGCGACTCGTGAACGAGCGTTGGGACCTTCACGGCTCGTTCGAACAACCGGATTGCTCCGGCAGGATCTTCCGGAGCCAGGACGCGGCCAATCATCCGCAGCGCCCGTACGTCGGTGGGATTCAGTTCCACCGCTCGTTGAGCGTACTTGATGCCTTCATCCTGCTTGCCGAGCGCCAACGCGAGGACCATCAGCTTGCGGACCAGCATCAGCGAATTGGGGCTTTTCGTCACCCCTTTTTTATAAGCCTCAAAGGCCTTGTCCAGCTCCGAGCGATTTTCCAGCAATTGTCCGGCAGCCAGCCAGGCGGCGGCATCGACTGAGTCGATTTCGGCCTGAGTTCGTGGCGTTTTCGGTACGAAAGGGGTGAGCGGTTCGTCCAGTTCCTGGAGTTGAAAACCTTCCCATTTCGGTTTTTCGACCGGCTTTTCAGGAGCGGCCTCTTGAGCGACCCGTAACTGTGACTGCGCCAGTTGAGATCCCGCCGTATCCGCGAAAGTGGCCGGCAATCCCACACTGAAAGAACAGGTCAGCATTCCTGCTGCCAACCGCCTCACGCTCCAGAACCCAGCCATTGTGTCGCTCCTACTGCGGAAGACCCACTGATTCCACATGTCGCTTAAAAGTGACCGGAAGAGTCGACGTGATCGACGCTCAAGCCCTCACCAGTCTCGGATCGACGCTGCGGAATGTCATTCCACTGCATGACTCAAGTTCTCTGTGGTGCGGACCGAATTGGCATCAAGTTCCGCCAATACTCTCCGGAATTTCATTCGGAAATTTCAACGCCGTATTGTAGCGGCCCGGGAGGGATTCAGCCAAGAGACGAATCAGGGAAAGCAGTTATGGCGGAGGCATTGGTTGAGCCCGTGACTCCATTCCTGACGTATCACTTTGGATACTGATCTAGATCAAATCCCGTAGATAAAAATGGTGTGGTCCCAGTTTGCCGCCATAGTTACCGGCCGTGATCCGCAGTACTCCGGGGATTTGACACGCGGCGTGTAAACCGAGGCGCATGGCTTGCTGAACCGCGTCAAAGGTCAGGCCGTCGATCACGATTTCGTAGACGGCGCCGGTTTCCGGAGTCAGGTCGGAGGCTGCCACGGCACGCAAGGTGGGACAGTAGGCGTCGTTGGTGCTGGCCTTCAATTTCTTATAGCGTGAGCCGACCTTACTGCCACTGCGGACAATTCCGCCGGGGAACGGCAACGCCACGTCCGGCAGCTGCCGCATCGCGGTGACGGCCACCATGGCTGCGGTCAGGGCACTCGACTGGTCCCGGCCGCAGATCAGCAAATTACCCCCCGCAACCCCTTTGATTGTGCCGAAGCGGTCTTCGCAGACGAATTCGCCGTCCATCACGGGGATGCGCCAGAAGCGCCGGTCGCCCAGTTTTTTGGATTGTTGAAAGGTATCGCCAAAAAATCGCAGCTGGCCCCCCACCACGATCTGTTTTTCTTTGGGACAATCCAGCAAGCCGTTGTAGCACGCCGTTGTCGGACAGGTCAGCACGCACTGCCCTACTCTGCCGGTTACTGCTTTGCCCAAGCCGTCACGGTTGAAGGCGAACAGCAGTACCGACACGCCGGGGCGACCATCGGGAGTTTCGGCCGTGCTGACCGTACCGGAAATCGAGGCTTCCGCGTCGCAGGCGATGACACTGGTGGCGTAGCCGGTCATGGCGACCGCGGCCACTTGAGCCCACTCTGCCGTTTCGGCCGTGATCACGACGCGCGTGGCCATAATCGGAAAGGCTTCGGCGAAGGTGTCGATAATTTCGACACCGTTGACGGAGAGCGCCGGTGGTGTTGCAGTTGTCACAGCTTGCTCATCTGGGAGATGGAAAGATCCGTCAAAACGTCCCGTCATCGACGCGGTAGGCACAATTTCGGTCACTGGGAGGTCGGGCTTCCCCCTGGAATGGGGATATTCTCGCGGAAACATCCTGACACTGCCAGCGCTACCGTAACTGGAGTTGCTATAATGACCTGCAATCAGCGACTCAGATCTGAATGCTGGTCAGAACCAATCATTGAAATTTGGCGGGGGCGCATGTCCGGTTCACCCTTGAAAATCGTCATCTTGGCTCGTAGCGATGTGGCTCATGTCAGGAACGCCTGGGAAGCCTTGCGCCCGGCGATCGAACAACAGACGGGGTTAGTACTCGAGGCCGTCGACTTGGGAGGCGGCCTGGATTTTACCCGTGTTGATGCCGAGCTGGCGGTGGTGCTGGGGGGCGATGGTGCCATCCTGCGAGCCTGCCGGCAAATGGGCTATCACCAGTTGCCGATTCTCGGGGTCAACTTGGGGCGGTTGGGGTTCCTCGCCGATATTTCACCGGCCGAGTTTGCGGCAACGTGTCCGCGCCTGGTGGCTCGCGATTACAAGTGCGTTCCGCATCTGATGTACTCGTGCCAGGTCATCCGTGAAGGCGGCGAGCAGCCCATTTTTCTGGGGCTGAATGAAGTGGCGATTTCCTGCGGGGCGTCGTTTCATATGTTCGACGTGCACCTCTTAATCGATCATCAAACGGTGACCACCTACAGCGGCGACGGCATCATTATCAGTACGCCGGTGGGGTCGACGGCCCACAACTTGTCGGCTGGCGGTCCCATTCTCAGCCAGAATTTGCAGTCGTTTGTCATCACGCCGATCTGTCCGCATACGATTTCCATTCGGCCGATCGTCGACAGTGCCGACTGTGTCTACACATTTGAGTTGAACGAGGTCCCCCCGGGAGTCACACTGATCGTAGACGGCCAGCTGCATGTCCCGTTGGAGTCTGGAGATCGGATCGAAGTGAAGCGGGCGCCGGTGAGCTTTCAGCTCGTCAAATTCCCCGGGATGAGTTTTTACCGGACCCTCCATCGCAAGCTCGGCTGGGGCGGCCAACCGAACTATCAGCCCCGTTCCGACGATCGATAGTTCGTATTGTCGTTATTCGCTCCGCGAATTGAACGCATTTGCAGGAAAGAGCTTAGGTCAGCCTCGCACCCCCGTTTGGGTTCATCCCGGTGACCGCGATCGTTGTTTCGAGTCGCCATTGCAGAAGATCTCACGCAAAGGCGCCAAGACGCAAAGTTTTGGAGATCGACCGAGCAACACATTCCTCCTCTTGGCGCCTTCGCGCCTTTGCGTGAGATCCTTCCTAAAACAAGCATATTTCACGCCAGATTTTTAGACAAAAACTGCGTTTCAGAATGCTCCTCACGATATTGCCGGTGTCGTGTTTTCGGCAGGCGTTGCCCCCGCAGGAGTGAATTCGTGATGTCGCGTCTTGGCCAGTTGAGCTTGGTTCTCCTCGGTATCTGGGCGACGGATTGTGCAGACAACGCACCCGCTTCGCCGCCGCAGGTCAAATCGTCGACCCGCAACAACATCGAAAAGCTGACCACACAGCACTTGCCCAACGCTGTTCGAGTTCACCCGCAGGTGATCTCTGGTGGGCTCCCCGAGGGGCTGGCGGCGTTTGAGGAGTTGCGTTCGCTGGGGGTGAAGACTGTGATTAGCGTCGACGGTGCCCAGCCCGATCTGGCGACCGCCGAAAAATGTGGCCTGCGTTATGTCCATCTGCCGCACGGATACGATGGCATCCCTGCAACCAGAGCTGCCGAGTTGGCGAAAGCCGTTCGTGATCTGCCGGGGCCCGTTTATATTCATTGCCACCACGGCAAGCATCGCAGTCCGGCCGCGGCGGCGGTGGCCTGTGTCGCCGCGGGGCTGATTGTTCCAGGAGAGGCCTTGAGCGTTCTGCAGATTGCCGGCACCAGTCCGCACTATCGAGGCCTGTTCGAATCGGCCCGATCCGTCAAGCCGTTGGGTCAAGCCGTGCTGGACGAGCTGGTCGCAGATTTTCCGGCGACCGCCAAACTCCCCGCAATGGCCGAGGCCATGGTGGCCTTGGAGCACACTCATGATCATCTCCAAGCATTTGAGAAAGCCGGCTGGAAACCGCTCCCGCAGCAGCCCGATTTATCGCCCGATCACGAAGCACTTCTCTTGCGTGAGCATTACACCGAGCTGTTACGCACCAAGGCCGTCCAGCAGCAACCCGAGCGTTTTCGGCAACTACTGACTGACGGCGAAACCCACGCGCGAGCCCTGGAAGACGCCTTACGAGCCTGGGCCAGTGCTGAGGCGAAGGCCGCCCAGCCCCCGGTCATTTCGCAGTCATTCAAAGCCGTGAATGACAACTGCAAAGCCTGTCATCAAGAGTTTCGGGATGTGCCGCTCAGTGAGAAAGGTCCTCGCCCGGCAGGCGAGACTTCCTCAAAAACGCCGTGAGGGATTTTCCCTGTTGCCTCACCTCCTCTGGTGAAAAATCGAGTCGCACTTGCGAGTTGGTTGATGAGCATGGACACTGACTGTCGAGTCGTGACTCCACACCAACGAAGACGCCACATTTCCGCCTGATAGGGCAAGGTGACTCTCATGCCGCTCTCTTTCACTCGTCAATATTTGCCGCGTACTGCTTGCCTGGTTCTGCTGGGGGGGCTGCTGGTCGGTTCTCAATTCATCCGCGCTGAAGAGCCTGCCGAGAAGAAGGCCGCTGCACCTGCTGCGGCAGAGAAAGCCGAGGTCCAATGGCAACCCTTGTTTGACGGCAAGACGCTGGATGGCTGGAAGCCGACGGAGTTCGGGACGGGGGGCGAAATTCTGGTTGAGGATGGCCGGATGCTGATCTCGTTTGGAGATGGCTGCACCGGCGTGACCTGGCAGAAAGATTTTCCCAAGGTCGATTACGAAGTACGGGTTGAGGCACAACGGGTCGATGGGACCGATTTCTTCTGCGGCATGACGTTCCCTGTGCAGGAGTCGCCTTGTTCTTTGATTGTCGGTGGTTGGGGTGGTGCTGTTGTGGGGCTATCTTCCATCGATGGTGAAGATGCGGCTCACAACAAAACTTCTCAGTACATGACGTTTAAAAAGGGGCAGTGGTACAACGTTCGCTTGCGAGTCACCAAGACGCGGGTCACCGTATGGATTGATGAAAAGCAAGTGATCGATCAAGAGACGACTGGTCACAAGCTGACCATTCGCCCCGAAGTCAAAAAGTCCTTGCCGTTTGGAATCTGTTCGTGGTCGACGACGGCCGCTCTGCGCAAGGTCGAACTGCGGAAACTGACCGAAGAAGAATCGCAGCCCATGAAAGCGGCCGAACCGGAGAAGAAATAGCCAGAGTCCGGGAATCTCTGCCGTCTGGTCGTTTACGCGGTCTTCCCCATTGTGGGGAACGCCGTGACGAATTCTGGGAGGGTGAGGCTCCTGCCGAACCGCTCAGTTTACTGGGAGCAGAAAGACCAAGCGGTTCGGCAGGAGTCTCACCCTCCCAAGGATTCGAATCGCGAAGAATCCAATATCCTTCGCGGTAGTGTCCTGTGGGGTTACTTACCGGGCGGTGGTTGATTGGACTGTTTGAGCAACTCTTTTAATTGAGCCGCTGCCTCCTGCGCGGAGGGTGTGTCTTCGTAGCGGGCTGAGGTTTCTTCATACAGCCGGGCAGCTTCTTCCAGTTGGCCAATCGTGGCCAGCGCATCGGCAGCTTCTAACGTGGCTTGCGCGGCAAGGAAATGATCATCCGCCTGGACCAACGGCACCCACAGCAAATGGACGGCTCCGAGTTCAAACTCGCGACGTGACACATAGGCTCGCCCCATTAAGAAATGGGGCCCGCCGCGGAGTTCCTCGGGGAGAGATTCCAGCTTCTGTTCCCACACCTGCAGTTCGGTGAGGTTGATCTCCTTGCGAGTGGCCAATCGCGTCCGCCATTGCTGGCATGCTGCCAGGACCCCAATCCGGCGATCGCTGTTGGCTGCGAGATCACGCAGCGCGACGCTGGCCGTTGTTCCCAGCTGTGGGTCTTCCAGCAGAATACTGGCTCCCATCAACCGCAACGCAACCGGTTGTTTGTTATCGAGCAACCAGCCCTCGGCTTGCGACTTCAAAACCGCATTCGGTTGCAGCTTTGCCCAGACCAACGGGATCAGGGCAAACGAGTGTGTCCGAGAATCGCTACGCACAAGCATGGCGAATTTTGATGTCGCAGTCACGTAGTCGCCTTGCATCAAGGCACAACGTACGAGATAGGTCAGGATCTCCCGTTTGACCCACGCCCGCGGCTCGTCCGCGAAGGCCGTCTGAAACGCCTTTCCCGCTGCGGCATAGTCCCGCTTGCTAAACAGCTCTAACCCCTTGTGGTGCCCGATGCCTTGAGGAGTCAGGATCTCGACGACATCCGAGGCCGGAAACTCCTTTGCCGCTTCACCCACCTTGAGTCGGATCCGTAGCGTCTCGCCGGTGTATTCGAGGACCTCACCTTTCAGAGTCACACGGGTCGAACCTCGACCGCCCGGGCTGATGACGACTTTGTCGGGTGTGTCCGATTCATCCTGCCCACGGACCATTCCCACTCCGAGCCAGCAGACGATACCGCTCAACACGATGCGGAGGCCGAGCGACGGGCTCTTGGTGATTGGCGGCATGAGACACTGGCAATCTCGCAGGCAAGGCGAGCCTTATATTGGAACGGGGCAAGGCGGCGTCAAGATTTATTGATCCCGAAACGCTTTGACGTCTCGGTAGCGGTAGGTTCCCTGGTGATCTTTTGCCAGTTGTTCCAGCCAATTTGTGGGCCCGAGCTTGGCCCCTTTACCGAATTGAATGACATGGATTTGGGTGTTATTTCGATTGGCCTCGCGGAGATCTTTGAGTTCACGCTGTGACAACTCCGGGGTATCACCATCGGTTAAAAAGAAAATCACATTCGGGGCCGATCGCAGGGCCTCGACGAGAGCCGGTTTGTGCATCGTGCCGCTGTTGGGTTGCTGGGCATTGATGAACTGGCGGGCGAACGTCCGGTTGATATCTGTCGCGAAGAAAATCTCCTGCTTGCCATTTAGCATGGGGTGGATGTCAGAATCATAGAACAGGATTTGAAAACGTTTCGTCGAATCGAGCCGTTCCACACTGGCCATCAGTTCGGCCCGCGCGACTCCAATCGCATTTTCCTCGTCCATGCTGCCCGAGCAGTCGACGACGTAATAGAAGTGGTTGCCTTGTGCCGCGACCTGAAAGAAGCTGGTTCCGTCTGATCGTCCAAATCGTGGTCCAGAACCGCCACCACCACCGCCACCGAAAGCACCACGGACTCGACCTGTGCCTGCGGATTTGGTTGGTCGCGATGCGGCCGCCGAGGGCAAACCCGTGGGCAACGGGACGCCTGCCCCTATGGTCGCTGTTTCCGGTAGTTGCAAAGGCACTGCCGGCCCGGTATCGACATCGACGACGGATTCCGAGAGTAGCGAATCGCTGGCTGCGGACTCTGAACTGGTCGATTGTGGTGCATCCGGCGAGCCCAACGCGGTGGCGTTCGAATCCGGAACATCACCTTTCGTAAACAATCCCACATCGTGGAACGTTTCGCCTGATCCTTCGGGGACTCCCTGCCGTTGAAATCCAAACACCAAACAGAGAAACATGACCCCGTGCAACGCCAACGAGATCAACCAACTCGGAATTAACCGGTTCGGTTCGCTCGCGAACGCATCGTCGAGTGCTAAGGGGGGTACCGCGGGTTTCATGGTCGATGAATCTGGTTGGAGGTGGCCATACTCCCTGATGTGACATTAACAACTGATACGACATCTAGATTTACCCACGTCATTTTATACGGGAAAACGGCGATCAACTAGATGCTTTGTTCGCGAGGGCCATGTTGCGGCCGTCTTATTGGCGATCGTGCAGAGAATAACACCGTTCGTTAGAGATTTTCACAGGATTGCGGCAGCACATGCCTGGAGTACAATGAGAAACAGGTGCTGCGATCTCGACGCACCTCATATCGCGATCCTCAACCCACGCCATCGAACTCTACTCGAAATCGGAAAGATCACGATGCCTGAAGTCAAGAATATCCTCGTTGGAGTCGACCTCTCTCACGCTGACCACCTGATCTCTGCGGAACTGAGTCCCGAGACATTAGGTGTCATCGCACAGGCCACCGATTTGGCCAAGGAAAACTCCGCTCAGCTGACGTTTTGTGCGGTCGTCGACTTGGACCCGCATGCGTTGTCCTATTTGGAAGATGAAGATCCCAATGCACTCGTGAATCTTGCGGCGCAGGCCGAGCAAGTGCTGCAGGGATTGGTGCAATCGGCCAGAGCGAATGGAGTCATCACCGTGGCTTCGACGCATGCATTCGGGAAGAGCTGGGTGGAGCTGATCAAGCAGGTCATTCGTGGACACCACGATCTGCTGATGGTCGGCACACGAAAGCTGACGGGTTTGCAACGTCTTCTATTAGGTAGCACCGGATTGAAGTTGCTACGTAATAGTCCCTGCCCCGTCTTGATCACCAAACCGCCAGTGGTAAGTCCCGTGGAACGGGTATTGGTTGCAGATGATTTGACCGCTGTGGGAGCTCACCTGGTTCGCATTGGCAGTGTGGTGGCCAAGGCCAAAGGTGCCGAGCTGCACGTTCTGCATGCCTTTGAATTTCCCTGGGATCCCGATACCACAGTGGCCGATCCGAAGCAGGTGGCCTACCACGACAAATGCGTGGTTCACGCCAAAGCGGTGATTGCCGAGCATCTTTCTTGTCCGGAAGCGCAGGCATTGCCGGAGCCCGCGGAGATCGTGTTGGTTGAGGAATTGGCTGAGAATGCGATTCTCAGCTATATCGAGCACCACCAAATCGATTTGCTGGTCATGGCGACGATCGCTCGCAGCGGCCTGTCGGGGTTCGTCATGGGCAATACTGCGGAACGTATCACGCCTCAGATTGCTTGCTCGGTCCTGGCCGTCAAGCCGGACGATTTCCGCAGTTCCATCACGTTGGATTCGTAAGCAGCGCCGTGCAATCGATCTCTCGACCTGTCGAAGTCCTGTAACATTTCTGTTAGGGGACTTCGACGGCGGAATCTCGGTGTTAAAAAACTATTCGCTCGCCTGAACCGCCGCACCTTGTTGATTGGGCTGATTCTGAGGTTGTCCCGGTTGCGGCTGATTGGGGTTGTTGCGGCCTTGTGGTTGCTGCGGTTGCGGGCGGGTCAGAATTTTGGCCAAGCGGCTTTGCAGGCCACTCGCCTCCAGCGAACGATCGACGCGCAACACTTGAATCGTCGATTGCGTCGGAGCAGCAGCTTCATCGAGAGCGACGATCATCAGACCAATGTTCTCAAGTAAGCCCTCTTGAGATGACACGATAATCGTGTTCGAGATCTCATCCACCCCCAGCGATAGCAGGCCTTTAAACTTGATCGGCGCTTCGGGTTCTTTTTCGCCGTTATCGCTAGATCCGTAGATATACGTATAAGAACGTTCGGAGGATGCAGGCTTCTGATCTTTATTGTTTTGAGCTTGCTGCAATGCCGGATCATTCTCGCTCAATAGGTCGCGATAGACTTCCTTAACAGCATCCGCGACGACGCGTGCCTTGGAGTATTTCATCTGAAATACGCGATGCAGACGCAATGCCTTTGCCGTGCCATCGTCAGCCTTGTCGTAAATGTCGATCAATTCCTGAATCACTCGCAACTGCTCGGGATCAGCGCCCGTGACCAGAATCGTGCGTGAGTCGGTATCGGCGATGAACTTCGGAATGCGGCGTTTGGACAGGCTAAGGGGGTCTTCCTTTTTCTGAGAAGGACTATATCCCCACCAGTAGTCGAAATTGGAGTTCTTCTTTTCCTTCTCCGTACCGAAATATTTCTCCAGGTTTAAGACGACGCCATAAGCCCATGTGCTGCGATTCTTCAAGTGGAAGATTTTGAAGTCACGCCGTGGAGGTGAGATCTGACCAATCGTCTCTTCGAGAGCATCCAACGCCCGTGTGTCACGCGACGAAATCACCAAGCGTCCATCTGCAGTGACGGTCACTTGGATCGGATCGGCTGATCCCTCCGCAGCTTGGGACGGCTCAATCGATTTCAGGCTGGGTTCCTCGGCGGGAGACGCTTCGGTTTCAGTCGTCGGGGCCTCTGGTGTTTCTTCGGTACTGTCCGTGGGAGACTCTGGAGCGAACGTAGGCAGAATGGTGCGATACTCTTCGATGGCCCGTCGCAGCCGTTGTTTAAATTCTT
>JAZKFE010000352.1:1528-5759 GCA_040386595.1 Planctomycetota bacterium | reverse complement strand
CTGAAGAAAAAGCAATACAGGAACAGCTTATGATCAAGGCAAAAGCTGAAGCAGCCGATGCAGAGGAGGCCAAGTCATGATCCAACAGGAAACAAGACTGGGCGTCTGTGACAACTCTGGAGCCAAGGAAATCCTATGCATCCGTGTCCTTGGCGGCAGGCTCTTGCAGACGAGCCAGCGTGACCTGGGGAACTGCAGACACGGGTTTCCCCGATTGCAGAATTCGGCCACTTTGCCCCGGGCGACGCCCCGCATCGGCTCGTGTTTGAGGCGTTTTTACCGGGGTGGTCTTCGCTGGCGCCCGCAGTGCCTGTGGTTCTTTAGCCGCAGGTTTGGTCGCCGGTTTGGGAGTTCGTCGCACCTCAGTCTGTGCCGGGAGCAAATTCGGCTGCAGTTGGCGCAGCTTTTCGAGCAGCTTTTCGGCTTCTTGTGGGGTCCCCATTTCATACACGCGGAGCGTATCGGGATTTCCTTCGCGTGAGGGAATCTCGCCCAATTTTTCCAGGAGGTGGTAAACCTCTTTCAGTTCGATTTCATTAGCCCACAGGAGCAAGCGGTTGTTATCCGTATCGGCACTGACGCGGAACTTCTTGGTCTCCTTTTTCGAAGTGTTCCCCATATCCAGGCCGTACCGGTAGTAGCCCATGTAGGGGTTAGATTCTTCTTTTTTCTTCTCTCCGCCGAGCATCATGAATTCGATGGTTCCAGCCACATAATCCGCTTCAAGTCGCTTCAAGCGGACGACCTCGAAACGGCGATCACTCCCATCGAGTTTTTTCAGTAACTCGGTGATCACGTAGTGGTCGGCCATGGAGCCACTGACAATGATGGCCTGGTTGTCACGGTCCACTTTGATCTGCGTTAACGGGTCCAAATTCCCGAGTTCGCTCAAGACCTTGACGAAGGGCTCGGGATCGATGGCGGCCATGCGATAAATTCGCGTGTTGTTCATGGCCTGCAGCAAGGATCCACCTGGGGCAGTTTCGACATCCAGGGTTTTGACCGCTTGCGAGATGACGGCCATCTTGTCGGCAGGGGCTTGAACGAGAATGCTGTTGCGTCGGACGTTTAAGACCAAATAGATCTTCTTCTCGCCGGCGCCGGCACTCGGTGGACGCTGTCCACCTTGTTGTTGCATTTGCTGTTGCATCTGCTGCATTTGCTGCTGCATCTGTTGTTGCATTTGCATCTGCTGACTATTGCCGCCAGCATCACCTCCAGTGGCGGCTTTCTGCATGCCCATCAACTCGCGCAACATGGCATCGACGTCACCGGCGCGGATATGTTTGAATTGGAATTCTCGCACCAGTTGCTCTTGTCCGTCACGCGACTGCTCTTCGACCAGCACCTCGTAAATTTCACGCAGGTTGGTGACCGCGTCCATGGCCTCCACGCGGTTGGTTGTCTTCAGAGCGGTGAGCTTTCCGTTCTGACTGAGCATCGGTTTCAGCTCTTCCACGGCTTGCTCGGCAATGAGCCAGTCCAGGGAGAACGAAACCTTGGCAAATTCGTGAGGATCGCGAGTTTTGAGGTCTTCCGGCCGCACGCGCGGGACCAGGCTGGGATCCAGTTTCTTGATGTTGGCGACGGTCAACACTTCTCCGTTGCGGAGCATCGTGTATCCCCGGTCGAGCAAATGGCGATTAATGAGATCGCGTGCTTCGGCGACCGTATAGGAGCGTTGCGTCGTCAGGTTCAGCTGATCGCCGGGGACTTCTTGCCAGTCGAGGCTGAGGTTGGAGATTTTTGCGAGCCACTCCAGGACTTCCAGCCAAGGCTGGCCTTGGAAGTTGAAGCGAACTTTGCCGTCTTCGTCGGGAGTGACTTTCAATTCGTCGGGATTGGCGGTCTTCTTGGGCCGGTCACCGCGCGCGACGGGCTTTGAAGAACCCGGCGCTGATGCATCTGCCGCCGGGCCTGCTGCTCCGCCAGGCATTGGCTGTCCGCCCGCGGGTTGTCCAGCTCCTGCGGGAGCTCCGCCAGGGGGGGCACCTCCGGGGGCTCCTCCTGGTGCGGCGACCGCTGCGGGCTGTTCGGCCGCAACCGAGATTCCTCTTTTCTGTCTCGCAAAGAGTTCTTGATCGCCAGCCTGCGACCAGGCAAAACAACACACGGCAAAAACGTAGGCACTGCGTCGCATGAAGTACACCTGACCAAAACTGAAATGAGTGAACGGCAAACTCAATCGGTTGTCACGTCTGCTACTGAATTTCCGAAATCGGACTTTGACCGCGCCACGGAACGAAGGGAATCGAACGATCGCAGGAGTGATTCCACCGAGAAACTCTCCTGGAGGCAGAGAAAATTCCCCTCGGAGAACGGACCAGAAACAGGCAAGCCTCTAAGTCCAGGTATTTTCTGAAGGCCACGAATTGATTTTTGGAAATTTTTTGTTGATTGTCTGTAACCTCGCGGTGTTCACTGTGAGTTTACCATTGCAGCTGACGAGATGTCTGCCCAAAAATCGACAAAAAATGGTTTTGAACAGTAGTCCGTCGTGCCGTCGATTTAATTTTGCCTGTCGCGCTGTCGGTTATCCGGCCCCTGATTTTCGTAATGAGGTATCTACTCCGCATTTCGATCGCGGATTGCATTCTTCCGAGCTCACCGAATCCTAAGCTACAGGACCACTTAGGTGGGAAATGAGATCGAGAGTGAAGGAGTTCACACGAAAAAATGGCGGACTCTGCGGCTGAATCTCTCCTTTTAGAGTATTTCTCTGGCCATGTTTGTTTAAGATGTTTGTTCCGGAACTCCGTTTTGAGTCGCTTCATGAAGTACAGGTGCTCGCTTGAAGGATGAAAGTTCGTCAAAATCCAACCAACCGCCCAAGTCGCCAGCTCAACGCTCGGCAGGGACTGGCGGCAAGGCTGCCTCCGATGGTTCGCGCCAACCGAAACCCAATCGGAATGCGGGGCGGCCCGGGGGAAAATCTGGCGGTAATCGGCCGCGGGGACCACAGGCGAATGCGTCCGGCGGCAAACCCAAGCCCAAGAAGCTGCCCCCCGGTGCCTTGGAGCTCAAGGGTTTAGGGAGCAGTAAGTACGCTTTTCAAGCTCCAGAATGTGCGTTGGATCGCGATCTGGACATGGCCGAAGTTCTGGAAATCCGCGCCGGCGGGGAATTCGAAATTGCCCGGGACGAACTTCTCTACCTGGTGGCCGATTGTCGTGGCTTCCTGGAAGCCTACGTGCAGCTGGCGGAACTGGCGTTGGAAGACGAAGACATCTCGCTGGCCAAGGGGCATTTCGGGTTTGCCTACGAAAATGGCCTGGATGCGTTGCCGTTCAACTTTCGCGGACAATTGCCGTCAAAAGAGGGTTACAACTCCTTCTTTTATGCGGCCGGACGGGGGCTGGCACGGTGTCTGATTTCGCGTCGCGAAAATCAGGAAGCCCGAGAAGTGCTCCAACAGTTGCTGAGATTTGATCCGACCGAAGAAGACACCCAGTCGCTCCTGGAACAGTTGGATGCGCTGGAGCAGAGTTACGCAACAGGTTCGCACCCGACTCCGCTTGTGCCCGTCGAAGACGAATTCGACGATGAATCCGATGACGACTAACGCTGAAGCCATGGCGTGATCGCAACTTTCACTGCTGCAGTGTGTTGCGTTGATCGCAGCTGTGCTGGCGTTGGTTGTGTTGGCTGAAAAAAGATAAGTCGCCCGATTCGAAAATCGAGGCGACCTATCGACTTGCGTCGATGCTGGTGAAGAGATTTCGGCGAAAACGTTGGGCTGCGATGGCCGACCAGAACTCGCTGGGGCGAATTGCCCTAGCTGCCGCAGTTGACCTCTTCCGATTGGGGACGAAGGTTCTCACTTCAATCTCAGGATTTCCGGGTGAAGAACACAAGTTGGCAGTGAAAGACAAACGATCTAACGATTAGCCACTTATTGAGTTGTCAGCGTGTCAGTCCTGACTTGGGATGAGGTTGGCTCGAACCTGAAATCTCACCGATTGGTCTTTTGTCAAATCTTCAGGCGTTGAGTTTGAATTGTTGACTCGTCAAAATGTGGGGAGCCAATTCGCGGCGATTTCAAGACGTCATCGGTGGTACATCGTAACGGACACGCAGTCTGGAGCGTTCGAGGTAACTCGGACGTACTTGACGGCGATAGCGGGACGAGGTGCGGTGACTTTGGAAAATCCTACGAGGTTGGTGATTTTTCTTGGATGAGTGTGAGTCACCCCGTATCTTTGCCAATAAGCTCAGTCAGCCGAAGTCATTG
>JAZKFE010000352.1:0-1518 GCA_040386595.1 Planctomycetota bacterium | reverse complement strand
AAACTGTCGAAGCTTCCTGGATCTGATTGCAGATCAGACTTCGGCAGTCTGACTGGCCTCGGCCCAGCCCGGCCTTGAGGTTGGACATCATGAATTACGTTTTACATGGCTATCAGGTCAACGAAGCGACTTGGTTTCACCTGTCGTTTGTGCTGATCTTGTCGGTTTATTTCAGGTTCGGCCGGTTCTGGTCGCTGCGCAATCTGGATCTGATCCTGATGCTCAGCATTGCCCCCGCCCTGTTGTATGTCCAGGAATCTCCCGCTGGCGGTGCGTTCTGTCTGGTCGCCGTCACGTTTGGGTTGCTCAGCCGAGTGGTCTTTGACGCCTATTTCACGCGGCGCCCCAAGCTGCCGCAGAACATGAGCCCCGCCGGTTTGGCGTTTCTGTGCCTCTCAGCGATGGCCTTCCTGGGCACCAAAGTCCTGACAGAGTCTCCGCCTGTCAACGAGGTTCGCGAGGTTCAGCGGGCGCGTCATTTGGTGAAAGGCTTAGACCAATCGCCGGCGACTGATGCCGCCAACGAAATTGGAATCGGTGAAGCGGGCCCCGGAGCACGCCTGATTTACGCCGCGATTGCTGCGACTCCTGCCGCAGAACAACCGACTGCCACACCGAACGAGGCCGCCTTGTATGTGGCTCGCGGGATGGCGATTCTGGCCCACTTGGCGGTCGTTGGCGGCTTGATTTGTGTGGGCTATTACCACATGGGGGATCTGCATCTGGGGCTCGCTATGGCGACGCTCTATCTGCTGTTGCCGTGTACTGCCTATGAGGTGGGACGTGTAAATCACGTACTGCCGTCGGCCATGATTGTGTGGGCGTTTGTCGCTTATCGTCGCGTGGTGGTCGCGGGGGCCCTGCTCGGCCTGGCCTGCGGAACGCTGTTCTTCCCGATCTTTTTGCTACCGCTGTGGGCGGCGTTCTACGGTCGTCGTGGCTGGTTGAAGTTCTGCCTCGCAGTGGGCGGTATGTCGCTGGTGATGGTTGCCGGCTTGTGGATGCTGGCTGGTCCTGTCGGTGTTTTGCCCGGATCGGATTTTGGAATCTTTAATTGGACCAAACTGCGATTCAACGCGACCGAGCCGACCGGCTTCTGGAGCATCTTCCCAGCGGCCTATCGGATTCCGGCATTCGTCACGTTTGTGGCTCTGGTGACGGCGGTGTCGATTTGGCCGCGGTATAAAGATCTCGCCACCTTGATGGCCAGTTCCGCAGCCATCGTGATTGGGACGCAGTTGTGGTACCCGCAACAAGGCAGCGTCTATGTCTTGTGGTATTTGCCCTTGTTGCTGATGGTCGTCTTCCGTCCTCCCTTGCATCACAGCTTGGCTCCGGATGCTCTACAAGTAGAGCCCACCGTCACCACGACTCCAGAACCCCGAACGGGCAATCTGGTGAGCTCGGGAGTGAGCCTGGGAACAGCGTTTCGCTAAGACGCTTTCGCCTCAATCGACGTAGTTGATGGGTAGCCCAGATTCTCGAATCTGGGTGAGCGCAGCGAACAAGAGGTTGTGG
>JAZKFE010000351.1:0-11816 GCA_040386595.1 Planctomycetota bacterium | reverse complement strand
TTTTCATGCACCTGCAATCCGTTAGGGTCAGGAAATTTGAACGCCCGACCCCAAACTCAACACGGCAACAATCTGTAGCAAACCGCGGCAAAAAATCAGCCCAAAGAAAAGTTACTCGTCAGGCAGTTCACGAATCACGCGGCACGGATTGCCAGCCGCGAAGACGCGTTCGGGAATACTACGAGTCACCACGCTGCCGGCACCGATAACCGACCCCGAGCCGATCTTCACCCCGGGGCAGATGATGGCTCCGCCGCCGACCCAAATGTCGGATCCGATCTCAATCGGCTTGGCATTTTCCAGCCCCCCGCGACGTTCTTTGGCACTCAGCGGATGGGTCGCCGTGTAGATCTGTACTGACGGACCGAACAGGCAAAAGTCGCCAATCGTGACTCGGGCCACATCCAGCACGACACAGTTGAAATTGAAGAACACCTTGCGGCCAAGCGAAATATTCGCCCCATAGTCGCAGTAGAAGGGGGGCTCAATCCAGGCTCCATCGCCCGACGTCCCCAGCAGCTCCCGCAAGATCCGGGCACGCTCCTCAGTCTGACTGTCGCTCGAAGCATTCAGGGCTTGGCACAAATCCCGAGCCCGGCGGCGAGCCATCACCAGCTCTGGATCCAGAGCGTTATACAGCTGACCCGCCAACATCTTGTCACGTTCGCTGAGCATGATCTACCTTCTCCGGTCAAACAGAAGATCTGTTGATCGGTGTGGTGGCAATCGCCCAACGAGAATGTGAGTGATGCCTATGACAGTAAGAACAAAATCGTCAGCGAACCGCCCATAAAAGCCATGATCGCCAAACCCATTCTCAACGACCGCTGCAGGATCTTTTCCGGCAGCTCGTAGCGCGTCGCGTTATAAACCAGGCTGACCGTCACCACTAAGGGCAGCAGCCACCAAGTCACGTTCATATTCGCAGCCAGGAGTAAAGGAGCAAGCATTATCGGAACCCACTGCAAATCGATCGGACTGGACCGGGCAAAATCGCCAACAAGCCAACAGACGGACGAGAAGCGTTCGACGCTATCCAGTCGCCGACGGCAGGTGGGGCAACGGTGACTCCATCGTGACCGACGTCGTAGTCGCGACGACCGTTCCCGGGGCAGGGGGGCTACCGGGAGTTTTCCCGTCGGCAGGCTCTTCGTCCCCATAACCGTAGGCTGGACCTTCAAACGCATCCCAAATCGCCAGCAAATTCAGCAACCCGGCAATCCACGTATAGACCAGAGCAATCTCAAAATACTTGCCGAGATCTCCATGTGCGGCCTCAAGTCCTTCCGCATCCAACGGAGCACCGTAACGGTTCCACAAGCTGCGAACATTCAGCACCTTGCCTCGCAAGTCGGCCGAAATGTCGCCCCCCTTGGGACCACTGATCCGCCCCTTCACCGTACACTTTAACGCGCGGTGTGACGACGGAAAAATCTCCGGCTCCAAGCTTTCCAGGTAATTCACGGTGACTTCCACCGGAGCTCCCTCAGGGACTCCCGCACCGTTCTCATCGACAATATGCACGGTCCCGGTGAAGCGCCCCGTAATGCTGCGACGGAACGTATCATCTTCCGAGGGCTGGATCTCCAACTGGCCACGAACGCGGAAATACCCCTTCCGCCCATCAGTAAAGCTGACTCCCGCCAAGGCTCCGTCGAAGGCCCCGCTCAGCGGTCCCTTCAACTCAATCTGGCTGCGGTCCTCGGGCGGTGAAGCCCGGCGCGTTTGATACATGGCAGGCAGGGCGGCAGAACCGACCATCACCTGAGCCGCGTAGCCAGCAGTCCAGCGGCCGCGCTTCATGTCCATGTTGTAATAGACAACTTTGCCATCCCCCAAAGCCCAGCCGCAAAACCACGTGCTCCAGATACAAGCGGAGTACAAAATGGCCTTAAACCAGCGCCCCTGGTAAGCGTGTCCCAGTCCAGGGACAAACCAAGCCAAGGCAGCCGCCAGGATGGGATTCTTGAGATCGATACGCTGCGCAGGCATGCGGCCTCACCTTGCGTTTTATGCCGCAGGACGATGTCCGCACGACTCACACGCGGGCGGGAACACGGTCAACGGGCAGTCTGGTCACCAAATCAGGTCTGCATCAATCTCCCGACGAGGCAACGCCGCGGCGAAAAACGGAGCAATTCGAATCGCGCATTCTAGGTTGCCAGCGCCAGTGATACCAGCCCTGTACCGTCAGGAGGGGATTCCATTCCGCATCCCACACACGAAATTCCGGCATACGAAACCTCCGGTTGCACAGCCCGGCATCAAGACACGCGCGGTTTCCTCGAATGCAGTTCGCTCGCCAGTGCAGAATCTTAAAAGAAGCAGCGTGATTGCCCCCCAGCACACCGCCCACAGCCACTACAACCGGCAATTCCAAGTCGCGTTTCACGAAGGATCCATGAAACTGCCGCACAATGCCGATGTTTCCCATGACGAAGCGAGAATAATTTAAAGTGGAACTTTGCACAGCGTGGGCCCGCTCGACAAAAGTTTCCGAAATCGACTCGCGAACGTTCTTCATCGCGAAGAACGCTCGGCGTGATGTCGATCGCTCTCTTTTCAATTTTTCTAATTGGCGTTGGGCTCGATCATGGTCGGCGAAATTGATTCCGTCTCTCCCACGTTCTCCTTTTTCCGTGGAGGGCTTTTCTGGCTCGGCGGATTTGCGATTATTTTCCTGACCATCGTGGTCCTGGTCAGCCTCTCTGACACGGCCAACTCCACGATCAGCAATCGCACCGGAGCGACCCCGCGACGGACCGCGCGTGATGCCGACAACGAGCCTTCCATGGGGCTGACTCCCGAGACCGGCACAGTGCCCCAACCCGAGAATTAACTCACTTTTGCACAAGAGGTTGCAGCGATAACTCACGCAGATTGCCCCAGGTAATTCGACTGAGGTCTCGGGCCGCCAACGGAAAATAGGGATCAACGATCCCCTGCTGAGCCAGCACTGACAGATTGCCAGATTCCGGCAGGTCACACGATTTGAGCATCACCAGCTCCTGCGCCTGCCAAGCCACCGCCGCCGCCGCCGCGATGGAATCACTGGTCACCTCCCAGGAATGGGGCAGAGGAGTGGGCTGAGTTTCCAGCCATTTCACAAAGCACACCGCACACAACACCGCTGGCCGCCCCTCGGCCTGAGCCAGCTCAAGCTGCTTGCGACTCCGCACCAGCTGCAGCTCCGGCATCAACCGCAGCAGCAAGCTGGCAGTCAGATCGAGCGCATCAATAGCCAGCCAGTGAGCGACATCAGGACCGAACTGGAAAGTCCGATCCCACTCCCGCACGGCATCGGCCGCCGCCCCGCCTCCCACGATCAACAACGGCGACGTCCCCGGACGCAGCTGCCACACCTGCCGTAACCGATCCGGCAAATCCGGCAGCGAGAACAGGCTACCCCCGAGCTTATACGCCACCAACGGAGCGAGACTCATCGCAACACACTCCTGCAGCGGCAAGTTCTGAAGTTGCGAGAGTCTTCACCGAAGATCCATCTATGGAATCAGTCAATGATCTTGCTGATTTGATATTCGACAATCCCTCGAGCCCCGGCGGCTTTCAACCCCGGCACCGTCGAACGGACATAGGATTCGTCCAGAATCGTGCTGACGGCGAACCACTCGGGATCCGACAACGACGACACCGTCGGCTTCTGCAAGGCCGGCAACAGCCCTAGGATCCGTTCGAGATCCACTCGTCGCACATTCATCATCAGGCCTACCTTACCTTCGGCGGCCAGACATCCTTGTAGCATCAACGAAATGTTTTCGAGTTTCGTTCTCTTCCACGGGTCAGCCATCGTCTCCTTATTGGCGATGAACCGCGTCGTGCTTTGCAGCACTTCATCAACGATCCGCAGATTGTTCGCCCGTAGCGAACTCCCAGTTTCGGTCACTTCGACGATCGCGTCGGCCAATCGCGGCGGCTTCACTTCCGTAGCGCCCCACGAGAACTCAACAACTACTTTCACGCCATGTTTGGCGAAGTAGTTCTCGGTCATCTTGACCACTTCCGTAGCAATCCGCTTGCCGGCCAGATCCTTCGCCGACTGCACGGGCGAATCATTCGGCACGCACAGCACCCAGCGCACCGGACGGCGGCTGACCTTGGAAAACATCAGCTCACAAACTTCGACGACATCGGATTCGTTTTCCACAATCCAATCGTGGCCGGTAATTCCCGCGTCGAGCACACCCGATTCGACATACCGCGACATCTCTTGTGCCCGCACCAGCAGACACTCGATTTCGGGGTCATCGATTTCCGGGTAGTACGACCGAGACGAGAACTTGATGTTGTAGCCCGCCTTCTTGAACAGTTCAGCGGTCGCCTCTTGCAGGCTGCCAGCGGGGATACCGAGCTTCAATACTTGCTTGGACATGGATTCTTCGAATTCTGGAAGCAGTGAGCGAAATGCCGTAAGCCGCAACCGGACGGACGGCGCTGGCAGGCCTGATAGTTATCGATGCCGAACTTTGTATTTACGATTTATGATAGACAACAGCCGGATCGAAGACGCGATCCCCGACCACGTCACAGGCATCGCCCGCAGCATTCAGGCGACGGAAGAAGCAGCTGCGATAGCCTTCATGGCACGCCGCGCCCCCAATTTGTTCGACCTTGATCAACAAGGTATCGGCATCGCAGTCGAAGAAGATTTCCTTCACGACCTGCACATTGCCGCTTTCCTCACCCTTGCGCCACAACTTATTGCGGCTGCGGCTGAAGTAGCAGACTTTTCCAGTCTGCAAAGTCTCTTCCCAGGCCGTACGGTTCATGTAGGCCAGCATCAAGACGTCGCCCGTGGCAAAGTCCTGAGCAATAACGGGAATCAGTTCGAGCTTTTCAAAATTCGGACCGGTCACGGACAGTTCTCACTCTCAAAAACACACAGAACGACAAGCATGGAAACCACGGACCAATCCGCGGCGGCTTTCGGTTTCTCGACAGTTTGACGCTAAAAGGCTACCAGTCTCCCTGTTTCTCTGTTTCTCTACCAGTAATGGAGAGGGAATTCCAGCCGGAAGTTCGGCCAACCTGGGGTTTTCATATTCCCACAAATCCCCGCGAACCACGACCGCTCGCCCGCATCTATCCTAGGAATCCGCAAATAATTCCGAATCCACAGTCGCCGCAAGGTAGCTGCAGTCATTCAGTCATCACGATCTACTGATAACATCGCAGCAACCAGGCACCGAAACATCAATCAGACATAACCAACTTCAGCAAAACAAGTTATAGCACAACCAATTAACGACAACACAATTTAGCCAGGCTTTTAAAACGTTCCGACGCCTCAAAAAAAGTCCTGAAGTCGTACGAGTTTCGAGGCAACTCAAGAACTGAGCACAACGTGCTTGACAGACTCGGGCGAGATAGTTATTTTTCCCCTCTCAGCCCCGCAGGCCAGCGACGAAAACTTTGCAGAATTCGTCAGGAACCAAGGACTGATGGCCGATAACTTTGTCTGTCGCGATGGTTGAATCCAATACAATCCTCGCCAGCGTTACAAAGCCAAGTAATGCGGTCGACAGCAGAGTGAAAAAGCAGTAAAGTGCAGTACAATACGGGGGATTAGCTCAGTTGGGAGAGCGCTTGCATGGCATGCAAGAGGTCAGGGGTTCAACTCCCCTATCCTCCACTTCAAGATTTAACAGCCCTTCATCGATGTCGATGAAGGGCTGTATGTCATTTGTACATTGAGAGTTACGCGTTGGGTCGAAACGAATCGTTCGAGTTCAACTTCTCAGGGTGAGTTTTGCAGAGAATCCGTAACATGATCTCTGAATTGATGTTACAGAGTTCAATTGTCCCCTTGCCTCCTTTGATAAACCCTCGGTAATAGCGGTGAACTTAGTGATGGCATTTCATCTTGCGCTGTCGATACTTCGGTGTGTCGGACCGATGCAGGTTGCAAAGTTTGAATTTCGCCATTTGCTCGGACGATATCCTCAATGTCCACATTCAATGCCGTCTCGGCCTAATTAACGAACACCAGCAAGTCGCTGTGGCTGTACTCTTTCTGAGCTTTGGCCCTGCAAGTGTCAGCCAATTTGGCCGTGAGGCGGGCGAGGACGCCTTTCTCGACCATCCGCACCGCACCGCCCTTTTCAATCACTTCCTTCTCTTCGCCGTCCTGTGCCTTGCCGTCACGCGGCTCTTGCATCCATATGGATACGAATATAGTATCTAGTCATGGCTTCAGTAAACACTCAATTTTCGATCGCCGTCCACGTAATGGCGGCAATCGCACATCACGACGGAGTTTTCACGTCGGAAATTCTCGCTGGCAGCGTGAATGCGAACCCGGTTTTCGTTAAGAGAATCCTCGTTAAACTCTCGAAGGCGAAGCTGGCTAAGACGACTGTTGGTAAGTCGGGTGGTTATGGCCTGGCACGAAGCCCAAAGAGTATTTCCCTCTTCGACATCTACTCGGCGGTAAACCCTCCAGATGCTTTTGCCATCCATGCCTATCCCAAAACGAAGGAGTGTGTCGTGAGCTGTAACATCAAGGAAGTCATGAGCGAAGTGCTGGTTTGCACTCAGGATGCCGTCCGTAGGGAGCTGAGGCAGACGACGTTGGCGGATGTGGTGTCCAAAATCAGGACCAGGTCCGGTTGACTTTTTTTGCTCTAAATAGATACTATTGTAGTATCCAATACCCAACAAAAGGAACACGAGATGACGAAACTGAATGGAAAGACCCCTGTGATCACCGGTGTCGCCACCGGAACCGTGCCCACCGCTGGAAAGCAGGGCATGGATGCACCCACCGCCGTTCTCATCGGGGTGACCGGAGGACTTGGTCACGCGCTGGCCAGGCTCCTCGCGGCCGAGGGCTTCCGGTTGGTGCTCGCGGCGCGGCGCGAGCACGATGCCGCCGCGCTGACCGGCCGGAGCGACGGTTCGGCGATTTACCTGCGCGCGGACGTCACCGATCGGGCGAGCCTCGAGAAGCTGGCGGCGGCGGCCTTCGAGCACCTCGGCCGGATCGATGCGGTGGTGAACCTCGCGGGCGTCTCGCCGCGCAAGGCCATTGAGGACTACACGTCGGCCGACGTCGACGAGCTGCTCGCGGTCAACGTGAAGGGGCCCATCTTCGTGACCCAGGCATTCCTGCCTGGGCTGCGCAAGCAAGCTGGCGGCGGAGTGGTTGTCCACATCGGCGGCGCCATGGACGGCCGGGTAGCGCTGCCGTTCATGAGCGCCTACGCGGCGACCCGCGGCGCGCTGGCGAGCTACGTGCAAGGCGCCAACCGCGAGCTTGCCGGGACCGACGTGGTGCTTTCTTTCTTCGGGCCTGTGCCCTCCAACACCGAGTCGGAGTCCCCATTTTTCGAAATGTGGCGCAAGATGGGCGTCGCCCTCTGCGAACCCGACGTGGTCGCGCGCGAGATCCTCGCCACGATCCGCAAGCGACGTCGGGCCCACATCATGGGCGGCTGGATGCTCAAAATGCTCACGTTCGTGAACGCCATGTCGCCATCCGCTGCTGATGCGATCGGTCTGCGGCGGTTCGCGAAGCTCATCCAGCAGCATCGTCCACGCTGATCGGGACGCCTCGCGCCTGTCGCCCGGGGGCAGGCGGAGGGGCACTGTTCTCACCCTTTAAAAAGTCGGCGAGTCTCCTAACCTTCACTCTTGCTTGGGCTTTCCGTCATCCATATGCCGTCGCAATCCGGCATCCCAGCCGCAGAGGGCCAGTCGAAAAAGTTCAACTGGCGTCCTCTTGCCTCCACTTAAAAAAGCCATAACTCATTCTGAGTTATGGCTTTTTTTGTTCTTTGGGCGGTAGTCTGAGCCTGGTATCTCCCAGAGTGAAATTGGATGCCTGTCCTTTGCCTCTCCGATAGACGCACACACTGACGCAAAACTGCTTCGATGTGTCGAACCGATGCAGGACGCTCACATCCTTCCCGACACGGAGGCCGAACGCCGTTGACCGCATGCCAAACATGTGATACATCCCGCCCCGGTCGCTGGTTCTCAAATCCAGGGAGGTCTGTCATGTCCGCAAAATGGCGCATTTCGGCAATGTTCGTGCTCTGTCTGTCCGCCGTCGCGAGCGGCGACGAGCCCCGGCCGGATGCTCCCGGGAGGTCGACCCGCGACTTCATTCAGCAGGCGATCGAGCAACTCGGCGCGGCAAGCCAACTCGAGGAGAGAGCGACCGGGATCGGCGCCGGCGGGCAGGTGAATCTTCGAACTCCCGAAGAAGCGAAGGAACTCAGCCGCCAGATTGCAGAGCTGCAAAAGCAACTCGATCAGCTTCGCGAGCTGACCGGCAGGCCGAACCAGATCGAATTTCGATTTCGCGTGCTGGAGATTCCGGCGAAGGTCGCGGCCGAGCTGTCGAAGCTCGGAACCCAGCCGCTGACCGATCACGGTATTGTAAGTTCGCTCTGCAAAGACACCGCCGAGTTGAATAAGCAAATCCGTGAGGCCGACGGGGTGAAGTCGATTTGCGATACATCAATCGTGGCGCCGTGCGGCCGACCGGCGAGTTTTCACACCGGCGGGGAGTTCCCCGTTCCCGTTCCGCAGCAAGGGGACAACACGACGATCCAATGGAAAAAGTTCGGAAATCGCTGCGAGTTCGTTGCGTCTCACCTTGATGCCAATCGTCTACGGTTGGAATTTCAGGCCGAGTCGTCGCAGCGAAACCTCGAATACGCCGTGGTCACCACTGGGTTCACCGTCCCCGGCCTCACGACCCGCAGAGTGGAAAAGCAGGTCGAGCTGAACCTGGGTGAAACGATCGTCGTCGCGCTGCACTCGACAGACCCGGGCAAATCGAAAACAAAAGTCGATGCAGCGGCCCCACCCGGCGAACCATGCGTCACGCTCTTCACGCTGACGCCGTCGCCAGTGAAAAACCGTTGAACAATCGCGTCGCAGAGTTTGAAAGCGATCCGTTCGCATCGGTCACATCAACCGACGCGCCGAATTGTGGGTTTGGCCGCTCCGGCGATTCATTGACCGACGCCGGCCTCGGGTTGCAAGCCGAGCCTCGACCACGTCAGGCCCTAATCTGACAAACCAGGGACTGACCACGGTCGTCCCTAGCAGACACACCTGCGACAAAAATTTCTATTGGTGTCCTCTTGCATCCACTTTAAAAAGCCATAACTCATTCCGAGTTTTGGCTTTTTTGTTCTTTGGACGGTGCATGAGCTTGGTGTCTCCCAGTGTGAAATTGGAGCCTGTCCTTTGTCTCTCAGTCGACGCAGGAGGCCGAGCGTCCGACGGCAGGATGCACTTTTTCTCGCAACAGAAGACATTTCGCGTCCCCGGATTGGCGGAGTTGGAACGGTATACTCGTGCTGCGTCGTGCGGTGAATGACTGCTTGCGGCAAGCTCAAGCCCGTTTGAAGGGTCGATCCGTCAGGAGTTCAGCGTGGACAGAGACAACAGTTTTGCCGGTCTCATTGCACCGATAAAGCGACGGATGTTCGAGACCGTATGGCGAGTTCTGCGTCACTCACAGGATGCCGAAGACGCTCTACAAAAAGCCTTGACCACCGCTTGGCAGCAACGGGCTCGGATTGAACGCCATCCCACTCCGCAGGCATTGATTTTGAAAATCTGTGCGGACGCCGCGATCGATCAATTTCGCCAGAGTCGACGCGGCAATGAACGTGTGGATGTGGCCCCGATCGCGGAATCCCTGCCGTCCGCTCAACCGCTTCCGGTGGATGACGCGATCGAGCACGAGACGCTTGAAATCGTCATGGAGGCCATCTCGCGACTGTCGCCAAATCAGGCGACAGCGGTCGTGATGCGATTCATTCAAGGGGAATCGAACGCCACCATCGCAGCCGCTCTGGGCTGCGGAACCGAGACCGTCCGCGAGCACCTTGACCGCGGGAAAGAACGACTTCGCCAAATGCTCGGACGTCTGGCCCCGCGCGGCTGGAACTCGGCTAGTTCCATTTCGACACCGCTTTTGCAGGAGAACGATCGATGAGCCATGAAAAGGGACGATTGCCGACGGTCGATGCCGCCCTTGAGCAGTTTTCGCGAGTTGCAGTCTCGCTCGACATCGAGCAAAAACTCGAAGCGCGACTGCAAGAGTTTCTTCGACAACCGGAGTCACAGAGAGTGCCGTCCCGACCAGTGACGCCACGAGCCTCTCGGCGACAGTTCATGCGGTCCTCGATCGCCGTCGGGCTGGCAACTTTGGTGCTGGCCGCATTGTTCGTAGCGTTTGGAAGTCGCGATGCTTGGGCTCAGGTGGCGAAGACAGTGCGGTCAAAGCCGTGGGTGCGATTTACCTTTCAAACCCCCAAGGGCACCGCTGTTCCCAATGGGCATCCCGCTCCTGAAACGCGTGAAACGTGGGTCTCTGTCGAACATAAGGTCGCGGCAGGGCGCATGGGGCAAACGGCGCATTTCATCGACCTCGCCCGCCAAGTGTGTTACGACTATGACCCTCGAACGAAATCATTAAGCCTCTGGCAGACTCGTGACCAAGATGTCGGCATCGATTTCTTGGACACATTGCTGGGGCTCATCGCGGGAGGGGACGATGAGCTGAAGCTGTCCCGAACCCCGATCAAGATTGTCGGACGCACTCGAAGCGAGGTGCAGGACGGAAACCGCCGCTGGATCGAGTTCAAGTTTGACTGCCGAAATCCTCCCCAAGAGTTTCTGATGATCGTCCGAGTCGATCCCGAAACTCAGTTGCCAGTGCAACTGCGGACCACCGAGAGATTGTCACCCAATAACCCAGCGGTCGAGCAAACGGTGGTCATCGACTATCCGGAAACGGGGCCATCCGACATTTACGCACTGGGCGTCCCTCGCAACGCTCCGATAGTCGACCAACGACGCAGCCGTAAGACCGAGAATGGCGAGGAAATCAAGACGTTTTTGACTGCGTATGTTCAGGCTCGGAAAAAACCGTTTGAACCGTTTTCCATGACCGTATTGGCTTCCCTTCCCGAAAAAGACTTCTCCGAAATCTACCAAGCAATCCGAGGACGCGACGATGGCCGGGATGTGCGACTCGAAGAAGCCAAACCAGAGGACTTGTTTGAAATCACTCGGAAGGTCCGAGCCGGACAGATCACGCGCGCCGAGGACGTCGACCGTGCCGAGTGGTGGAAGCAGCAAATCGCGGGGCTGACGTTTACTCCGACGCAACAATTCTACAACGGCTTGTTGCCTAACCGCGTCGGCTATCCGGCTGAACTCATGGAAGCCAAGACCCCTTCCCCGATCGATAATCCTGATTGCCATGTCACACTCGATCGGCATCCGCGATTGGGGCCGCCAGGGACTGTCTTGCTCAACATCCGTGTGGAGACCACCATCGGGAACGACCTCTTCTTCTGGATCGCTCCCGAGAAAGACTATCTGGTGCTCAGACAGGAAATTCACTACTCGAAGGATCGCCTGGCCTGGCACAATTTGACCAGGATTATCGACAAGGTGGAACAGTCACCGAAAGGCCGTTGGTATGCCACCAAACTTCGCTACGGCAGAATCGAGAAGCACGGTGATGACCTGCCTGCGGAAAGCGTCAAGCCACGACTGCCCTTAACAGGAATGGAAATCGGCCCGGTCTCGACCGTCGTCTATCGCTACCTCGTCGAATTCAAATAGCCGTCAATTTCCATGAACAGTGGCGAAATTCGCGAGTCGATCGGTTGCCAGCCGTTGTTGAGATCCACTTTCACGCCGGCGATCAAGCAATGCGTGTCGTCCGGGTCATCACTTCAACGGGTGGTGCTCCTCCGAACCGGCCGGCCAGCGCAGCGTGAAGTTCATCGCAAACGAAAGTCGGTGAAACTCGCCGCGATGCG
>JAZKFE010000350.1:8100-12445 GCA_040386595.1 Planctomycetota bacterium | reverse complement strand
CCAACAAGAATGAATCAACGGGGGAATCGAGTTCCGCAGGTTGTGCCGACTCGACAAGTATTCGGGATGGTCTTCAAAATACGATAGGCGTGTTTTGCAAGAGCCAGGTGAATGATTGCTGCCTCGTCTAACAACCATCCAGCTGACGCTGGACGCTCGCCTACGAAGAGAAGGATGCTGAGTCGAAGAAGCCTAACCTCTTGTTTTGTTCGCTGCGCTCACCCAGATTCGAGAATCTGGGCTACCCCTGCTTCCGCGAGCGACGATACGTTACTGATTGACCGCTTCAGGGGCAGACGCGGGGGCTGGGCTGGGGGCGAGATTGATCGTGGCACTTCGCAGTCGCTCGCCGATCAACGCCGGGTTCGGTTTCAACAGGCCCATCAGCGATGACAATTCGGCATGCAGCGGTTCGTTCGAGGATTGCTCCCAGACTTGAAACAACGACTGCACTTGTTCGCGAGAGATCAACAGTCCGTATTGCCGCACGTGACGGCTGAGTTCTCGAGCGGCGATCGTTCGTACGTCCAAGGGGAAGCCGCTGTCGGCGACTAGGCTGGCGATCCGTGATTGGGCTTGAGCTGTGGGGAGCGCGGCGACGACTGGCAGCAGCCATCCGGCGAGCTGGGTGTTTTCTACGGCATCCAGTAGTTGCGGCTCGATGGGCGTCAGGTTGTACAACAGGCGTCGCTGACCCGAGGTCAGGAACGACAACAGTTCGGCGGCCGTTTGGGCCTTTGTCGACCGTTCTTCAGGCGACAATGGGGGTTCTGCTTGTTCGGCGAGAATCTTCGTCAATTGTTCTCGCAGGTCTTCCGCGGCACTCGGCTCTTGAATGAAGAAGACATTGCGATATTGCTGAGTTTGAACGCGGACATTGCGTTCGCTGTGAAAGGAGCCATAGATCACGATCGGCAAGTCCTTCGTGCGCGGATCGGCTTTGAAGTTGGCCACCGTTTCCGATAGAGCCCAGCGCTGAATGTTAGCGTCGATCAGGACCAGATCGACTTCCTGTGCGCTGGCGGCTGACTTAAAACCTTCGCGACCCGTTCGCACCAGGATCGGTTCATAGCCCAACGTTCGCAGAAATCCGGCTTGGGTTTGGCCGCGTTCAACGGCCGAGTCCAGCACCAGGCCTCGTGGCTGAGAGGCTTCGGCTTGTGTCAGGGCTTTACCGAGGACTGCGATCACACGGTCCGTTCCCGGATAACGGGTGGCCGGATCGAGGGCCGCAATTGTCTGCACGGTCGCGAATTGAACGCGACGGTTTGGATAGTTGAGAGCTCGTTGCAGGGACGACTGTTTTCCTGAAGCGGTGCGAACCTGTTGCACCGTTCCGATCTTCGACAGAATTTGTAAGGCGGCGAGGGCTGCCGGAATGTGGCGTGATTCCAGAGCTTCATCCAGAGAGCGAGCCACGGTATCGGGGCCCAGCGATGCGGCCAAGTCGTGGACGGTGCCCAGGCCTGGTTTCAGGGGATGGCCGATCCCGGCCAAACTGGCTTCTTGAGCAAGCAGCATGGTCAGGTAGGATGTTTGGATATCGAGCCGTTCGGGGGCGACATCCAATGCTGCTTTGGCGAAGAACAGGCCTTCGTGCAAGGAGGCTTCGGCGGGGGGCACGCGACGTTCCTGGACCGTTTCCAGTTGGTCGTTCCAGGTCCAGGTCGCCACCAATTTGTCGGTACCGACCGGGAGATTGATCTTGGAATTGAAATAGTCACGACCTTGTTGCAGCAGACGACTGGCGACACCCGAGCTTTCGCCCACGGGGATACTGGCCGTTCCCAGGATCTGGGCGATGGCCTTCGAGGCCATCGTTTTTTCCGCGGAGGGCTCGGCCTGTCCGGCGAATCTCAAGAGATGAGGAATCGCGTCAGAACTGCGAATCTGGCCCAAGGCTTGAATGGCCGCTTGCCGAATCTGGGAATTGGGGGAAACCAACGCCGCTTCCAGTGGAGCTACCGCATCGTTCTTGATGAGGACCAGCATCTCGACCAGCGTATTTTGGGATTCCGCATAAGCCGGATTGCCCAAGGCACTGATGAGGGCGGGGACCACATGGATGCCGGCGGTCTGCATCTGATGCTGGGCCACGGTCCGCTGGGCTCCCGTGCCGCTGACCAAGTCTTTCAATAGGGCATCCAGGCGGTTGGGGTCACGAGCAAAACGCGTGAACGCGGCGTTGTTGCGGTCCAACAGTTCAATTGATTGTGGCTGCAGCTCACGGATGTTGGAGAGCTTTAAAAAGACTCCGGGACCGTGTTTTTCGCGGAGGGCCAGGAGCAGTTCGTCCTGCGGATCGCTCTCCATAAATTTGGAGAGGTAGAGTTTGGCCACTTCCGGACGTGCCAGATCGACCATCAGGACGGTGGCTTCGAAGAGTTCTTCGGGCGTTTTGGGCTCGATGACCAGCGGGGATTCCACCACTGGCTTATTGGGATCGGCAGGCGCAGCGGGGGCCGCTGCATCGGTTGGGGCGGCAGCGGCATCCTGAGCCCAGACCGACGCTGTTGTGCCGCCGAACATGCTCCATACCAGCCAACCAGCCAGCACGCTTCGCAACACGTAAGCCATTCGAAATACCTTTGCCAGTGGTCTGCCAGGGCCCGGCCACTGCAGTCTTTATGCTCAATGCGCTCTCGTCGGGCCGTGTCTTTAAGATCGTCCGCAAGCTCAAGAAAATCGGCCGCCTGTCGCGGCTTCGCAATTGTGTGGAATATGCCAGTGGCGATTGCCAGGTAAGCCGATCCAATTGTATCAGGAATTCGCCATGAGTTTACGGCCTGGGCAATGTTTGGCGCCTACACCCGGTGGCGGTGCTCGGGGGATCCGCCGCGTGGCGGCACAAACGGCTACAATGGTGTTCCGATTTCGAATTTGCCTCCTCACCCCTCTTGCTTCAAACGATCCACCGATGAATGAACCTTCAGGATTCCCCGACAAGCCGCAGAAGGCGGTCCACATTCCCGTATTGCTGCGCGAGGTCTTGCAGCATCTCGATTTGCAACCCGGATTGACCGTGGTGGATGGCACTGTGGGGGCGGGGGGCCATAGTTCTCACATCCTGAAACGCATTGGGCCCACAGGGCGCTTGATTGGCCTGGATCGTGATCCGTACATGTTGGGCTGGGCCGCGAAGAAGCTGGAAGGAGCTCCCAATTGCCAATTGGTTCATTCCAGTTATGCCCTGTTGAGAAATGTTCTCGACGATCTGGGGATTGATCGCGTCGACCGCATCCTGTTGGACATTGGTTTGTCTTCCGATCAGCTGGCGGCTGATGATCGCGGATTCAGCTTTCAAGCAGGCGGCGCATTGGATTTACGGTTCGATACGACCCAAGGCGAACCTGCCTGGAAATGTCTGCAGAAAATTGGTCTAGCGGAACTTCACGAAATATTAGACAACTACGGAGAGGAACCATTCGCCCGGAAGATTGCCGAGCGAATTGTCCAGCAGCAACATGTCAAACCCATTCGTACCGCACAAGACCTATCAGAGGTCGTGCAGTCCGCATTGCCCACGTCCATTTCAGTTCAAGCTCGCCGAGACCCCGTAATACGCGTGTTTCAGGCGTTGCGAATCGCTGTCAATCAAGAATTACTGCAACTAGAAACAGTCCTCTCTGGTGTCCTGGCCAATTGCCTGGCTCCCGGCGGGATTGTCGTGATTATTAGTTTTCATTCCCTGGAAGACCGTCAGGTCAAGCAGGCGTTTCGGGAGCCCGCGGTATGGCACAACCTAACACCCAAGCCGGTCTCGGCCACCCCACAGGAGCAGCGGGCCAACCCCAGGTCGCGCAGCGCCAAGCTCCGGTCGGCGAGAAAACTATGACACAACCTGTACACAGACCGCTCGAGTCCATCGCTGGACTGGCGGCACCGACGTCCCATGCCGCTCACAGCCAGCCGGCCAGTCGAGCGGCTGCTCCCGCGACTCCGGCGAACGATGACCCGGAAGGGTCTGACTGGGGATTGGCTCCGGCCAAATCGGGCATCACTCGCGAGAACAAGTTTATCCTGGCTGTGTTGCTGGTCCTGGTGGCCGTCTTCAGCTTTGTCGTCTTCCGTAATTTCAAGACGAAGCAGGACGCCGCGAAGTCGGCCGAATTGGCTGCCAAGGATGGAAAACACAAGGATAAGGGCAAGGGGAAGGACAAAGCCGACCCGAAGTCGGATGAAGCGTCGACGCCAGCTTTGAACGATCCCAGTTCGGCGGATGACCCGTTCGCTGCAGGCCCGACATCTCACAAGGCGGAAGAGCTCGCCGAGGTTGATTCCAAAGAATTGGCGGTTGATTCGTTTGAAACGTCGTCTGGTCCAAGCACTCACTCGAAGCACCAAC
>JAZKFE010000350.1:0-8090 GCA_040386595.1 Planctomycetota bacterium | reverse complement strand
GCATCGAACTTCACGTGAGGAGAGCCGGCTACCGGAAGTCGCAACGACTGCAGAGCACGACGCCCCGCCCCAATTGAATGCCTCAATGGAAGAGGCTCCCGCACAAGCCACCGATCTCTTTGATGTCCCCAGCGAAGCCGTGGCGACAATCGAAGAACCTCCGGCGACGACCGAGATTGCTGACGCAACTCCACGGGGACGCCGCGGACGCGGGCAAAAGCATCAACATCCGGAAGTGACCGAAGAAGTTCCGACTCAAATCAACGAACCGATCGAGAGTGATCCGATGCAGGGGATTCCGACGCAAGTCGATCCCGCTCAGCAGCCCGCAGAAATTACTGGGTTTGATGTGTCTGAGCCAGCTGCCACGAACGAATTTGCCCAGACCGGTGGTACCGTTTCGGAACCGATTCGTCGTCGTGGAACGTCACCTCGTTCGACCGATGCCGCGGGTGTCGAAATGGCCCAGGTGCCCACCCAGGCCGAACCGACTGCTCCGCCGCACGATCATCTGACCCCGACAACTCCGCGAACAACAGCCCCTCGGACGAGTCCGCGAGCGACTACTCCTCGGACCGCAGCCGTTGAGCCCACCCCGGCGACGCCGCCAATCCCCACGCAGCCTCGCGTTGGTAGTGTTCCTCCCCCACTTGATCCCAACGACCCGCGTTTGGGCGGATATCGCGAAGCCGAGTTGCCCGTCGCTGGAACCACGCATCGCACGGCGAGTCGGCCCCAGGCGGCCCCAGTGTCGGGCCAATTTGACCCGCACCATCAGCCGTTGGTTGCCAATTCGGGTGAGTATGTGGTGCGTCCTAACGACAACTATTGGCGAATTTCTCGCAAAGTGTATGGCACGGCTCGTTACTTTGCGGCCTTGGCCAAACACAACGAAGCTTCCGTTCCAGACCCGCGACATATGAAGCCAGGGGCGATGATTTCGACGCCTGCCAAAGAGCTCCTGGAACAACATTACGGCAACTTGCTGCCGGTGATGCAAGCCGCCCGACCGGTCGGAGCGATCACCCATTCGCCAACTGCTCCCAAGACTTACGGTTTCTATGTCGAAGCGGACGGTCAACCGGCTTACCGCATCGGCCCCACCGACAATCTCTCCAGTATCTCGCAGAAGACATTGGGACGAGCCACGCGTTGGGACGAAATTTACGACCTCAATCGTGAGCGTCTGAGCGGTCCCGATGCTTTGGCCGTTGGTTCGATCTTGAAACTTCCGGCAGACGCCAGCCAGACCCGAGTCGTGGGCAAGCCCGTCCAACACCGATAATAGATGTCGGGAAGTTTGTGTGGGTTGCAGTCAGGCTGTAACCTCGCATGTTTCCGGTCGCAGTCGGTTATTCGCGGTCCGCGGTGATGGCTTTATGTTTTACCGGTTTGGCGGTGCCTTGGTTCTGCTGGTGATTATTGCTCTGGGTGGAATCGCCATCGAGAAGCAAAATCTGACCTTGCGCCGCGCCGTCAGTCATCAAAAATTCCGTCAGGATGTGTTGCTGGAAGAGCATGCCGTCCATCGACTTAAGGCACAGCAGCTAGGCTCTCCCGGCCGCCTGATCGACGACCTGGACGAGGCAGAAATGCGTCGTCCCCAGGGACGTCCACCAGTTCCGCCAGTCAAATTTAAGCGTCCCGTTCCCCGGATCGAAGAAGACGCTCCGCTGAATTGATTGTGGGGCGTAAACTATTAACGAGTAACGGTTTAGCCCTTCGCGAACGATCTTCGAGCTGTCAGTGACAAGGAGCGACTGCCGGGGTTGCCTCGGCGTCAGTCGGCTGCGGCAGTAAGAAATCGCGGAGAAACTTGGCCAGCCGATGAGGGCTGGTCAGTTGGGGTAAATGTCCCGCGCTGTGCATCCAGGCGACTGTGGCATGGGGCAAACCTTTGGCCAACGCCTCATGACATTCGCGAGTGACCAGGCCATCTCCCTCTGATTGGATGAGCAATAGAGGCTGCTGGATCTGAGCTAGCTTTGGGCGTAAATCGGTTTGCCGAATGATGGCTCCGCGTCGGGCCATAGATCGAATCGGCACCTGACCGGCGTCGTCGGCGAAGAACTGCCAGCGCGTTGTGTCGAGTGGCGGGAACCAGCGGCGGTGATTTTGTTCTTGAACCGTCTTCGCTCCTGGCAGGGACTTCAGTTTTCCGGGCAGAAAACCTCCCAGCCGGATGATGGCCCGTTCGGCGAACGACAATTGACGCCGGGCAAACGCCCCCTGCAGGACGGCTCGTGTGATGCGGTCTGGTGCGGCGAGCATTGACTCCAGGGCGACCAGACTGCCAAACGACGTGGCAAACAGCGAGAACTGCTCGTCCCCCTGCTGATCGGCGACGGCCAGCAAGTCATCTCGTAAGGAATTCAACGTGACTTTCCGACTGGGACGCACGGCGTCGAATGTCCCCGGATAGTCGAACACCACACAACGGAACAGATCTCGCAGCAGGTACGCCACCAGGCAAAAACTATCTGCAGTGCCGCCCATGCCGCAGAGCAAGTACAGCGGGGGGCCATTTCCGAGGGTACGGCCGCGCAACGTATAACCGGGGCGAGCGACTTCAAACGGAGTGCTTTGTTCGCGAAACGCCGTGAGAACTTGCTTCCAGTCCAGTGGCGTGGGGCAGCCATCCAAGGGGCCCGGACGCTTCACGCCATCGGGCGAATTCTGCGAGCAACCATGAGCCTCATCGCCACCGCCACAACAGACCGCCGATTCCGGATCGCCGGGGATCGCGGGATGTGTTTCCGTATCAGACACGTTGGTCGTTTTCCCCAAATCGAACGACCACCCACTGGCGGTCAGAAACTGTGATTCGCTGAGATACGCAAGGTATCTGCCGTCTCCACATTCTACCGAATTTCTCAGGCAGTCGATACTACCGGATCCCGAGGTCGAATCGGGTTATGGTTATGGGTAGTCCAGATGCTCGAATCTGGGGGAGAGGACCGGACGAGAGGCTAAGGCCCTGATGAGACGGCCAAGAAACCTAATCCGCAATCCCATACCGCACGATGCACCACAGGGCTTTCAAACCATCGCGCCAGCCGATTTTCTTGCCCTGATCATAGGTTCGGCCGGAGTAGCTGATCGACATTTCGTAGATCCGCAACCGTCGCCGAGCGATTTTTCCGGTCACTTCAGGCTCGAAGCCGAACCGATTTTGTTTGAGAGTCGGCACGATTTCTTGAATCACTTCTCGGCGGAAAACCTTGTAACAGGTTTCCATGTCGGTCAGGTTCAGATTGGTGAAGCAGTTGGACAACGTGGTCAAGAACCGATTGCCCAGGTAGTGCCAGTAGTACAACACGCGATGTGAGTAATCACCCAGGAAGCGGGAACCGTACACGACATCGGCTTGGCCCTCGACGATCGGCTGCAGCAATCGCGGAAATTCCGCCGGATCATATTCCAGATCGGCATCCTGAATGATCACGATGTTGCCGCGGGCCTCGGCAAACCCGGTGCGCAGAGCCCTGCCCTTACCGGCGTTTTTCTGGTGATAGAAAATCCGTAAGACATTCTGCGGATCGGCGTTCGCTTGTTGCTCCAGTTCAGCCAGCAAATCGCGGGTGCCATCCACGCTGCCATCATCGACCATGATGATTTCTTTGCGAATCGGCACCGCTTTGACCCGCTCCAGCAGCGATAGCAACGTTTTACGCTCGTTGTAGACCGGAATTACCACCGTCAGCAGCATGTCGGACGGAATGACATAATATCCCAGCCGCCGGCAGACCCCTTCACCCAGGCGTTCGCGCAACGAGCCAAACCACTCGGCGGTATAGGGAGCGTAGCGTTCGGGATTATCGGTCGTAATGGTCATGAAGAACCAGCTATGAGAGATGGTGAGTAACTCGTGGACTGTGAACGGAGCCTCAGTTTACTTGCGTTCTGAAAAATCGTTCGAAATCTCCGCAATCCGTATCCACGATGCAGCAATGTAGCGAAAACGGGGCCCAGCTGTCATCTCGAAAGGCCGTTCCTGGGCGAGTCTTTTGCCAGACTGAACGGTATACGTCATTCTTTCGCACAGACGTCAAGGAAAACTGACCGATCACAGCCGCCGCCGGCTTTTCCTGTTTAAGCAGCCGATCGCTTCGGATTTTGGGAATGATCTCACGCAAAGGCGCGAAGGCGCAAATTCAGGAAGGAATGTGTTGATGTTGACGCAATGGTTCAGTGAAACCGTGATCGCATCGGATTTTTGCGCCTTTGCGTGAGATTTTCCTTCCATTGCCGCTTCAATAAGTTCAAAACCGAGCAATATCATCGCCGCCGCAACAAAATCCACAGATCATCCAGCTTTAGGCACCAGGCCGCCCACAGATACGCCGCCGAGGCTCCGAGGCACGGGACAACTAGCCCGGGTATTTTTCCCGACCACCAACCAGACTGGTTCCCAAGGCTGATCAGCCCCATCCCGACTGCCGACATCACCGTGGTGGCCAGTAACGTTCGTACCAGGCAACGGATCAATGGCCCCCCTTCGAGCTGCCCCAGGCGGTGCTGAATGGCCCACAGTAGTCCGCCGACTTGCAGCATGGCGCAGAACGAGGTGCTCAGGGCCAGTCCCCCTTCGGCAAATACCCAGATCAAGGCGAAGTTTAGAACGAAGTTGAAGGCGACCGAGATCATCCCTAGACGAAGTGGCGTGATTCGATCACCGATGGCGTAACACCCGCGCTGCAGGATCAACAGGCCACAATAGGCCCAGACTCCGCACCCGTACGCGGCAATGATCCAGGCGGTGCGGATGGTATCTGCCGGAGTAAATTCCCCTCGTTCGAATAAGCATCGAGCCACCGGATGCGCGATCCACATGAGCGCCGCACTGGCGGGAACTCCGATCACCAGTACCAGTCTCAGTCCCAGCGACAAATCGGCCTTCAACTGTTCCATTTCACCCCGTGCGGCATGCCGGGCCAGCATGGGGAAGATTGCGGTCCCCAAGGCGACGCCGAAGACTCCGAGAGGAAACTGATACATGCGTTCGCCATAGTACAACGCCGAAACCGCACCCGCAGATAGGGGATATGTGGGATGCCCGGGAAGCGGCATCACCGCGGCTGGGTTGCCGATGGGATGAGAAAATGCCCAGGCGAACATGCTGTCGCAGACCGTATTAATCTGCGTGATAGACAAGCCCAAGACGACCGGCAGCATGGTCGTCATGATCTCTCGCACCTGCGGCCGGACCTCGGCCCAATCCCAGTGAAAACGAAATCCAACACCGTGCAGTGCGGGCCATTGTACCAGTAGCTGCAGACATCCCGAGACCAGGATACAGGCTCCGAGCACGTGGGCTTTGGCAACCGTATCTTCAAACCAGGGAGTGACCCACCAGGCACCGACCAGCCAGACCGCATTCAGGACCACTGGGACCGTTGCCGGCCATCGGAAGTGCCCCAGGGAATTGAGGACGGCCCCCACCTGAGACGCCAGGCAAATCAGAACCATATACGGCAACATGATGGCGGTTAGCTCGATCAGGACCAGCGTCTCAGCGCTGACGTCACCATATTGAGCCCAGGCCAGTAGGCCGAGTTCACCCACCAGCACGATGACCGATAAAAAGACGGTCAACCAACCCAGTACGGCACTGGCCAGCCGCCAGGCCCGAGTCCGATCTTCACGCACCAACTCGCGCGCGAAGATCGGAATGAACGATGTCGCCAGGGCTCCTTCGCCAAACAATTTGCGTGAGAGATTGGGGATGCGGAACGCGATCGTGAAGGCGTCCATGACCGGTGATAAACCAAACAACCGAGCCATGGCGATGTCTCGCACCAGGCCCAGAATTCGGCTGAGGACCGTCATGCTGCTCATCACTAGCATGCCGCCCAGCCAACTACCGGCACGGCTTGCCGGGCGCGCACCAGGAGCAGTTTCGCTCACCGTGGCGAGAGGTTCTAAGGCGGAATTTGATTCTGCATCCATGCGCGGAGCCCGGCCAAACATTGCTTACTGAGATGAATGCCCGCACTGTAACGGACAGCCGTCAGACAGGTCGAGCCTCAGACAAATCCGTGTCTCCTCCGTTGAGAGAATCCATTCACCCCGTCGTGCATATGAATTGTCGGCACCCATAATTTGCAAAAGCATCACGGCACACGTCTAATAAGGCCTCTCCATGTCGTTCGGATCGGATCTCATCACATTTCGAGGCAGAGGAATACCACACGATGCGCATCAGATTGGCAATTTTCACGGCTGGTACTCTAGCGATGCTGGCCGTCGCAGACCGCGGCTGGGCCGGTGAGAACACCCTCACCGAATCGGAAAAGCGAGCTGGCTGGCAACTGTTGTTCGATGGGGCCGACACCAAAGGCTGGCGCAACTATAAAAAAGAATCGCTCAGCGACGGCTGGGCCGTTCAGGATGGTGCACTCACTCGCGTCAAAAATGGCGCTGGCGACATCGTCACCAAGGATGAATACGACAGTTTCGAATTGTCCCTGGAGTACAACATCTCCAAGGGTGGCAACAGCGGGATCATGTTTCATGTGAAAGAAACCGAACGTTCGCCATGGCATACCGGGCCGGAAATTCAGGTTCAGGATAATGCGGAAGGGCATGACCCGCAGAAGTCGGGTTGGCTGTATCAGCTCTATCAGCCGCAACCTGATTGGGCGACGGGCAAGATGGTCGATGCCACCCGGCCTGCTGGGCAATGGAATCAAATGCAGATTCGCATCACCCCGGCGAACTGTGAAATTAACATGAACGGCATCCGTTACGCGGTCTTCAAAAAGGGCAGCGACGACTGGAACGAACGCGTTGCCAAGAGCAAATTCAAATCTCTAGCGAACTTTGGCAAGCCGACTAAGGGGCATATCTGCCTACAAGACCATGGAAATCTGGTCGCCTATCGCAACATTAAGATTCGTAAACTGGGGGAAGATGGTTCCGCTCCTGAACCCATCGACGGCACGCTGCCGCTCAAGGTGGCTGTCGCCTTTCCCGAATTGAAGTGGGATGGCTGGCAACCCGAAGATGCCGATGGCCGGCCGCAACAGTTTCGCCCGATCGTGGTGACCAATGCGAACGATGGTTCGAACCGCATTTTTGTGGCCGAACAGAAGGGGACGATTTACTCCTTCGACAACAATCCGGCCGTCACCAAGTCAACCCTCTTTCTCGATATTTTCGATCGAGTGGTCTACAAGGACACCGAGAACGAAGAAGGTTTGTTAGGGTTTGCCTTCCATCCGCAGTTTAAGAAGAACGGCGAACTATTCATTTATTACACTTCGAAGCAGAAAGAGCCCCATACGTCGGTGGTCTCGCGATTTAAGGTGTCTGCCGACAATCCTCAAGTGGCCTCTCGCGATTCTGAAGAAGTCCTATTAGAGATTCCGCAGCCCTTCTGGAATCACAACGGCGGAACGTTAGCGTTTGGTCCGGACGGATATCTGTATATCGGACTGGGTGACGGCGGCGCCGGGAATGATCCTTTGGAAAATGGCCAGAACATTAATACCCTGCTCGGCTCGATCCTGCGAATTGATGTCGATCATCAGGACGCCGGCAAGAAATACGCCGTGCCGAAGGACAATCCTTTCGTCGGTCAGAAGGATGCTCAGCCCGAAATTTATGCCTACGGTTTGCGGAACATCTGGCGGATGTCGTTCGATCGCAAAACGGGGACATTGTGGTGCGCTGACGTCGGCCAGAATTTGTGGGAAGAGATCAATCTGATCACTAAAGGCGGAAACTACGGCTGGAACCTGCGAGAAGGAATGCATCCCTTCGGTTTGAAGGCCAGCGGTCCGCGGCCTGACCTGATCGAACCGATCTGGGAATACGATCACCAGGTGGGCTCTTCAATTACCGGTGGCGTCGTTTATCGCGGTAAGAAGCTGCCGGAGCTGGTGGGCAAGTACATCTATGCCGACTACATCACCGGCAAAGTGTGGGCTCTCAAATATGATGAGGCCGCGAAGAAGGTGATCAGCAACGAAGCCATTCCGACTAACAAACTGCCGATCATTTCGTTCGGCGAAGACGAGGAAGGCGAAGTCTATTTCACGCTGGTCACTGCCGACGGCAAGGGCGTGTATCAGTTCGAGAAGAAATAG
>JAZKFE010000349.1:21745-24961 GCA_040386595.1 Planctomycetota bacterium | reverse complement strand
CGGGGATCTCCAATGGAATCCCCGCACTGTCGTAAACCGACGGTGTGTTACCACGGGTTGACCCGTTACAGAGACTTCGGGATCAATGTCTTGGGCAGCTCCTATTGAACTGTACAGAGACCTACAATCGCGGTACGACAACACCATGTTGAGCATCAGGCAACCGAGGGGACAACAAGGTTGCTGGTAAGAGAATTCTCCGATGGTGTGAACATCGTTGCGATTCGGATCCCATCTGCCGACATTTTTCACATGTGGACACTTGTTGAAATCACCTGAACAGGGTATCTTTGAGTTGTTGCATCGCTTTCGGTGGTCAACACAAAAAATGGCCGACGTCTCTGTGCGAGGTTCTCGCTGGTTGATTGTTTAACTTGAACTAGAGGCCGAGATTATGGGCCAGAATCTCATCCTTGTTTGCCTGTCCAGGGCTTTCTCGGACGCCAAATGGGCACTCAATTCTGAAGTGAACATTCTAGGTTGTTCGATTGGCTGCGATATTTTCGTTCCCGAACATTCGATTTCACTTCGGCATGCTCTGATCTCGGTCACGGATCGTGTGAAGATAACGGACTTAGGCAGTCGCAACGGAACATTCGCTGATGGAATGCCGTTTGAGTCAATGTCAGTTCGACTCGATCAAACATTGCGATTTGGGGCGATCGAGTTTCGTTTAGTAGATGTTAAGAATCGCAAGGAAGAAATGACCTCTGAGGACTCGGCGGTCGGATCTTCCGCTGCAACTGGAGCCTCCTCGGCGAATTTAATACATGGTACTCTCTCGACTGCGCAGCGCCGAGTCTTTGAACTCTTAATTAAAGGTCTTAAAGAAGATGCTGTCGCGGCCCGACTCCATCTTAGTGCGCATACAGTGCATACGCACACGCGCGAGATCTACCGCATTGTCGGGGTTCACTCTCGAGCGGAATTGCTATCACGCCTGATTTCGTAGCATTGAATCCGCCGGTCACAGCCGCACGGCGTTCCGTACCTGACTCGACATCTAATTCTCGCGGGAGCAGTATTCCAATTCTGTCTTTGTGCGTGAGAGGGTCAGCGTGACTGGCGTTGCCTTGAGACCTTTGCAGAGCGTTGTGCGATGAAAAGCAAAGAAGGGTAACGCATCTGGTACGAAACGCGAGCTGTGACATTTGTATGTCTGAACGGTTGCTTGAAAAATGTTACTGTCTTAAACATCATTTAAAGCGACCGGTTGCCGGCGTTCCCGTCGCATTATCATACGATCTTGCTCAATTTGGTATTTTTGAACCCACTGGTGCCAATACTTCCATGCCCAACCCAAATGTCATTCGCGACGAGCTCGAGGATTGTCTCGCGGTTAAGGCCCGACTAGAAGTCATCGCTGCTACATGGCACGATGTGATCGTTCAAGGCGTTGATCTTACGGATGTTGATGACGAGCTAGCGAGCCGATCCATTCACGGCTGTGGCTTTCTGGGATGTACGCTGGGCCCGAAAGTCGCACGCGCCGTTGCCGCCTCGCAATGCAATGAAGATCCGACCAAGCGTTGCTTAGTTTTCCCCGCGTTGCCGAACCTTCCATTTAATCCCTATCGCGGGAAGCTTTATTCTCCGGTGGAATTGCTGTGGGACTATGCCCAGACCCCGAACGCGAAGGGATATGACGAGTCGGTTGACTGGAAATCTTACCTCACGTTTGCCGACCCTAAAACGACCAAGCCGTATCGGGGCGATTCGATTGACGTGATTCTCGCTCGTCGACTCCATGACACTTCGATTGCCGATGCACTCGACGATATGTTGGAACCGATCCGAATTCAGAAGCCTGGCGCTAAGAAAGGAGTCGTGGCGATCATGGGCGGACATGATCTGCCTCGGCGAGAGAAGCAGCCGAAGAGTGATGACGGCCACGCGGTCGGTGATGATGACTGGGAGGGAATGACCGACGACACTGTTTACACACGTGTCGCCTTATTGGCGTGGAGGCTAACCAATCTCGGATATCTGCTCGTTTCTGGCGGCGGTCCTGGGGCCATGGAGGCCGCAAACCTTGGGGCGTATTTTGCCACGAGGACCGTGACCGAGCTGCGTGCTGCAATCAAGTCGCTCGAAATTTTTCCGGAATTCATTTCGGGAAGATCGGGTGAATGGCTGGCCCCCGCACTACAAGTCATGCAGGATTTTCCGCTAACTGACATTACACGCGATGCCTGTACTAGCGTTGGCATTCCCACTTGGTTCTATGGCCACGAACCACCAGCTCCGTTTGCCACGCACCTTGCGAAGTATTTCGAGAACAGCGTCCGCGAAGAAGGCATGTTGGCCATCGCCACCCACGGCGTCATCTTTGCAGATGGAAATGCGGGGACCGTTCAAGAAATCTTTCAGGATGCTTGCCAGAATTACTATGGGACTTATGGCACTGCCGCCCCCATGATTCTGTTCGGAGTTGATTACTGGGATCCGCCTACCATGCCTGTGTACGTAAACGATAAACGTAAGAAGGCATTTCCGTTGCTTCACAAACTGGCCGAGGAGAAGGGCTTCACGCATCGTGTGTTGGTCACCGATTCCATGCGTGAGATCGTGACCACAATCACCAAATACAAACCTTGACGTGAGCTGCCATCAGGGGCTGACCGCGACTCCAATTCGAATTTCGTATTCCATAACAACGATCGCACTTGCTCACTGGAGATAGTTCTGATGACACGAATCCGGTTCTTTGTCGTTTTTTCGCTGTGCTTGATCGTCCCAGGCACAGGTGCCATTGCCGAAGACATACTGTTGGGGCAACGAGGCAGTGTGTTGCGCGATAACCTGCGGCGTCAATATACTCCGACTGATTCGCAATCTTACGACGCGGCGCGGGAGGCGATGTTCAGCAATATTGACAACGTGGACGGCGAAGTGACGTGTGTCTATACGGGAGTTAAATATCGGACAGCCCATATCCCGAATCATGAGATTGTGAATACAGAACACACGTGGCCACAGTCGAAGTTTGAGGACGGAAGCAATTCGGCCCAGATGAAGGCTGACTTACATCACCTTTATGTGACGCTCAACGAGGTAAACGCGATCCGTGGCAATTTCCCGTTAGCCGAAATTCCCGATAGCGAAACGCGACGGTGGTGGATCTCGGCTGACGGCCAACGCAACCTGCCCTCATCGCATATTGATGACTATAGCGAGTCGATTCCTGGTGCGTTCGAACCGCGTGAGGTTCATAAG
>JAZKFE010000349.1:0-21735 GCA_040386595.1 Planctomycetota bacterium | reverse complement strand
GGGCAACGCTGCTCGGTCGTTGTTCTATTTTTTCACGATTTACGAGGAACGCGGCATCAATCTCGCTTGGTTTCGCCCGCAGATTGTGACACTGCTCGCCTGGCATGAACAAGACCCTGCAGATGATGCAGAGATCGAACGGACGGAAGCGATTGCGGGTGTACAGGGAAACAAGAATCCGTTCGTGTTGGACCCGACGTTGGCGGGGCGGATTTTCCAGTCGACCGATCACCCCGATCGGCCCATTTTCGGGCCCAATTTTTTTGGAGCAGGTCAGGTCGCACTTTCCGCAGATGGCGCGCCGTTCGGCATTGCGAAACCGCCCCTGTTGAAGAAAGGTAACAAGGACCTGGTTGAAGAAAATCGACGGTTAAAAGAGCTGATTGGAGAGCTGCAGCTGGAAATCTCGCGACTCAAAAAGGACTAGAAGTCATCGCCTGGCGTGAATCGCTTCGCTCGGAACCTGTTACTACGGGAACACAGGGAGTTAGCCATACGCCTCAAGAGCTCTCACGTCCCGCAGACATCGTCAATGGCGACAATCTTCTCCTTCAGGTCTTGCGGATCCTGGATCAAGAGCCTGTCTCACATCAATCGAAGGTCTGATTGTCCTCAACCCGTTCGCCGCTCGTGTCGATCCTGTGACTGACACGGACCATCGTTTCCTGGTTCTGCAAGTTGTTATGTCGTAAAGAGTTCTAGTACCCCCGGGCAGATTCGAACCGCCGACCTGTGGTTTAGGAAACCACCGCTCTATCCAGCTGAGCTACGGGAGCAAATGTTGTCTGGAAACTGTGCCAGAAAATCCCAGGGCGAATCATCGACTTCGGTTCGCTCGTGAATCCTTCTGCGGCATGGGAGAAGTATCTCCTAGAGGTGGATGAATGGCAAGTCGGACGGAACCCCCGCGAAAAGATCGATTGAGACTCCGCCGTGCGGGGGGAATTGCGCCCTCATTCGTAGAAGAGGAGGCGAGTCAGGTTGCGTTGCGTACAGGGAATCTACAGAATTCTTTCATGTCGAATGAGTGACGGTGACTCGATCGGCACACACTGGTTCATCTGGACGTTAGGCACCGAGGAAGATGCAGATGCACGACTACATTCTCTTGATGCATGATGACGCTCAGGACACTGCCCGAGCCGACACTGATGCGGCCTGGGGCAAATACCTGGAAACGCTGGCTAAGTCTGGGCGTTTTTTGGGTGGTAGTGCGATGGGGGGCGGTAAATGCTTTACGCGGTCGGGGGCCGCCAGAGAGATGACCGCACACATCACCGGTTACATTCGTGTGCAAGCCGATAGCCTTGACGCTGCGCGGAAGTTTTTGGAAGGCAATCCGGTGTTTGAAGCCGGCGGTACGGTTGAGATCCGGGAATTACCGCAAAGTTAGAAGTGTTTGATTTCTCGCCGAACAAGCAATTCAACCCCACGTGTTCCGCGGTTGGGCTTGGAGTAGAGTCGATACTCAATCGCGCGGTACATGCGGGTTCATCTGGGCGTTAGGTAATGTTCGCAGCGACACCGATCAAAAAGTCTTGGTTTTCGGCGCGCTCTGTCGGCATCCTTGCGGTGGCGATCGTGGGGGTATCGCTCTTGGCGGTTGTCGCTGTGGCTGCGCGTCGGCAGGCTGTCCTGATGCAAACAGCCAGCAACTTGAAATGGGTCGGCATTGCCCTGCACCAATATCACGATCAGTATGGTTCATTTCCGCCCCCTGTCGTTTATGGTCAGGATCGTGTCGCCTGGTATTCTTGGCGGGCACTCATCCAGCCTTATCTCACACCGCCAAACGAGCCCGGGGAAAAGTTTCCGGACTACGAGTTTTCTAAGCCCTGGGATCAGCAGCCGAGTTCGCAGTCTGAGTTACTGAAACGATATGACAACCAGCCGTATCAGTTCCTCGCTGTGGTGGGGGCGAATGCCGCTTGGGCCACTGACCACGGGCGGTCGCTCTCCGAAATCAAGGACGGCACGTCCGACACCATTTTGCTGATTGCGATCCGGAAGACGGGTATCAAGTGGCATCAACCCGTGGATGCATCGATCAAAGATGGCCGTTTGTTTTTGGGTGATCGGCAGCTCGATCTTTCTGCGGATGTATTCATGTTGACGGCCGATGGCGGCACCATGTACTTCGCCAACGGTATTGACGATGGTCGTTTGGGGTCGATGTTGACGATCGCTGCTGGCGATACCGTTCCAGACTGGTCACGCGAGTAAGACGTTGTCGTTCCACTCGCAGGGCCCCTGTTTCTGAACCAGCCATCTGCCCCATATTTGCTCGAATCTCGCGGTCGTTGAACATTCGCCTCGGGCTGCGATGTTGCCAAAAAGCCACATGCGTGGTGGGGCACTCAGATCTAGCAATGAGTCACGTAACTCTTACAAGCGGTAAGGCAGACCTCTCAATTTTGCTGAGGCCTCTGATTTTCCCTTGCTGGACGGCCAATGCCGAGACACATTTCAGAACACCTTTCAATAGCTGCAGGTTCAGGTGAGGATTCACCTTATGAAGCTGGCCGCAAGTCGAAATCCGCTTCTCATCTCATTCGAGAGACGAAGGTCGGATTCGAGAGCGACCGCGTGATGCACTTCCACCGAGGAGCGTTCGGCGATGACGGCCCCGTTCAACAATCGCGCAGAGGAAGAGGCCCGAGCACTCACGCCGACCAGTCCTGCATCGAACTGGGATGAGATGACGCGGCAAATGCTCGAACCGGCCGCGTGTTTTGGGATCGATCCCGCCGATTTGTCTGAGTTGTTAAAGGCTCCATTGACGCGGTTGGTCTCCAAACAAGAACGCGATTTCGTTCTGGCTGCGCAGTTGATTCATGGCAAGCATCTTACCGAGCGTGCCCTGCGGAACGCTCTGCGGCGGTGGACTCCCTATGGGGGGCTCTCGCTGGGGGAGTATTTGCGGCAAGAAGGGGTGTTATCAGAAGAACTTCTCGCCCGCATCGAAAGCGAAGAAGTTCAATATTTGAAGTCGCTGAATCTGAATCAGCCTGACCATCAAGCCTGGTCGAGCGTTGCCCGGCGGACCGCGGGATTGCTCGAGACGGTGGATCCCACCGGCCGTATTGCCAAGGCGTTTGGCTTGTCGCAGATTCCCAAGGCAGTCGTGGGGGATGAAACTCGGACTTTTCGAACGAAGTTTCGGTTGATTCGGAAGCTGGGGCAGGGGGGATTGGGGACGGTCTGGCTGGCTGTGGATACCAGTCTCAATCGCTATGTGGCCGTGAAGGAAATTACGGTCCGCTGCGACCCGGCATCGGCCACTGTCGCCCGGTTTCGTCGGGAAGCGGAAATAACGGGACGGCTGGATCATCCCAGCATTGTTCCGGTTCACATTCTGGGTGAGAACGAACTGGATGGCCGCGTCTTTTATGTCATGCGGTTTCTCGGCAACGAGACCCTGGCGGATGCGATTCGAGAGTATCACGAGACTCGCGAGCTGGAGATGGCCAGTCCGCTGGCGTTTCATCGCTTGTTGACCGCTTTTGCCAGCGTGTGTCAGGCGATTGCCTATGCTCATTCGAACAAGGTGATTCACCGCGATCTCAAGCCTCAAAACGTGGCTCTCGACAATTTCGGGCAAGTGATTGTGCTCGACTGGGGGCTGGCGAAAACATTAGGCATGGAGGACCCGTATGCGTATTTGCAGGACAGCGATGGTTCCGTCATTTCAGATAATCTGGATGTCACGCTGGCTGGACAAATTGTCGGGACGCCCATGTATATGGCACCTGAGCAGGCGTCGGGCCGTGTCGACGAAATTGACGAACGGACCGATGTCTACGGCTTGGGGGCCATTTTGTTTTCCATCCTGACGGGCTTCGCTCCGCACGAACTTAGTCAAGAATCGCTGGCGCCCGGCAGCAAGATGTCTGATTTGCTGGATCTGATTGTGGATCAACCCACAACCCGTCCCCGGAAGCTCAATCCCCACGTTTCCGTTTCTCTAGAAGCCATTTGCCTGAAGGCGATGGCGAAGGAGCGTTGTGCTCGTTATTCGTCAGCGGCCGCACTGTCTGAGGATTTTCAACGGTGGTTGGCGAATGAGCCCATTTCCGCGATACAGGACCCACTTTCCAAGCGATTTCAGCGCTGGATCCAAAAGCATCGCCGGCTGTCACAAAGTCTGGCGTTGTGTGCCACTTTGGTGTTTGCGGGTCTGGTGAGCTGGGGCTTCAACTCTTATCAAAGTGCAGTGGCCGTAGAGCAACATCGCCGTCAGGACGCAGTGGATGACCTGCGCGATCTGCGAGCGAAATTGACTTATGAAATCGACACGTTGGCCGAGAACACACGGTTCATGTCAACGTTGCCTCCCATCCAGGCGATGATCGATGCCCGGCGGGGCGGCGGCGGTGAGTCGGAGAGTGTGTGGGCTGATCGGTTGAAAGTGATCTATAACGGTTTGCTGGATGTGAATCCCAGTTATGCCGCCGTTACCTATTGGTTCATGGACGGCGGAACCAAGGCCAAACCGGTTCGTGTTGAGAGTGCGGAAACGAAACGAGGCCTGCAGCGGACCGATGTGACGGAGTTCTTTGGTCGACACCTGCCAGCGATCACGGCGCTGGCTCCTCGAGAGATCTACGTCGGCATGCCGGGGCGGATTGTGCAATTGCCGGTGACCACAGGGGGGGCCGGTGCGGCACTGGCTGGCGGCTCTGCGGAGCCGGTCGGCGATTGCCTGGTGGCTGGGGTTTCAGTCTACGATAAGACGACCGAAATGAAGCTGGGTGGGGTGGCGATCGAAAGCAATCTGGAGCGGATTTTGCTCGATCATATGAACTCCGTCGCCGCCAACGGAGTGGAGCTGTATCTGACGGATCAAGCGGGCCGCAGTGTGATGCGGTTTACTCGCGAAGACGGATTACGCCCGATCGAGGCTGTCAAATCAGATGACATTAACGCGCCGGCAGTGCAAGCGTTCTTCGCCGATTCTCGCTCCAGCGTGTCGGTGGTCTCACCGACTTTGTGTGCGGCCAAGGTCCCCTTGAACCGGCATCGCCCCGATTTTTTCATGGGGTTAATTCTGAGGATCCCGGAGTAACAGAGGCTAAAAAGTTCTTCCTAAATCGGTTGTGCGTTCACATCATCGCTTTCGTCGGCCCACTTTTGGGGACACCGTCTGGATTGCCGCTTCCACGTGATGCACCATCTTGATCCAGGCTTCCGACACGCGTTGCTGTTCGATCGGCCCGACGCCAAACAGGCTGATATTGCTCTGCACAAATTCGGCTAGCGTGAGGACGCGGGGGGCGAGATGTTGCACCCGCGGGAGATTGTCTCCCTCGAACTGCGTCTGAATGCAAAGGGCGATAATCCACGATTCGTGATCCCCATAGGGGTCTATATCGTGAGCACTCTGCAGGTGATTTTCCAGAACTGGAAAATAGTAGGCGAATGCGGTGCCGCCCATGAACATGAAATCTTCCTGGTAGTAGATCGGGTTCTCTGCGAATTTTGTGTGAGCTTGTCCCAGTGTGAGCCCGCCGAATTGTTTCCAGGCGTGCAGGGCGTCCAAGTCTCCTTTGTACGGATCAAAGTCGGGTTCCCTGGGCCGTGCGTAGTTTTCTTGCTTCGCCATGGGATTCGGGAATCTTTCAAGTGGTGAATGACTGAGGGAGGACTGCTGGTGGGCCCGAACTTAGAGCGATCAACGCCCCGTAGGATGGGCACTCCTGCCCGTCTTTTTGTAGGAAATTCCAATGCCGACGGGCTAAGTGCCCGGTCCTCTTTGCGTTTCGCTGGGCAGTCACTATTTGACTTTGATGCCGTCAATATAGACGGCGGTCACCCGCTTGTCGCCGTTGTACCGGATGATGACAGGCCATAAAGAGACGCCTTGGGAAATGGAGTATCGAGGACCACCCGCAATTCTTCCGTCGACAAACGACGCGATATCCTCGCGCAGATAATTCAGACGTCCGCCATACATGTCACCGTACTCTGCGGGGGGAGCGCCGGCACTTGGCCAGCCACTCTCATAGTGATAGATCGCGCTCCCCAGCAACGAATGAACCGTTCCCTGCGAGTCACCAATCTGGACCCGACTTGCCGCATTCCTGAGCTGCCGCACTTCGCGGAATTGAATGCAAACGACCGCGGTGCCGATTGCGACGACCAGACCGACGCACGCCAGCGAGGCGAACCGGAACCAACTGCTCCGTTTCGACTCGGGTTTTGGGACAGCCTCATCGTGCATCTCTGCCTGCAACTTCGAGAACATGGAACTCCACCGCCTAACGCCCGGGTTCATCCGCGTTGTGCCGCGGGAGTGACATTGATTACACCCCAAACCCGCCTGCGGCACACGTCGGGTTCAACCGCTTGTTAGGCACGAGTTTACCCGGGCGTGCTGCAATTCGGAGTGTCCCCTTCGATTCTCCTTGTTACGCATTCGGCAGTCGTTCCGATTGGAAGTGACAAAGTGATCTCACTGGCAGTTGGACGAGGCCGCCGCACCATTGCCAGAAACAACATTGCCGACAACACGAGCCAAGGACTTGCAGACAGAATGAGTGCGGTTAGCAACTGAAATTGTTTCCGACGCATCATCGTTTGGTGCGGAGGAGACGACATTCCAGACCCAACATCATCGTCATCGTCATCGTACCCAGCGGCCCCCGTGGCCCCGTTTGGTCCAAGAGATACAACAAGCGAAATCTCGTTCTGATCATCTTTGATGATCCTGAAGGGAGTCTCCCAAGGGTCTACAGTGTGAATGGGCAGCGCACCGGCTTTGATCTGCCGCGCCTGCATATATGCTTGAGCAAAGCGGGCCTCCTGGCGGGACGACTCGAGGACAGGCATGCCAATCGCCAGCACCAGAATCGAAAAGGCGAGCATGAGTGTGAATGCGATCACTTTCATCACACCACCGGGAAACACTTTTAGTCTTGGTCTTACTGTCGAACGCCCAGGTCCACCCACGTTGTGCCGAGGGAGTGACATTGAGACACCCCAAATCCAACCGCGGCACAGGTCGGGTTGAACCGCTTGTTTGGCACAACTATTTCTCGGGTTCTGAATGCATGCCACCGACTGTGTGAACAATGCTTTCCGCCAGTTCTCGTAGTATAGAAGCGTCTTCATGACTGTTGAGTCCCGCCAAGAGAGCAACGACAGATCGATCGATCCGTATATGCACTGGATGTCCGCGAATCCAAATATCCCAAACCCGCCCCTTCCGAGTGCGATCGATCCGATTAGAGCGAGCTGACAGAATCGCGTCGATGGCCTCGAGCGTCGCTCCATCGTCGTTAATCAACAACACTTCGCAAGACGGACCCACACCAAACCTCCACTGCCTAACGCCCAAGTTCACCCGCGTTGGGCCGCGGGAGTGACATTGATTACACCCCAAACCCGACCGTGGGACAATGTCAAGTTGAACCGCGTGTTAGGCCTTCAAGTTGAATTGCGTCGCAGATCCACATTTCGTCCTTGGATTTCTCAATAGACGGAGCCTACATAGTCGAGCTGACCCACTCGTCCTCGCAGCGGCAATATACGACCAGCCGTAGTTCTGACATGCGATCCGGAACTGGCAGGACTGCGTATTCTTCGTTCAGATCCCAGTCGTTCGGGTAGTCGGCGATGACCTCAGTCGCGGCGGCGGAGGTGGCGTCTTGCTCTGAGTCGCTTGGTTTTCGAGCGAACACAAATCGAAGGTTGATTAACCGCCGCTCGGGATCGACATCCGCCGAAACGCTCCGTAGTTCCGACGTGACGTGTGTCAATAATGCCCGTTGGAGGCTGAGCCTAAGTCGGACGTCGTCTTCGATGCTCATCGGAACAATTACCTAACGCCCAGTTAACCCGTGTTGTGCGGTGCGGATTGACAACGACGACACCAACAAACCTGCCCGCAGCACGATGTCGGGTTGAACTGCTTGCTAGGCGTCAATGGATGTCTGTTGGTCCCACCTTGTCTGAAGTCTATTTCGTCTGGACCAGCTTATAGTTCTGCCACGGAAAAGAACGTGTGTGTGGTGTAAAATGTGGAGACTTTAGAAACACTTTGATGCTCTGCAATGCGAGTACCAACGGACCACCAGGATCATGATGCACGATACCTTCTGGTTCAAGTACTGCAGTTCTCCGCTGGGATGGTGTGCCTTCCTGTGAAACGCTCACCAAAACGACTTCCGAGTTGTCGAATACCCACACCCGCTCGGTTTCGATGTCGCCGCCCCACATGAAACAGGAATAGAAGATAATGGTCGATTGAGTCCGGGCAGCAAATGCCTTGAGGTAGGCGAGCAGAGAGACGGGAGGGAGATCTGTTGGTTCACAGGAACAGATTTCGGCAACCCTGTCGATGCCGATCAGGAGTGGTGGGCAGTCGCATTGCTGGAATGACTGCCAGTCAAGAACCGGTTCATCGTACCACGCTGCGGGAAAGTTGTCTGGACCTGGATCACAGACCGGTCGAATTACGACAAGTCCTTCTTCGGGGCAATTTTCAAACACGCCAGGCGCGGTGAGATGATACGCGAATGGGGCGAGAAGTGGATCGGCTTCAACGGCACGCAGCACACGTCGGTTTGCAGGAGCGATCACCTCATCGGCAAACCATGTCACTGTGCATCCCTCCGCCTAACGCCCAAATTGCCCCGCGAGTGTCGACGATCATTCTATCCCAAAGCGGGCCGCGGTACACGTCGGGTTCAACCGCTCGTCCGGCATTTCATTTTTTAGTCTGAACGATCGCAGTCAACGAGAACAAGCCAGTCGTCGCCCGACAGACGGGCCAGCACACCCAAGAGACGCATGTGGTGAGAAACCAATCGGACTGGAATCAGGTCCGAAAACGACACACCCAGTGCCGTTGCGACTTCTTCGGCACCACTACCCGGCTTGTCTAAATACTGATCGAATAACTTGTGCATCATTTCGTTCGGGGGACGAAACCCACGATCAATGACGAATATTCCATCTCGCCCGCCGACGGTCCGAGACTGGTTTGCGTGGAAACCATAGGACGCGTTCTTCAGAGTCGCGAGCATTTCCCGGGATCGCCAGACCCCCATCTTGCGGGCGGCTTTCCGAAGTCGTTCGGTGAGGGCCACGTGCAACGTCCGGTCATCACGTTCAAATGGGTATAGTTCCACAAACAGCGCTTCTGGCAAAGCGTGCTCGATGCCGTTCAGCAATTCTTTGACTTGAGCAAGTTCCACTCGGGAGTCCTCACTGCCTAACACCCTGGTTAGCCCTCGTTGTACCGCGGGAGTGATATTGATTACACCCCAAACCCCAACGCGGCACACGTCAGGTTGAACCACTTGTTAGCCGTATGATTTGTCTGTGCCCAAAGGGACATTCCCTGTCCTTGTCAGCAATTGTGCGGCAGTATAAAGATTGCATTATGCTCTTTCCCCAGCATTAGCGTTTGGTTCTACGCACCCATTCCACGGCTTCTGGGTCGTACTGCCATAAGTCCCCTCGATTAAGTCGCTGGGAAACACGCGGAACCGGCTCTCGCCATCGAGCGAGCAAGGACCACGGGATTCAATTGAAATGACATCCCGCTCCGCCGCATCCATGGAACGCCCTTCTACTACGCAGAGGATGAATCCGGGCTGTGGGTAGATTGTATCGGGACCTATATCGATATTTTCAAACATCGAGCACTTGTCGATGAACTTCCATCGTCGATTGCGAACGTCCTGAAGTTCGCATTCGACGATGCCGGGCTGTGGATCGTCACTGACCCAACGCGTGACAGATACCTTAGCCCCAATCCATCGTTCCGTCATAGCGATTCTCAATTTCTCCACGATTTAACGCCCAAGCTGCTCCGCATTATGCTACGAGTGTTGACGATCTTTATACCCCCAAGCGGGCCGCGGTACACGTCGGGTTGAACGGCATGTTCTGCACTTTTACCATGACGTAAGGACACCATGGCCCATTTTCCATGTATCAACAACATTGGTCGTTTGATGGCCACACTTCGCGCAGTTCAGTGCCGGATATGTTGAATTGTCTGCCCAAAGTTCCAATCGAGTTCCGTCCTCAGGGCAGTACAACTCAACCACTGGAATGGTGACCAAAGAGTACATTTTATGATTGGTCGCAAAGTGCTTTACCGTATTCGCAAGTTGCGTCCGAAACCATGAAAAGTTTCCGTAAACGTCGAGTTGCGTATCGGACAGTTCATGGAGGAATCGATTTTCAACACGCCCTGGCAACTGGACCACCAAGAAGCAGTTTCGGCAGTAGTAGTATTTCGATTCCAATCCGCGCAGCGGAAGTCCGACCATCAGATGGTCAACGAAGCGATGATCGGCGCATCGATCACACGTGACTGAGTAGGTATAACAGTTCAGTTCCATGGTGAATGCGATTCCTGCCTAACGCCCATTTTACCCGCGTTGTGCTGCGAGGGTGAGATTGACGCCCCCCAGACCCGACCGCGGCACGATGTCGGGTTGAACTGCTTGTCAGGCTCTGTTCATGACATGAAAATACGAAAAACAACATGAATTTTGCCGACTTGCCTTATTGGTCCGCAATTTTACGATGACTCAGAATCTCCCTAAAGTCATCGGCACAGCAGAGGGCAATATGGTCGTAGTTCTGACGATTGGCGTCAACCGGCAATGACTGCAAGAGCGGCGGCAGGCCATGCGGAAAATCGATGACCGCAAGTTGATGGTGGCCGTGCTCCAGATTTGACACAGCCAGAGTTCGCCCAAATAGACCAAACTGGAACACGGCATGTGTTTCCTCGGGTGGTAAGGGGGTCTTCGGATCGAATGCAAGGCCCCAGCTCGTACCTGCCGGAATGTCGGCATAGCAGAAAAGAATTACGAACGGATGGCTTGTGACCGGCAGCGCTTGGTCAATGAACGCGAGACGCTCCGCGCCCAATTGTCGATTTACGGGATTGCGTGGCAATTCGGACACGTAATTTCGCACACGTTGGCACTCTTTGTCCCATGCCGCCGGTGAAAGTCTTTCTGCCACCATCAGGTAACGTTGGTGTGGCGGTGTTTGAGCGATTGTCCTCATGAGAAAGCTGCTGCCTAACCCCCAGGTTAATCCGCGTGTGCCGCGGGAGTGATATTAATGACATTTCAAACCCGGCCGGGGTGAAGCGTTTGTTAGGCGGAACGTCCATCAGTATTGGTAGTCTACTGCGAGCGTATCCCAGTCAATTTCCACAATCTGCTGCAGAGTCTGGGCACCAGACAACAATCAGGGCTGAGCCATGCATTTTGCTATCGCGAACGGGCAACGAGCACTTGAAGGTTCCAATGCACCTGACCATAGGCAACCATTCTGGAGTACTGCCCCGAACGCCGCGTACGTTGTCCATATCGCCAGATTGTCGCAAATAGTCGCGCCGATTCGGCGGTATAAGAAACGGCAGAGAACCTTCAAAAAAATTGTTCTTGGCAACTTCGACTGCGTGCTCGATGTCTAAATCATTGATGGCAGACGACGGGACACCTTCAATCAGCCCGGCGTATGTCTGGATCTGATCAAGTTGTTCGAGAATAATCTGGCGCCCTGACTTCATTTTGACTTCGCAATGCAGGTGGTATGCGATGTTGTAGTCCATGGACTGAGATCTTCCTACTTTGCGGCCTAACGCCCAGGTTCACCCGTATTGTGCCGTGAGTGTTGACGATCATTCTACTCCAAAGTGGGCCACGGCAAACGTCGGGCAGGGGGGCCTGGTTTGAATGTCATAAAAACAGAAGTCGTGGCACTGCTTCGCGACTGTACTCAGTGGCCATTCAGTCGTTGATGCAGTGGTGTCGTGAGCGCGTCAGTCTCCCCGAGGACTGCTGAGCCAAGCCGGCCAGGCTGTGCCTGACGATGACGGGGGCGTCGTGAACCCTCTACGGACATTGTCGGCACGGCGGTTGGCTGAAACCGAGCGTTGGCTCTGTACGGGTTGCGTCAAGCACAGCCTGACCTACACGGCCGATTCCACAATAGGCTTCGTTTGGGGACTTTGGCGGACTTGTTGAATGGGCGAACGAACTAGCCACAAAACGAACAGAAGGATGATGAAAATGATCAGCGTCTCAAAGAAACTCTCACGCAATAGCGCCCATATGGCGACGGTTGCCGGTACAGCACCAAGCAAATGCCACGGTGATGGCAGGAACCATACGGATGCAATTAGGGTACCTAACAAAACACATGCAAATCCAACGAGGCAAGTAATCATGCCGAGACGTTGAACTGCCGTAAATCTTGCTGGCGTTTCATCTCGAGTAGCCATTGTGACGAAGCTTCAAGGAATGAAGGAATGCCTAACGCCCAGGTTCACCCGCGTTGTGCCGTGCGAGCGACGATGATTTCTTGCCAAACCCATACAGCGGCACAATGTCTGGTCGAACCGTTTGTTAGACCAGATAACGGGGCTCTTTGCACACGTCCACGTCCACGTCCATCGTACCGAGAACCGGTTGTGAGCAACAAGCTGTTTGAGGAATGATAAGGAGAAACACGACCTATCGAAAATTTCGGACAGACGCCCCGGGGACAACAGTCTATTGCTCGTTATGAATAATTGTATATGAACACGCCAGCGCTTTTTACCGTAATCTCTGCGGGGCAAGTTGATGGTCTCGTTCGGCCTTGCCAGTGACGAAACCTGAGGCACCTACGTTCGACAGGTTCGAATCATCCCGTTGCGCTGCCAGCGCCAGCTCGCCGCACTATCTGCGATGCAGGCACCAATTGACCAGACTCGACGTCCAGCATCAGTGACTCCGGAACGTGTCGCGGCAAACGCGGAGGTTCCGGGTACCGTGCGTTGGGAGCAATTCTCTGCCGCATCGTGCGAACGAACAGGACCACTGCTGTCACCACCAAAAGAAGAAGCATCGGCACGATGACACCGAAGAAAATGACGAACTCGGATTGTCCGGGAATGCCGATGCCGCAGCTGACCGGCACGGCACACATCCCCACTCCGATCACCGCCGCCCAAATGGACTGCTCGATCCATCCACGAAAGCGACTTCGCCGATAGCCTGTGATCAATTCCTCATTGATCCAGTGGCAACTGGGACACGGCACCAGTTCAGCCTCGGCAGCGAGACGACGCTTCGCATCTTCTCTGGCTTTGGCGACGGCAGTCTCGCGCGCCCAATTCTCAAACAGGAAGTAGGCGGAGCACTCGGTGCCTGCGCCTTCGCGCGTCAGTTCATAGAAGTAAGTGCAGTCGCATTTCGCGCAGCGAACTTCAGTAAGCCGCGTGTCTGTTTCCGATGCTGTATGTTTCGTCCAGATATAGACCGGCATCTGATCCTCGTGCTCGGGAAAGCCTAACGCCCAGTACTTTTTCAAGGCTAAATATTTCGGCTGCCGCTGGCTCTGCCAGCGCTTTTCGGGACAGCAGATCGACTCTCGGCACTGCCAGAGCCAGTGGCACCCAACCCGAAGATTTAGATATGACAGAGCGCTGGGGTCACCCGCGTTGTGCCACGCGAGTAAACATCGATGTTACCCCAAACCCGTACCGCGGAACACGTCGGGTTGAGCCGCTTGTTAGGCGCCTATTTGTCGAATCCATCGGAATTATCGTTCGCATAGAGTTCCAGATATCCACAATCGGAACAGCGGAAGCCGAGCACGCGGTAGGTGCGATCCTGCGGTTCGCGTGACAGCCCCTGTGTAAATGCCTGCACTGGATTCCAGGATGTGGGAATCCCGGCCACAACGAACTTAAGGTCCCGTAGTTCTGCTCCGATCGCCGTGTCGCCGAAATATCTGTAGGCTTTGGTGTGGCCGCATTCCATGGTACCACGACACTTGGGACAGATCTTTGGTTCGGTTGTTGTCATTTCATGATCTCCAAGCCTCGCTTTACGGCAGGCGTCCATACTGTGCCTTCACCGCCTAACGCCCAAGTTTACCCGCGTGATGATGGGCGAGTGAGTTGTATAACAGATTAAACCAGCCCGCGGTACAAAGTTGGGGGGAACCGTTTGTTAAGCCTTGAACTGGTGACGAACTGTTCGGGATGGGCACTGTCTGCCAGTTGTACTTAGAGTTTACCCACAGGCGAGTCGACGTTCGATGCTTGGTTTTTGGGATCTGAGTTTTCCTTTACGGCTTTGGAAACAGATCGCCAGAAATACCAACCCCCGATTGAATAGAGACCTGCGAGGCGAAGCAGGCTTTCGTCGTTCCGACTAATCGCGAGGGGCGCAAGACAGACGGCAGTGGCAATGCAGGCGATCGATATCAAGCGTCCGAGCATCCTGAAAGTGGGACGAATTCCTGTTCGCTGAAAGATCATTTTGCCGCCTAACAATGTTTCCTCACGCTGATCGTGGATATTCCATTTCACGGCGATCATATCCACAGTGGACTGGTGTTTCAACGAAATCGCGAGATCATCGTGGATGTTACCGTATGACTCACACGAGCAGGGCAGGGGGCGCTGCTTCGCGACTGTACTTTGTCGCGCGCCAGTTTCTCGGAGCATTGCTGAGGTGATGCGGAAATGTTGACTTCAGGTTCGCGCCGCACAGGGGCGCCGCGCAGCAGTGGCACCAGACAATTGATTGCGGAGTGACTCTGCGACGAAGTAGACTCAGTAGCCTTGGCTGGTAAGGCATCGGTCTTGCTAAGGCAATTCCAACTTGCCTGGAAGAGATGTGATTGACAGCCATTGGTGAATTGGACCGCCCCAACTTCGGCGGTGGGACTAGGGGGCGCGTGACGAAAACACTGCTTAGTGACCGAGTACCGTCGCCAAGCAGTGCACTTGGGCCCGCGTGGGGCTTGGCGACAATGAGCCGAAAGGCATCCCTAATTCTTTACATTGCGAAGAGTAAATCGGCTCTCAGCTCAGAAACGGGAGATAGACGTGCCATGAATGGTTTCTCTTCATTTAGCAGGATTGCGGTGGGGCTGGCATTGATCCTCACAAGTCTTCGTGTCACGCCAGCTCAGGGCCAGTTCGGCGGATCGGAAGTCCTCAATCCGAAAGTCTATCACGCACCGGGTGGCAAATTCTCGCTCACCGTTGACCCCAGCGATCGGTGTGCACGTGGTGCCGCGACGTATCACTGTCAGGAAAACGGTCAAGCAAAATGGTCGGTCACACTTCCGTTCACGTTGTGGGACGCAGGCATTACCGATGAGGGAATCGTTGGCGGCTATTCCTACACCGAAGGTTACGCTGGAATTCGAGACACCGGGGACTTCGTCGTTGCCATTCTTAGTCCGAAGGGTGAGATTCTGCTCAAGGAGACTACGCCGCGGGAAACCAGTCGCTTTCCGCATGATTACTCGGACCCCAAAGCTCGGGGACTCATTGTCGATGGGCCCAATGATCGGATGGTCCTCAGGATCAGTGACCCCGATGTGAATCGAGCACAGGAGACATGGTGGGGCTACCAATTGTCGAAAGCCACGGCGTCGGAAAAGCTCGTACCGGTGAATCTCATGCCCAACTCAGAAGTGGCGAGAAGCATTCTGGATGTGAAGCCTGTCCCTAACACCCCTCTGACGCTGGTGCACTGGTGGCGTTACGACAACAAGCAGCCGCAAGGTGGTCGCGCTGGGGCCCGGTTCACTTTGATTGATCTGCAGGCCAAGCCCGTTTGGCAACTCGACCTACCAACTGACTATGAAGTTCCCGGCGACGAGAAGGCCGAGGACAATCTCCGCCATCTGATTCGTCAGGGGGTTGGGATTCTGGGGACTAACGAACCTGGTCGGTTCGACATTTTAGTTGCCGCGCAGAAGGCGAAAAAATCATTCTCGGTCAAGAGTGTCTCCGGCAAGTGGGAGGTCCAGGAGATTTCACAAGTTGCCTTTGATCTGACCGCAAAATCGAAGCCGCAACCGTTGAATCTGCCGGAAATCTCGCTGACTTATATGGATTCCGTGACCATCCAGACCGTCCCCCCAGCACCTGTGAGTGGGATCCACTCATTTACGTTTGATGGCAACGGGCAGATCGCATTCCTGCGAAGCGACGAACCGATCAGGGGTAAAGTCAGCCCAACGACTTTCATCCAGATCGATCAGCAGGGCAAAGTGCTGCGCCAGATCCCCTTGGCGGTCGACGTTCAGGCAAATTCGCAATGGACCGGCTGCGCATGGATCGGCGGAACCCAATTTCTGCTCACTCATTCTAATCAGGGCTTCGAATCGAAATCACGTGGGTGGTGGCTGGACACGAAAACGGGGAAGCTTACCGCGGTCACGGGATTTGACTGTCCGGCCGTGGATCGCCTGCTGGGTTTCGCGGACGGTGATTGGGTGGCGTTGGCGACGGTGCGGCATAAGTTCACGAGTACCTCATCAATGCTGGCCTTCGATAGCCGGGGCCAGCGCCGCTGGGAACGGACGGACGATTCCAACCGCCAGGGCGAGGACCAATTGTTTGGTGTTAAGGACATTGCCCGGACCAGCCGTGATGAAATTGTGGTCCTGGGAAACGTCTTGAACACGGTGAAAGTTTTTAATCGCGAGGGGCACGTACAACGGGAGTTCGACCTCGCTGAATCATGGAAACGAGAGCCTAACTATGCCTCGTCGATTGCCACGGATCGCGATGGGGGCTTCATCGTTGAAGACTTTGACGGCAAATTTCGTTTTATCCGCATGAAATCGGATGGCAGTGTCCACGCGGAGTTCACGCCCAAATACGAAGATGGCCGACTCGTCAACACCAGCGACGGAGTGCAGGTCGCACCTGACGGCCGGCTCTGGGCCTGCGACGGGAATTGTCTGGTGAGACTGACTGAACAGGGGATCGTCGATCACGTTGTCGGGAAAGCTCCACAGCCCACCGAACTCAACCGCATCGCGAGCCTCAGTGTGGACCGCAAAGGTCAAATTTATGCGGTTGATGATCGAACCGGATCGATACATGTCTTCGATCGTACGGGAAAACTTCGCCACGGCTGCCAGTCGTTACCGACTGATTTCCAGAATGCCGTTTTTCAATCGGCAATGGCCATGAATGATCAAGAAGAAGTCTACCTGGGACTCGGAGACGGCCTGTCCTTTGATGAGGACGAACGACAGTTCTCGCATTTTTCAGCAACAGGGCAGCGACTGGAGAACGTCAAATTGCCGGCCAATCGTTGCTATTTTCAACCCGGCACCGGCAATGTCGTCGCGATCCGGATGAATGAGATCCTGCTGATTGATCCGAGTGGTCAAGTCTTGCAGACAATTCGCCGCAGTCCGGATGGAAACTGGCTCAACTATTTAAATCAAGTTGCAGTCGGGGCAGACGGTTCGATTGCCATTCTTAATCAGGGGGCAATTCATCTTTATCAATCAAACGGAGATCCCATTCGCACCATTGCACTGCCGCAGGCGCTGGGCCATTTTCCGAGCTTGGCCTATGACGGCACTCGCGCGGTCATTTCGGGTGAATGTGGTCTGTTGCTCGTTGATAACGCAGGGAAATCAGTGAGGTCGTGCCGGCCGGCCGAGTGGAAAGACACCGCTAACGAATTTGGGGAACCATTTCTGGTTGCCGGCGGTCAGGAGTTACTGCTTTATAGCCACGGCACGCCGATCCTACATCGGTATAAATTACCATAAACGTGGGCTAACAACTTTGACAGTGGAGTTTCCTGTGCCCCGCAGTGCATCTGTTGTTGAGCGGTTAGTCCGAGTCTCGTGTTCTGTGACAGCTTAATCTTCGGGTTGGGTGCCAGTTGCGCCCGAATACTTCGCCTTGAAGAGGTGCAAGTAGACATGCAAAATAAACTGTGCAAACGAGCCGGGTGGCTGACGCCCCAGGATTCTTCTTCATGTATAAAACCTCAGGATTTATGAGGAATCCCGGGGTTTATGCCGCCGGGCTCGCCTGCGTAATTACTTCTGAACACGGGCGTAGTCTCCATCAATGTTCGGCAAAGCCGCGAAACCCTGTTGGATTCAGATATGAATTTGAGTGACTTTTCCCACGTTCCCGTGATCGATGTCGTACCGCTCGTGAATCGTAAGGCGCAGCGAATACAGACGGCCGAGCAAATCGGGAGGGCGTGCCGGGAATGCGGTTTCTTTTACGTCGTGGGCCACGGCATTGACGAGCACTTGTTCGCACAGCTGGAAGCACACAGCCGCCAGTTCTTCGCTCAGCGCGAGGCGGTCAAAATGCAGATTGCCATGGCCCAGGGAGGCCGTGCGTGGCGCGGCTACTTCCCGGTGGGCAACGAACTCACGTCCGGCAAGCCGGATCGAAAAGAGGGGATCTACTTCGGCACAGAGCTACCAGCCGACCATCCAGCCGTTCTAGCTCGCAAGCCTCTTCACGGACCAAACCTCTTCCCCGAGATTCCCGGATTCCGCGAGACCGTGCTGCGGTACCTTGAGTCACTGACAGAGCTCGGCCACGTCTTGATGTCTGGGATCGCGTTGGGATTGGGATTGAACGAGCACTATTTCCAGGACCGTTATACCGGCGCCCCGCTGATCTTGTTTCGCATTTTCAACTACCCATATGTGAAAATCGCCGAGACCGCCGATATCCCTTGGGGTGTCGGCGAGCATACCGACTACGGCTTGCTCACCATTCTGCGACAGGACGACACGGGCGGACTGCAAGTCAAATCTCGATCTGGCTGGGTCGATGCGCAACCGATCCCCGGTTCTTTCGTCTGCAACATCGGCGACATGCTCGACCGCTTGACGCGCGGCATCTATCGGTCAACTCCCCATCGCGTGATCAACACGTCGCAGCGCGACCGGGTATCGTTCCCCTTCTTCTTCGACCCCAATTTCGACGCTCAGATCCAACCGATCGAGGGCTTGGAAGACCACACCCTCGCCGAGGGTATTCCGGGGAGATGGGACAACGCCAACGTGCATGATTTTTCGGGGACCTACGGAGACTATCTTCTCAACAAGGTTTCCAAAGTTTTCCCCGAGCTGCGTAATAACGTCCTCTAAAATTTAACGCTTCGTCTAAAGCATCTAACGTACAACAGTCTCTCGCCACAACTTGCACGATCAGTGTGGCACTGGTTTGAACGCCGTAAAATTTAAGGTCGTGGCACTGCTTCGCGACGGTACCTAGTCGTTAATCAGTGGTTCCATGAGCACGCAAATTTCCCGGAGCACTGTTGAAGTGCGGTGAAGATGTCGACGTCAGGTTCGCGCCGCGCAGCAGTGGCACGAGACAATCGATTGCGGAGTGACTCTGCGACGAAGTAGACTCAGTAGCTTCGGCCGGTAAGGCATCGGTCTTGCCAAGGCAATCTTAACTTGGGCGAAAGAGGTGCGATCGATCGACAGCAATTGGTGAAGGGGACCGCCCCCGCCTCGGCGGTCGGACCATGGGGGGACGCGTCACGAACACACTGCTTAGCGACCGAGTACAGTCGCAAAGCAGTGCCACCAGACGTGTGTCGCAGTTGTGTTTGGGGTTTATTCAACATTCAATGGTCACTCGCGTGGCGAAACGCGGGTTAAGCTGAGGATTAGGCATTCTCCCAATGACGCAAGCGGAGATCGAAACCGAAGTGGCCCGCATTGTTGATGTCGAATCAGAGGTGGGTATTCGTTGGTGGCCAGGCGAGAAGATGGCTCCCATCGCACTTCGCAGATGGCGAAGCTACGCACGTCGCCAGAGGGGCAGATCGGCCAATTTGGATGACCGAATTGTCGATCTCGCCAAGGGATTGCAATCACATTTCGGACCGGATGCACCGTCCACGCCTTTTAGCGAATTTCTTCACTTATCCCGGCTTCTGGCAGTGGTGCTAGAAGCGGAAACGGTCTAGCGGGACAAGCTGCCATGGTTGATTGGGGGTGTCATCAATTTCGCTCGCGTGAGACACACGCGGGTTAACTTGTGCATGAGGTGGAAAGAACGTGACAACATTTCTCTATGTCTTTGGTTTTGAAACTCCCCAGCAGTCGCGCTGCAATGTGATATACGGCTGGGAAGACGAAAATACCGAAGCAGTACTTATTGATGCCGATGATGAAGCATCGGCGCTCTTGTGGGGCGATGAAATCGCTGAACGGTTTATTAAACTACTATTTCGTGATGACCAAGTCTCTTGGCGTGATCAGCAATTCGCCCGTTGGATTGAGCCCCCCACTCCAGAATGGACTTGTCAACAACATGTTTCATTCGGGGTCTTCCCCGACTTTACGGCCTGGCTACCTCCGTACAAAGATGACATGTCACAACACTGAATTCCGGAATGTAGACATACCGTTGGACGCCGTGTAACGAATCGCAATCCTCGTTCAGCATATTCTGACGCGGCGACAGTACTTGCGGCAGGTAACACTAAACAAATCCGCCTGACAAGCGGTTCAATCCGAAGTGCGCCGCTGCCGGGTTGGGGATTTATTCAATATTCAACGGCCACTCGCGCGGGTAAACATGGGCGTTAGACAGCACAACTGAAGACACGTTGGAGAGGTGGCGTCGTGCGATACAATCGAAAAACCTTGGCGAAGCTCGTTCTCCTCTTAAGTCTTGCCGGCCTTCTTGGCGTTTGTTTGTGTTCCTTTCCTTCGTTGTTTTCCTTGGCACGCGGCCTGGCGTTGTTGGGGCCAGTCGCGGTTGTTCTGGGGACAATCCTGGAGTGCCACTCAATCGATCGTATCACAAGATGGGCGATTGCGATTGGAGTGGTAACGACCTTGTATCTTCCCACATTGTGGTTGCCTTTTTTGCGGGCCTAACAAGCTCCTCACCCGACGTATGAAGCAGCTGTGTTTTGGGTCGTACAACTTTCAATTTCACCGCGACAACGCGTGTTAAGCGGGTCAATCACAAGGTCACTAGTCATATGAAAAATTGGATTCGCCGTTTGGCTTTGTTGCCTCCGGAAGAGGCTCGCTGTTCGTTCTGCGACACTCTGCATGAAGAGGCTGGTCCCTTCGCCGAAGGTCCGAGCGGAGCTTTCATCTGTGAGCAGTGTATTGCGACCTGTGCAACACTGATCGCTCATGAGAAGGTGCGACGAAAGTCTGATTCCGGCATAACACATCCCCGGACTCTGTTTCTCAGTGCGGCTCGGGTTTTCGTGCGTGATGTGACTGAAGCCGAAGATTTTTACTTGACCAAGCTGGGGCTTCCGCTCATTGCTGGAGGGGTAAGTGACAATTACCTTGTCTTCCTTGCGGGTTCCATGCACCTGATCGTGGAGTCGGTGGAAGCTGAGGCTCGGGAGGTGGCTGACGGTTCGGTTGGTCGTTTCACCGGTCTCTCGTTTGCGGTGGCGTCAGTCGAAGACACCTACACAGAACTCAGTTCTCTTGGCGTCTGTTTCACCGGCAAGCCAGAGGTTCAGCCTTGGGGTGGAATTCTCGCGACATTTAAAGATCCAGCGGGGAATGAACTGCAAATTGTCCAGCATCCTGCAGGACCGTAAGACAAACTTACGCCGCCTAACAAGCGGTTCCATCCCTCTCTTGACCCGCGTAAGGGGCCATAGCGAAGCCCCTTACCATCCCGTCGTCAAGGACGATGGGGACTAGGCACCACGGGGTGACCTAGGCTCAAGAATCTGGCGCCCCCGTGAAACATCTTTTGGGGGAGCATCTCTCAGGGCACACGGCAGATAAGTCCGATCGACAGGGCGGCATTGGTTTGCGTGCCACGACCTCACCTCATATGACATCCAAACCTGTGCCACCCCGCCCCTCGCTCAATTTGATTTAGCGAGAACAAAACATGGTTCCATCAGAGTTCGCCGGGTTCTTGAACGGCGCACCACACGCGGTTGTGGGGGCCTCGCGAGATCGCAC
>JAZKFE010000348.1:0-13349 GCA_040386595.1 Planctomycetota bacterium | reverse complement strand
GCGCCGCGAGTACTCGGCGACCCTGGGCTATGTTGTGTATCCCCTTCGGGGAATAGAGATTTGCGATGCCTACTAGCTGAAGATCCGACAGCGATTCCTTGCTTTTTCCACGAAAACATTTAGTTAAAGCGAGCTCGTCTATTCGCATCCGCGAACTTAAATGCGTTGCAGGCCGCAATGTTTTCTACCCAGAAACTGTGGCCGTGTTCATTTCTCGGAGCGAACAATGGCTCTTGAATGCTCTGCGTGAGCATCCAGGCCTCTCTTTCGCTTCTCGCGATTTGGCGAACTCGGACGATTTCGGGTTGTCCATTCAAATGCCTGTTACTTGCGCGCTCAAACTGTGTAACATACAGCGATAATGAGTCGTTCGTAGCGTGAGCCGACGAAAACATACATGGGGCCTCCCCTTGGTCGGAGTGACCAGAACCCTCACAATGTGCCTGGGCGAAACTAGGCGCTGATCAGTCCAGCCGACACCCGGGGGGCGTGTTCCGGCGTTCTTGGAGTCCTTTTTTATGCCTCAGCGGATTTACAATTTCTCAGCAGGACCGGCAGTTCTGCCAGTGGAAGTTCTGGAAGAAGCGCGCGACGCGTTGCTCAGCTTGGGAGACACCGGGATCGGTGTTCTCGAACACTCGCACCGGGGCAAGGCCTTCGTCGCCGTCTACGAAGAGACCGAAGCCTTGTGTCGCGAACTGGGCGGTATTCCGTCCAACTACAAGGTTCTGTTCCTGCAGGGCGGAGCTTCCAGCCAGTTCTTCATGATCCCCATGAACCTGTTGACTCCCGAGACCGCGGCCGACTATCTGGTCACCGGTGCCTGGTCGCAGTCGGCGGTCAAAGAGGCCGTGAAGTTCGGTAAGGTCAACATTGCGTCGACCAGCGAAGACAAGAATTTCTCGTACATTCCCGAGCAAGCCACGTTCACGCCCGGTGCCGCTTACGCGCACTTCACGTCGAACAACACAATCTTCGGCACCCAGTTCTCGGCCCCGCCCGAGTACTCTGGCGACTGTCTGATTGTGGACGCCAGCAGCGACATCTACAGCCGCCCGATTGATGTCTCCAAGTACGGGATGATCTACGCCGGAGCCCAGAAGAATCTGGGGCCCGCGGGTGTGACCTTGGCCATCGTCCGCGACGATATCGTCGAACGTGGCCCAGCGACGCTGCCCACCATGCTGCAGTACCGCACGCATGCTAAGAACCAGTCGATGTATAACACTCCGCCGACCTTCGGGATTTACCTGATGGGGCTGGTGTTTAAGTGGATCAAGAAGCAGGGTGGCCTGGCTGCGATGGAAACCATCAACCGCGAGAAGGCTTTAAAACTCTACCGGTACCTCGACAGCAGCCGCGTCTTCAAGGGGACGGCCGCCACGAACAGCCGGTCGATGATGAACGTGACCTTCGTGACCGGGAAGCCGGAACTCGACGAGAAGTTCATCAAGGTCTCGCAGAAGGCTGGGCTGGACGGGCTGAAGGGCCATCGCAGCGTCGGCGGTATGCGAGCCAGCATTTACAATGCCTTCCCCAGCGATGGGGTCGATGCCTTGATCGAAGTGATGCGCGCTTTTGAACTCGGTTTGACTGATTAGTCTTGAGAATGGGGCCACGACCGACGTGCCGTGAGTCCCCTGTGTGGATTGATCCGCCCGGCGATTGCTTTGCAGTCGTCGGGCGTTTTCGTTAGGTGCCTCCCGATATTCGTCGATTTGGGAATTCAGCGACCACTCGTTGACAATGGGTTGCTTCGGTGTAGGATGGCGGAATATTGAAGACGTAGGTGTCTCGCAAAATGAGTGATTTGGCGAGAAGAATAGGGAAAACGGTGTAATTCCGTTGCGGTCCCGCCGCTGTAACCGGGGACAACGACTACCATCACCACTGCTGAGCCTACCCCGTTTGTGGTTGGGGGCTAGCGGGAAGGGGTGGTCCGAGGTTGATCCGGAAGTCAGAAGACCTGCCTGCTGTCTGCAGTAATCGCTGGTTCCTTCGGGGAAAAGGCCTGGCAAGTCGCGGTCGCCTGCGCAGTATTTGAGACAGTTTCGAAAACTGCCCACTCATGGCGATCCCTCTTGTTATCGCATCCGGTACGGACTCATTTCACCTTATTCGTGAAGAGTTGACCTGCCTGCTTTTTCTGTGACGTTCCAACGGTTGCTGTCGCATTTTTGTGTCCCAGACAACGAGGAAATTGTCGTGGAAATTGCATGTCTGTCGTCGGCCCCTGCGCCGGCATCTCGTCCCCAGATCCGTCGTCGCCGGACGGCGTTTACTCTGATTGAACTGCTGGTGGTCATCGCCATCATTGCCGTGTTGATCAGTCTGCTGCTGCCCGCCGTGCAACAGGCCCGTGAGGCCGCTCGCCGGTCGCAGTGCAAGAACAATATCAAGCAGCTACTGCTGGCGTTGCATCTGTATGCAGATGTCTTCAACGGCACCTTGATGCCTGTCAGTATCTACAACAGCACCATTCCGGCCGGCACCCCCGGTGGTGAAGCTCGTTATTGGATGGGAGAAGTACTTCCCAATCAGACTCTCGATTTCAATCGGGGCTTCTTGAATCCCTACATGGAGAATCAGAAGCAATCCTATCAATGCCCCAACTTCGGTCCGTCGCAGGTGTCCGAGTTGCGCTACAACACGATGTCAACCGGTTACGGATACAACCACAAGTACCTGGGGCCGGGACTGGCGATCAACTACTTGCCCCCCACTTGGGCCCCGGCTTTGGATGGTAGCAAGCGTGCTTGCTACCGCTTTGCCGACGTGAAACAAATTACGCAAACCATTGTTTTCGCAGACAGTGCTCAGGCGCAGTGCATCAACTGGCCCGCTTGTACTGATGTCAGTTTTCGCGAGAATTTTTACTTGGATGCACCGAGTGCCTCCTACCCGAATGTCCATTTTCGCCACAGCTTTTCGGCGAATGTCGGATTTCTGGACGGACATGTGGAGTCGATGCAGCGAAGCTGGACCGACCCCGCTGGTATCAACCAGCCCCAACGCGACTTCATGTACAATAAGCAACTGGGACAAATCGGAGACGACGATACGTTGTTCGATCGCGAGTGATCCCCGTCCCGTAGCCTGACTCTCTGAGTCGGGTTCCCTGTCGGAGTTTTTTTAGAGCTGTGTCACAGCACTAAGTAGGCTTGCAAAATAAACTGCGCAGGCGAGCCGGGTGGCGTAAGCCCCCGGATTCTTCTTCGTGTGTCATACCAGAGGATTTACGAGGAATCCCGGGGCTTACGCCGCCGGGCTCGCCTGTACAATTACTTTTGAAGACAGATATTAAGCAGAGAGTCGGGTGACGCTGGCGATGATCGCCGGCGCGATTCGGAGTCCCCAGATTTATGAAACCGTTGCTGCTTGTATTGCTGGTGGTCGGTGCTTGTGGGTTGACGGGTTGGACCGTCTATCAACAGACGAAAACCACACCACTGGAAGCCACTGTCGGCGAAGAGTCGGACGAGATTGTCCTGTATAACACTGCAACCGGAGACGTTTCGCGGAGCGAATGGGTGGCGACGCCCGCCGTCGATCCCAAGTCCGGAAAACGGATTCTGGTTCCGGGAATGTATTGCTCGAAGTGCCAAAAATGGTTCCCGGCTCCGCCACCCGAAATGGTGGAACGATCGCCGGGGGGACCCGTTTGCCCGCGCGACAAAACCCGTTTGACGGTCGATGGTCCGCTGACCTCTCCCAAACCTGCTGGAGGCTGAAGATGACTCGATATCTCGTAGTGGCAGGGTTGTGGGTGACCTTGTTTGCCCCCCCCACGGAGACTCCGGCCGAAAAGGGTGATCCGTTTGTGGATCGCGTGGTCGAGTTCAAAAAAGGGCAAGAGGGGGGCTTCAACGAAGACAAGCTGCCCGACATTGTGCTCGGCTGCCCGCATGGTGGTGGCGATGTCGTCGGGGGGGCTCACGTGCTGTCTTTGGGACGGAATGGCAGTATTACCCTGGAGTTCGTCGATAACGAAGTGGTTGACGGCGAAGGGGTCGACTTCCTGATCTTCGAGAATTCGATCAAGCCGGAACCCGGTTTGGGCGCGGTGAATCCCGGATATGATTTGGCCAAGGTCGAAGTCAGCGAAGATGGCGTGGAGTGGAAGACGTTCGCCTTCGACACCGGAACGCGGAAAGGTTGTGCCGGGCACATGCCCGTTTACAGCAATCCTGACACCGATGAAGGGCGTGATATCAGTCCCACCGATCCCAAAAAAGCGGGGGGTGAGGGGTTTGATATCAGTGAATTGGGGTTCAAGGTCATCCGCTTCGTGCGTATTACCGATTTAGGATTGAGTACCCTCGGTGGAAAAACCACTCAGGGATTTGATCTCGATGCCGTCGCGGCCGTGCATTCGCAGCCGCGCGCTGTTAAAAAGTAGGCATTGGCGTCAGGTGACAGGGAGCGGATTCGTTCTTTGTCGCAGATGCCAGTCGGCGATCAAGATCAATAAGATGTGGCCCGTGATTTTACGGGTTATCGCAAATCGGAATATGGAAGGAATGACGTGCAGAAGCCCAGGAATCAAAATCTCGTCGTGCTCGGGTTGGTCGCATTCGGTATTGGGATGCGGGTCCTGCCGTATGTCTTGCATCGACTCGGTTTGATTTCGCTGACCGATCCTGCCACGTTCGTCTGGAACATTTCACCCGTTCCGGCCATGTGCTTGCTCGGCGGAGCCTATTTTTCGGCACGTTGGGCGGGATTGGGAATCGGCTTGGTTGCCTACCTGTTCAGCGATCTGTTGATCGCCGGAATCAGCGGCCAGCCCGCGTTTGCCTTCTACAACTCGCTCCCCTTCGTCTACGCAGGGTTCGTGTTGCACGGAGTCATCGGTTTGTCACTGCGTGGTAAGGTCAGCCCCATGCGTGTCGGAGTGACCGCCTTGGCCAGTGAGGTTGCCTTCTTTCTGCTGACGAACTTCGGGGAATGGTTGGTGGGCGATGCTCTGTATGCCAAAACTCCGGCTGGTTTGTTGGCCTGCTACGTGGCGGCTTTGCCGTTCGCGTATCGTTCGGTGTACGGCACTCTGATTTACTCAGCGATCTTCTTCGAAGTCGCTGCCGCCGTGGAGCGTCGTTCGACGAGCACGAATCAGCAACTGGTCGAAGCACGCGTCCCGACGACCGACGATCAACAGTCGTAGTCGATCTGCTGCAGTTTCATCCTCGATATCAAGTATCTCTGGAGGTGAGGCAATGCAGTCTCAGCCTCGAGTTGTTTCGTTGTTGTCGAGTGCCACCGAAATCGTGTGTGGTCTCGATTGTGAGCACTTGCTCGTCGGGCGATCTCACGAGTGCGACTATCCGTTGTCGATCCTGTCGCTGCCGCAATGTTCGCAGCCGCGGATCGATGTGACTGGCAGCAGTCGCGAGATTGACGAACGAGTCAAATCGTCGGCGAGCCAAGGCTTGTCGTTGTATGACGTCGACGGTCCGCAGCTGCGAGAGTTGGCTCCCGATGTCATTCTGACTCAGACGCAATGTGAAGTCTGTGCGGTGAGCCTGAAGGATGTGGAAGCGGCAGTCTGCGGACTGTTGGAGGCTCCCGCCCAGTTGGTCTCGTTGCATCCCAATTCTCTGGCCGATCTGTGGCGTGATATCCGACTGGTGGCGGCCGAGCTGGGTGTTGCTGATCGTGCCGAGCTGCTGATCGGCCGACTCGGAGGGCGCTTGGCACGATTGCAGGCGGCGACCCGGCAGCTGGGGACTCGTCCGCGAGTGGCCTGTCTGGAGTGGCTGGATCCCCTGATGGCTGCTGGGAACTGGGTTCCGGAACTCGTGGAGATCGCCGGCGGAGACAATCTGTTTGGCGCGGCGGGTCTGCATTCGCCGTGGATGGAATGGGAGCAATTGGTCGTCGCTGATCCCGATGTGATTGTCGCGCTGCCGTGTGGTTGGGATATTGCCAAGGCGACTCAGGAACTACTGCCTCTGGCCGCTCGTTCGGGGTGGAGTGAACTGCGGGCCGTGCGTGAAGGGCGGGTCTACGTCACCGACGGTAATCAGTACTTCAATCGACCGGGACCGCGACTTGTCGAGTCGGCCGAGATCCTCGCAGAGATGTTTTTTCCTGGGCAGTTTGACTTCGGTCATGCGGGGAAAGCTTGGAAAGTTTTTTCCGCAATCGAAACCTCGTGCGGGTGATTGACACTCTTGAAACGTCCTTGTGGTCGCTCTATTTGTGGGTGTCGATGGGCATCCATGGAGACCTGCTTGACAGCGGACCTCTCTCGCCGACAAAATCGCGTCCAGTTCAGGGCCGCAGGGCTTTGTCTATTGCCTGTAACATGTCGTGACATTCGTCACGTGTCGCTTGTCATTGTCAGTCAGAAGGATCAGCTATGAGTGGCCCCATCGTACGCACCGGAACGAATCCGAAATTCTGGGAGGGTTGGGACAAGGCGTTCGCGAGCAAGCCCAAGACCGCAGCCCCCAAGAAGGCGGCCGCAACGGAAGCCGCCAAGGCTCCGGCAAAGGCTGCTCCGGCGAAGAAAGCTGCTGCCAAGAAGGCAGCGAAGAAGAAGGCCTAGTGCCAGTGTTGGAACGTGGAGCGGAGCGATAGTCGTTGATCGCTCCGCGCTCACCATGCCCGCGGAGTCTCGAGCGAAAATTCTCTGGGCGCCGTGAATTTTGAGCCCCCTGCCTGCTGCGAACGTGTTGTGTTCGCAGGGCCAACAACGACATCTGCACGACTCGTTCACCGAGGTGCCCGATGTTTCACCGTCGAATTGCGTTCTTCAGCGTCGTGTTCGGGGTGGCATCCTCATTGCTTGCTCAAGATGTTGAGCGTGCCCGGCGAGTCGAAGGGCAGCCGCTGGCGGCCAATGTTTCGCGCGTGGCCGAAGCGTTGGAATATCTGGGATCGCCTCTGCCGCCGGAGCTGGTGAAGAAGCTCGATGTGGCTGGCCAGGCCCGGGATGTCTCGCAACTGCAGGAGCTGCTGGATCCGCAGGTCGTGTTTGTCGTGTCGATCAATCCCGAGAACCGGGTGAAGGTGCAGCGCGGACCGGGCAAGGCGACGATTCAGCAGGCCGGTTTTACACCACTGTTGGTGAAGGTTATCAATCAGAGCACGATTGCTCGACCGCTGGTCATCAAGAGTCCGCAGTCAGGTCCAGTCTATGCCGGCACGGCCGTGGGGACGTTGTTGCGACAGGCTCAGACGGAACTGAAAGAGAACGAAAATACTGCCGGGCGGACCGATCGGTTTTTGAACGTCGAGATGTTCTCGGCTCCCCCCATGACGCGTAACCTCAGCGGTCTGGAAGCGGAATATGCTATCGCATTAATTGCCAGCACCGAGTCTGGCAAACGTGAAGCCACGATCGAATTTGATGTCGGGCAGGGAACCCAGGACCTGGGTTTTCGGGGTGAGGTCCCGGTGTTGTTTCAGATCCAGCCGGCCATTCCGGTCAAGCTGGTGATCCGCGATATGGATGGCACTCCAACGGCGGCCCGGCTGACGATTCGGGATCGTTTTGAACGAGTTTATCCCCCTCCAGCCAAACGCGTCGCCCCGGACTTTTTCTTTCAGCCGCAGATCTATCGTACTGATGGCGATTCGGTGCTGTTGCCCCCGGGGAAGTTTCAGGTGACGTATTGCCGCGGGCCGGAATATCTTGAGCGACAGCAGGACTTCACCGTTCCTGAGTCGGGGCCGGCGAGCCTGTCACTGCAGCTGCAGCGTTGGGTGAATCCGATGCAGCATGGTTTCTTTTGTGGCGATCATCACATCCATGGGGCTGGTTGTTCGCACTATGAAATGCCGACTCAAGGTGTTCGCCCGGAAGACATGTTCGTGCAGGTGAAGGGGGAGGGGCTGAATGTTGGTTGTGTCCTGACCTGGGGGCCGTGCTACGAATTTCAGCGTCAGTTTTTTAACCCGGTCGCGAATAATATCAGCCAGCCACTGACTCTGTTGAAGTACGACATCGAGGTCAGTGGATTCGGTTCGCAATCCCTGGGGCATGTTTGTCTGCTGAATCTCAAGGAGCAGACCTACCCCGGTTCCGACGGTACCAAAGACAAGGGCTGGCCCACGTGGACGGTGCCCGTGCTGAAGTGGTGCAAGGACCAGGGGGGCGTCACCGGTTATCCGCATTCGGCGTTGCAGGTCAACCCGATTGCCGGAGCGAAGCGAATGCTGGCGCGGTGGGATCAAGATGGCAACTCGATGCTGTCTCCGGCCGAGGCCGAGCGGGTTCTGTTGCCGGAGCTGTTTGCGGTGATCGACGAAGACAAGGATGGTTCGCTGACAGAAGTTGAATTGGTGGCCAGCTTCGGTCGCGCCGCTCAGCAGTTGCCGAATCTAGCGATCCCCGACATGAATGGCGGTGGGGCTCTGGAGATCTGTGTCAGCACGGCCGAAGGTGTTTGTGACTTCATCAGTGCCATGGATACCGCTCGGATTCCGGAGTGGAATACCTGGTATCACTTGATGAACTGTGGCTTTCCGCTGAAATGCAGTGGCGAGACAGACTTCCCCTGTATGAGCAGCGTGCGAGTGGGCCAGGGACGAGTGTATGTGCGGCTGGGGAATGTCGATCACGTGGATTTCACCGAGTGGTGTAACGGGCTGGGGCAGGGGCGGTCGTACGTCTCGGATGGCTTTGCCCACGCGGTTGATTTTACGGTCGGCGGGGTGCGGCCTGGTGAATCGCAGATCAAACTGGACGGCGCTGGTCGCGTGCAAGTGCAGTCGCAAGTGGTGTTTTCCCTGGAGACACCCGTGGGGGTCGCCTATGGCACCTTGCAGCCGGCAGCCGGCCGACGCATGCTGGGAGACACCGTCAACCTGCACGCGCCGCGGTCGAAGGATTTTGTCAAAGGGGGCGAGCGGTTGGTCGAGCTGGTCGTCAACGGCATCGCCGTGGCCAGCAAAACGGTTCCTGCTGACGGACAGATCCATCCGGTTGAGTTTGACGTGCCCATCGCCAAGAGCAGTTGGGTGGCGTTGCGACAGTTTCCCCAGTTGCATACCAACCCCGTCGAGGTGTTGGTGGGAGGAAAGCCTATTCGCGCCTCACACTCAAGTGCCCGATGGTGTATAGAAGCCATTCATCAGCTGTGGGACGCTCGGCACAAGTACATTTCAGAAGCTGAACGCCCCGCGGCCCGGGCGGCTTATGATCGAGCGCTGCGGCGATTCGAACAGATCGCTGACGAGTCGTAGCCGGGGCTTAGGTTGGGCGAAGGCAAATCCTTGATGCAGATGTTTGAGAAGATCGGGTAGCCCAGATTCTCGAATCTGGGTGAGCGGAGCGAACAAGAGGTTGCGGCTCCGTTAACGCTCGCCTGCGAAGAGACGAAGACGTTCAGTTCGCGGAGCGAACAACGACTCTGGTTCGCTCTGCTCACCGGCCCCAATGCGTTGACATTGGTGCGGTTCTGCTCCACACTCGTCGATTCCAGTTCAGGAATGGCACTCTGATCCATTCTGCGGCTGCACGGGGTGACGCCTTGTCCCCCCTAATTCGTTCAAATGACCTCTCCATTCCGGAGCCATGACATGCAGTTGACGCGCTCATCGTTGGTGTTCATGTTGGGCTTGGCCTCCGCGGCGGTCTCCGTACCGACCGCAGTGCAGGCTCAGGCCAAGCCGAAATTTGATAGTAAGATTGTCTCCACAGCCACTTCTGGACATGCGGTCAATATCGACGTGGATATCACCGGTGCCAAGTCCCTGTTTCTGGTGGCGCAAGATGGCGGCGATGGCTATGCCTGCGACTGGGCCGACTGGATTGAGCCCCAGCTGATTGGCCCCAAGGGGACGGTCAAGCTGACGGACCTCAAGTGGAAGTCCGCGGTTGCTGGATTTGGCGAAGTCCACGTTAACGCCAATTGCGTTGGCAAACCGTTGAAAGTCGCTGGCAAGAGCGTCGAGTTTGGGATCGGGACCCACGCGAATTCGATCGTCGAGTATGTTCTTCCGGAAGGCTCGGCCTTTACCAAGTTCACCGCGAAGGGGGGGCTCGATGAAGGGGGAACCAATCAGGGGAATGGTTCGACGGTGCAGTTCTTCGTCTTCACCGATAAGCCCGATGCCAAGTACCTGGCTGCGGACGGCGGTGGAGCAGGGGGAGTTGGCAGCCGTGATCCATTGGACGCGGTCAAAGGGTTAGATGTTGCAGATGGATTGGAAGCGACCCTCTTCGCGTCCGAAGCGTCGGGCATGCTGAGCCCCTCGGATATCGACGTCGATCACCTCGGACGAGTGTGGGTGTGCGAAGTCGTCAACTACCGTCACCGCAGCGGCGAACGGAAAGAAGGCGACCGGATTCTGGTTGTCGAAGATACCAATGGAGACGGCGTTTCCGACAAGCAAACGGTCTTCTTCCAGGGGCATGAAGTCGATTCGGCCCTGGGAATTGGCGTGTTCCCCACCCCGAGCGGTAAGGGAACCAAGATCATTGTGTCGTGTGCCCCCAATGTCTGGATCTTCACCGATGAAGATGGTGACTTGAAGGCCGACAAGAAGGAGTTGCTGTTCACGAATGTCGGGCAGCCTCAACATGATCACTCGACCCACGCGTTTATTTTCGGGCCGGATGGCAAGCTGTATTGGAACGTGGGCAACACCGGCAAGCAGGTGTGTGATGCTGCGGGGAAGCCGATCGTTGATCTGGCGGGGAACGTCGTCAACGATTCGGGCAAGCCGTACCGCCAAGGGATGGCATTCCGCTGCAATGTCGACGGCAGCCAGTTCGAAGTTCTGGGCAACAATTTTCGGAACAACTACGAAGTCACGGTCGATAGCTTTGGCACCGTGTGGCAATCGGACAACGATGACGACGGTAACAAAGGTGTCCGCATCAACTATGTGATGGAATTCGGTAACTTCGGCTATGTGGATGAGATCACCGGCGCCAGTTGGAATGCACCGCGGACCAATCTCGAAGCCGAGATTCCTCTGCGTCACTGGCATCTGAATGATCCTGGTGTGGTGCCCAACCTGGTGCAGACCGGGGCTGGCTCGCCGACGGGCATTTGTTTCTATGAAGGGACGTTGCTGCCCGAGATCTTCCGCAATCAGCCGATCCACTGTGATGCCGGTCCGAACGTCGTGCGAGCCTATCCGACGAAGAAGTCGGGAGCAGGGTACTCGGCGGAAATCGTTAATATTCTGAATGGCGCTCGGGATAATTGGTTCCGTCCGTCGGATGTGTGCGTGGCTCCGGATGGTTCATTGATCGTGGCCGACTGGTACGATCCCGGTGTGGGTGGCCACCGCATGGGTGATGCCGACAAGGGGCGTCTGTTCCGCGTCGCACCGCCGAAGACCGCCTATCAAGCCAACCCCATTGACGTTTCGACCGTCGAGGGAGCGATCGCCGCATTGAAGAGCCCCAACCTGGCGGCTCGTTACATGGGATGGACGGCGTTGCATGAAATGGGTGACAAGGCCGAAGCAGGCTTATTAAAAGTCTTCCAAGAGGAGACCAATCCGCGTCTGCGGGCCCGGGCCTTCTGGTTGCTGAGCAAGCTGAAAGCCAAGGGGTTGGTTCATGTGTCGGAAGCCTTGCGGGACAAGGATTCGGACATCCGTATCGCCGCAATTCGTGCTGGCCGCCAGCTGGTCCATTCGGGGGCCGGCAATGTGCAGATCGAGACATCCATCGGTGAAAAGCGGTTGTCGGTCTCGTTTGAAGAAATGGTGATTCGATCGCAACTGGAAGAGGTGCTGACCGACAATCCCTTGTCGCCGCAGGTGCTCCGCGAGGTGGCGATTGCGTTGCGGCATTCGAAGTCGTCATCGAAACCCTTGTACTGGGCCGAGTTGGCATCACGCCATGACGGTCAGGATCGCTGGTACCTGGAAGCGCTGGGGATTGGTGCTGGTGATGACTGGGATACCTGTCTCGCGGCGTGGTTGAAGGAAGTCGGCGGCAACTGGAATACCCCAGCCGGCCGCGACATCATCTGGCGATCTCGAGCGAAGCAGAGCCCGGGGTTACTGGCCAAGATTATTGCTGCGACCGAGACGACCGCCGAGCAATGTCCGCGCTACTTGCGGGCGTTCGATTTCCTGACCGGGTCAGAGAAGGAAGACGCGTTGGTGCAGTTGGCGTTTGCGACGACTGGTGACGAGAAGAAAGTGCAGTTCGTCACGGCTGAAGCGTTGAGTCGACTAAAAGGGTTCGACGTCACCAAGAATGAACAACAGAAAGTGGCCCTCAATCGAGTGTTGGAAAGCTTGCAGGGCCAACCGCAGTTCCTGGTTCTGGTAGAGAAATTCAGTGTTGCCGACCGCTATCCCGATTTGGCGCAGTTGGCGTCGGCCAAGCCGGATGACCAACTGGGGATCGATGCCGTGCGGATTCTGCTGGCCAAGCAGCAATTGAGATTGCTCGAAACCATTTTGAAGGGTTCTCAAGCTCAGGGAAACCTGGCGGTGGGTTTGGCGACGGCCCTCAGTAACTCGGGCGATGCGCAGGTCGTGCCGTCACTGTTGGCCTTGGTCCAGAATGCGGATGCACCGGCCGATCTGCGTCGTCAATCCATTAAGGGAGCGACACGCACGAAAGCCGGAGCGGCCGAGGTTTTAAAACTCGCCGAAGCCAAAGCGTTTGACGACACGTTCGCCCCGGCATTGTCGGCGGCATTGCAAAGTGCACCGCTGGACGCCGCCCAGAAGGCGAGCTTCGAAAAACTCTTCCCGTCTCCCGCTGGCAAAGATGCCAAGCCGTTGCCCTCATTGGGCGAGTTGGCTCAATTGAAGGGCAATGCCGAGAACGGAGCCAAGATCTATGCGACGACGGGCAAATGTGCCACGTGTCATATCGTCAATAATCAAGGGAAGGAAGTCGGTCCGAACCTGTCTGAAATCGGCAGCAAGCTGAGCCGCCAGGCGATGTTTGAATCGATCATTTTCCCGAGTGCGGGGATCAGCCATAACTATGAAACGTTCTCGGCCATCATGCTGGACGGAACGATCTTCAACGGCATTCTGGTCAGCCAGACGGATGAGGCTGTCACGCTCCGCAACAACGAAGCGATCACCAAGACGGTTGCTCGTAAGGATCTGGATGAACTGGTGAAGCAAAAGCTGTCGCTGATGCCGGCTGATCTGGCGAAACTGCTGTCGGTGTCAGAGTTGGCGGATGTTGTGGAGTATCTGGCGACACTGAAAAAGAAGTAGTTTTAAGTACGGTACAGACAACTCGGCAAAACGTGGCCCCGCATCAAGCGTACCTTGGTGCGGGGCTTTTGTGTTTGGTTCTGGTGTTGTGTCACGGCGTGATTCGAGTCCTCTGGGAGGGTGAGGCTCCTGCCGAACCGCAAAGTCTAGCGGCAGTCGAAAGACCAAGCGGTTCGGCAGGAGCCTCACCC
>JAZKFE010000347.1:1064-19242 GCA_040386595.1 Planctomycetota bacterium | reverse complement strand
ACCTCGTCACCGCGACTTCCCTGCTGGGGCGACGAAAAACCACACCTGCAATCCGTTAGAGTCAGCAAATTTGAACGCCCGACCCCAGAACCTCAAACTCGGCGCGATTTTGTACGGTATCCACTAACGAAATCACCCCGACAGGTTACACCCGCCGGGGTGATTTTTCGTTTCATCGGGCGGAAAAAATTCAGCTTTTAGCCAATTCTCGCAGCACCTTGTGCAGGATGCCGCCGTGGCGGTAGTACTCGACTTCGACCGGAGTGTCGATACGGCACTTGGTCTGGAAGACGACTTGTGTGCCGTCTTCACGAGTCGCGGTGACGGTCAATTCCTGCAGCGGTTGGACGTTGTCGTCGACTTCGACGCGGAACGTTTCCGTGCCGTCCAGTCCCAATGATTCACGTGACTGACCCGGCAGGAATTCCAGCGGCAACACGCCCATGCCGACCAGATTCGAACGATGGATACGCTCGAACGAGACCGCAATGACCGCTCGCACGCCTAGCAGATAGGTTCCCTTGGCGGCCCAGTCGCGAGACGACCCGGTGCCGTACTCAGCTCCCGCTAGAACGACCAGCGGTGTCCCGTTGGCTTTGTACTTGGCGGCGGCTTCGTAAATCGACAGTTGCTCGCCGGTCGTCAGGTACTTGGTGATGCACCCTTCTGTTCCCGGACAGAGCAAATTCTTCAACCGGATGTTGGCGAACGTGCCGCGTGTCATCACGCGATCGTTGCCGCGGCGGCTGCCGTAGCTGTTGAAATCGACTGCGGCGACCCCCTGCTCTTGCAGGTACAAGCCGGCAGGCGAATTAGCCTTAATGGCACCGGCCGGGCTGATATGGTCGGTGGTGACCGAATCGCCGACCGAAACCAACACCCGAGCTCCGTGAATCGGTTGGATGGGGGCGGGAGTCGTGGGCATGTCGACGAAGAACGGCGGCTCCTGGACATAGGTGCTCTTCTCGTCCCACTGGTACAGGTCCCCTCCAGCTCCCGAAATCTTCTGCCATTCTTCGGGGCCTTCGGTGGCATGGCCATACTGTGTGACGAACATCTCTGGCGACATCGAACGGGCGATGGCGTCGGAGATTTCTTTCTGCGTCGGCCAGAGGTCTTTCAAGTAGACATCTTTGCCTGCTTGATCCTTGCCGAGCGAGTCCTTGGCCAGATCGATATCGACGGTTCCGGCAATGGCGTAGGCTACAACCAGGGGCGGGCTGGCGAGGTAGTTCGCCTTTACCTGCGGGTTGATACGGCCTTCAAAGTTGCGATTGCCCGACAGCACGGCGGCGGCGACGAGGTCACCACTGGCGACGGCTTCCGACACAGCGGGAGGCAACGGGCCACTGTTTCCGATGCACGTCGTGCAGCCGTAACCGACGGTGTTGAAGCCCAGGGCGTCCAGAGATTTATCCAGACCCGACTTCGACAGGTACTCGGTGACCACGCGGCTACCAGGAGCCATGCTGGTCTTCACCCACGGCTTGCGAGTCAACCCACGTGCGGCAGCCTTCTCGGCGACCAGGCCCGCAGCCACCATGACCGACGGATTACTGGTGTTCGTGCAGCTGGTAATAGCGGCAATTACGACAGCTCCGTCGGTGATCTCGCCGCCCGTCTTGACCGTAACGGCGGGAGAAACGGTGGGCTTGGCGAATCCGTCTTTCAGATCCTTGTGCCACTGAGTTTGCATGTCCTTCAGCAGGACGCGGTCTTGCGGCCGCTTGGGGCCGGCCATCGACGGCACAACCGTGGACAGGTCGAGCTCGGCGTAGCTGGTGAAGATCGGTTCGGGAGACGCCGCGGTGCGGAACATCCCTTGTTCTTTGTAGTAGCGTTCGACGAGATCGACTTCGTCTTCGGTGCGGCCCGTGCGACGCAGATAGTTCAGCGTCTCATCGTCGACTGGGAAGAAGCCCATCGTGGCCCCGTATTCGGGAGCCATATTGGCGATCGTGGCACGGTCGGCGAGGCTCATGCTGGCCAGGCCTGGGCCATAGAATTCCACGAATTTGCCGACAACTTTGTGCTTGCGGAGGATCTGTGTGACGGTCAACACCAGGTCGGTTGCCGTCGCCCCTTCCGGCAAGCCACCGGTCAGTTTGAAGCCGACAACTTCCGGAGTCAGCATGTAGATCGGCTGACCCAGCATGACCGCTTCGGCTTCGATACCACCCACGCCCCAACCCACGACGCCCAGGCCGTTGATCATGGTCGTATGGCTGTCGGTGCCGACGAGACTATCCGGGAACGCCACGCCGTCCTTGGTGAGGACGACCTTGGCCAGATATTCCAGATTGACTTGATGCACGATGCCGGTCGCGGGCGGAACAACGCGGAAGTTGTTGAACGCCTGCTGGCCCCAGCGAAGGAACTGATAACGTTCCATATTCCGCTCGAATTCCAACTCGACATTCCGCTCCAGCGACAGCGCCGTAGCGAATTCATCGACCTGCACCGAGTGATCAATCACGAGGTCGCATTGCACCAGTGGGTTGATCTTCTTGGGATCGCCACCCATGCGGACCATGGCACTGCGTAATGCTGCCAAATCGACGACCGCCGGCACGCCCGTAAAGTCCTGCAACACGACGCGACCCGGTTTGAACGGGACTTCGACTTGCAACGGAGCTTTCGCGTTCCAATTGGCCAGATTCGTCACGTCGGAATCGTTGACAATAAAGCCATCGACATTCCGCAGACAGGCTTCCAGCAGCACGCGGATCGAGAAGGGGAGCTTTTCAATATGCCCGACCTTATCGTCGATGAGCTTCTGCAAACGATAAATTGTGACCTCGCCACTTCGGGTCTTCAGTTTCGCCGCCGCCCCGAACGAATTGCCCGCCGCCATGAACGCAACTCCTTACTGAGTCTTATTTTTCAAACGTATTTCGAGGCCCGACAGGCGAGTCTCTTGTGACATATTTAATCGCCAGGTCGGCCGGTTTGGAATACGCGCCAAAACCGAGACCATAGAACTCGTTGATGCTATCAGCCGACGTTCCGCTTGAGAAGCGTCGCTGAAAGTTCGTTCGACAATCCCTCCACTCCCCGCATCGTTGCCGAATCATTCGGCCATTGCACCCCCGAATTGCACGGACGTTAAGCAGTGTATCGCCTGGATTTCATTTTCTGGAAGAATTGATTGTCGGTGTATCCATTTTTTGCGTAATGACTTACGAGAATTATTCTGATGTACGAGGTCGGATGGCCCGGATAATGCTTTCTGCTTTGTAATTGACTGAGATGTTTTTCAGATTCATTGCGTCATTTTTCAATATCTTTCAGGAGTGTGTCATGTCTCAACAATCTCAACTCGGGTTCGCTCGATTCACCTCGCCAGAGAAGTCGGTTAATCGGCCCGGATTCGTTCTCACGGAAATACTGGTCGTACTGGGAATGATCGCCGCGTCGATCGCGGTCATGTCTCCCGCGGTGTACCGTGCCGGCGAAGTTGCTCGACAATCCAAGGCGGCACGTTCCACTCCAACGGCGGGACTTGCCCAGTATCGAGGTTACGCCTTCGACGATTCCGCCCCAGCGACGCTCGTTTCGGCCGACCTCTTGCGAGGCCTGGTTTCATCTAGCTATCTCAACATGAACGGCCTGACCCCAGGCAGCTGGGCGTTGCTGGGTTCTGTTGATTATTGATCGCGACGACCTAATTTTGCGCCGCGAGACGTAATTATTGAAGCTTATTGAAGCCCTCTTCTCCCGTCTCAGATGGTCGGTCATTTCCGGATTGCCATTGCTTGGTCAGCCTGACTTCATGTAATGTATAAACATTAATTGATGTGATGTCGGCCTCTGAGGAGGGTAATTTGAGATGATCGGTTCTGAATCACGAGGACTCGGCTTTCCGATTTCACGTCGGTCGGCGATGCAATTGGCATCCGCGGGGATTGGGGCTTCCGGCTTGCTTGCTCCCGACTGGGTAAGAGCGGCATCCACCCCGGTCCCAACAAGCACCCCGCGGGCGAAGTCCGTCATCCTGATTTTTAATTGCGGTGCTCCCAGTCACATCGATCTTTGGGACCCGAAACCGCAAGCTCCCGATACCGTTCGCGGTCCCTATCGTCCGATCGAAACCAACGTGCCGGGGATTTACGTCTCCGAATTGTTACCGCAACTTGCCAAGCACGCGGACAAACTGGCAATCGTGCGGAGCGTTCATCACCGTCACAGCAGTCACAATTCCGGTATGCACTGGTCGATTGTCGGGCGTCCCTACAAAATGGACAGCACCCTGATCAATCCCAGTCGGAGCGACTTTCCGAGCTTTGGGACGTTGACCGCTTGGCTGGCTCAGCGGGACGGCTACAGCAGTCAATTACCTCCTTACGTCATCACGCCTGAACCTCATTGTGACAGTCTGAAATATCTCACCCCCGGCCAATTCGGCTCGTGCTTGGGTTCGAAATATGATCCGCTGGTCTTGAACAGCGACCCCAACGCGGCCAACTTCGGCGTTCCTGATATGGGCTTGGCGACCGGAGTCAGTTTAAAACGCCAGCAATCGCGGAGTGATCTGCTGGGGCAGTTAGACAGTCACGGCTGCCGGATCGAAGCCGAAAGCGCGCGTGACTACGAAGTCGTACAGGCCAAGGCTCTCTCGATGGCCAGTTCCAGTGATGTGGGTCGTGCGTTCGATTTGTCCCAAGAACCCGCCGCCGTCCGCGAACGTTATGGGCGACACACTTGGGGGCAATCGCATATGCTCGCCCGCCGGTTGGTCGAAGCGGGTGTCCCCTTTGTGACAACGGTCAATGGTCGCAGCATCATCTGGGATACGCACAAGGACAATTTCAATAAGCTGGAAAAGCAGTTAGTTCCACCGATGCAGCAAGGCTATACGGCCCTGCTCGAAGACCTGTCAGAGCGCGGTTTGCTCGACACAACCTTGGTCATCTGGATGGGTGACTTCGGCCGAACTCCTTTGATCAATAAAGAAGCTGGCCGCGACCATTGGCCCTCCTGTTATACGATGGTTCTTGCGGGCGGTGGGATTCGTGGTGGTCAGGTCCTGGGCGAATCTGACAAAATCGGAGCCGTTCCCCGAGTCCGGCCGATCTCTCCTGCCGACATCCACGCCACCGTCTTCTCAGCCCTCGGCTACGACCCGCACGCCATCACCTATCATTCCGCCGACGGCCGTCCGCTATTACTCTCAGACGGCCATCCGATCAAAGAATTGCTGTGAGTCGTTGATAGTCGTTGTTCGCTCCGCGAACACAACGCATTCGCAGTAGCAAGCCTGATTTAGCATTGAACTTTCGTTGTTATTTCACCTCGCCACTGCGAGCGCGTTCTGTTCGGCGGAGCGAACAACGACTTAAGAAAACTACTCCTGCCGAGACTCTTCCTCCAGCATCTGCATGACGCGGCTATCGGGGGTGGCGGGACGACAACGTGTCCGAGCCCATTCTCGCAGTTGAAAGATTTTCTCTTCCATCGTTACCGACAGTGGTACCGTCAGTTCCTGAGCGTTCAGCAAATCTTCCTGAGTGACGGCTCGGCCAGCCGTATACGCTTCAAACGTCGCCGAAATCACCAGTTGTTCAATCTCGGCTCCGCTGTAGCCTTCGGTCTTGTTCGACAATTGGTTGATGTCGTACCGCTTGGGTTCCAGCTTCCGCTTCTTGAGATGGATATCCAGGATATCTTTTCGCTCGTGGAAGTTCGGCAGGTTGATAAAGAAGAGTTCGTCAAACCGGCCGCGACGCAGCATTTCCGGGGGCAAGCTGGCGACCGAGTTGGCCGTCGCGATGACGAAAATCGGCTTCCCGTGATCCTGCAGCCAGGTGAGGAAGGTGCCGAACAGCCGGGTCAACGTGCCATCGCCACCCCCTTCAGTCGACACTCCGCTAAAGGCTTTTTCCACTTCGTCCAGCCACAGGACGGTTGGAGCGATCGTCTCGATCGTGCGCAAGACTTCTCGCAGATTGCGTTCCGACGAACCACGCTCGCCACTCAACAAGGCCGCAAAATCGAGCCTTACTAAGGGGAAGCTCAGCAGTTTGGCGGTGGCGCGGGCCGTCAAGCTTTTTCCACAACCTTGGACCCCCAGTAGCAAGACCCCCTTGGGCAACGGCAGTCCCTGCTTGCGTGCCTTCAAGCTGTAGGCCGATGCTCGCGACGCCAGCCAGTCCTTCAAACCATCTAGTCCGCCGATATCCTTCACCGCGGCATCCAGATCGAAGAATTCCAAGAGATCCGACCCGCGCAGCAATGTTTTCTTTTCCGAAACCAGGGCCGAGAAGACGTCATCGTCCAGTTGATTGCACGTCGAGAGTGCTCGCATGAGGGCCTTGCCCGCTTCGCGACTGGTCAATCCCACGACCGCTTTCAGCAAGCGTTCGCGTTCTTCATCATTGGCTCGGAGCGTACGACCGGTGGTCTTGTTCAACTCCTTGAAGACGTCGGTAAGCACATCCTGTAGGTCATCAATGTCGGGCAGCGGTAGTTCGAGCTGCAGGACGTCGCGTTCCAGGTCGAGCGGTACGACAACTTCCGGCGACATCAACAACAGTGTTTTGTTTTGTCCGCGCAACGTTCCGCATTGGTCTCGAAGTTTGCGGACGACGACGGGGGATGTCAGGCTATGGTGAAAATCCTTCAGCAGAATAACGTGATCGGAGGGGTAAGCTTCCACCTCACGCAACACTCCCAGCGGATCGGTTAAGATATCGGCATCGGGATCCAACGGGGGCAAAAACCCTTCCGTAGCGCTCCACGTGACCAATCCTAGTCGCATATCCAAGGCCAGGTTGGCGAGCTCCGTTTCCCAGCGTTCTTCCTCGTAGGTCGTGAGAAACAGCACACAGTAATGTGCTTGAATTCGAGACTGCAGTTCTTCAAGCATTCGCGTGGTGATGGACATGTTGTGGTCAACTTCGCGGAGCCGCAGGAAATTCAACCAGCCGAATCGCCGTTCCGCATGGCGGCGATTGCCTGATTTCGGGATAACTGACGTATATCATAGGCCGTGTTGGAGAGCAAACTCGGCGCTGCCTTTCCGTGAGGGGAAGTGGCTCGATTGTTCCGGTAGGCTTTACGGGCATCGTCCTCTGTCGTTGGTTTGGGGTAAATCGTCTAGCAACTACAGATGATCTCACGCAAAGGCGACAAGGAGCAAGATGAAGAATGTTCCGTTCCGTTGAGCCTCCGGGACTTTGCGCCTTGGCGCCTTTGCGTGAGATTAATCCTTGTCTTACCTTTTGGGCTTTAGTATTGGTTTATACCCATATGTTGTTTAAGACGTGTCTCCATCCTGCTATTTATGATACCCCGTAGACGTCGAAAACGAGGAATCTTCACGTGATCTTTACGCACACCATTCGCAATGAACGCTTCGTCTTTCACGATTTGCGAGAGCTCCTGGCCAAAGCCAATGAGACCAAATCGGGCGACGAACTGGCCGGAATTGCGGCGCACAGCGAACGTGAGCGAGTCGCGGCGAAATGGGCTCTCGCTGATGTCCGGCTGGACGAACTGGTCAATCAACCGCTGATCGATCCCGACCATGACGAAGTTTCCCGTCTGATTCTCGACACTCTCGATCGAGCCCAGTTCCAATCGATTCACTGCCAGACGGTGGGCGAGTTCCGTGAGTGGCTGCTCGATGATGGGGTAACTCAAACCGAGTTGCAGGCCCTGCGTTGGGGAATTACCCCCGAGATCGCGGCGGCCGTGACTAAGTTGATGAGCAATAAAGAACTCGTGCTGGTCGCTAGTAAAATCCGTAACGTCACGCGCTGCCGCAATACCTTGGGTGAGGCTGGCGTACTGGGAATTCGGGTGCAGCCCAATCATCCGACCGACGATCTGGCTGGCATTATTCTGGGCACGCTGGATGGCCTGTTGTTTGGTTGTGGCGATGCCGTAATTGGTATTAATCCAGCGACCGACTCGGTGGATTCGGTCTCGAACATTCTGCGAGCCGTCGATCGTCTGATCGAAGCTTGCGGCATTCCGACACAAGCCTGTTGCCTGGCCCACATCACGACCCAGCTGGCTTGTGCCGAACGGGGCGCTCCGGTCGATTTGCTGTTTCAGTCGATTGCCGGTACCGCAGCGGCGAATTCTAGTTTTGGCATTAATCTGAATCTGTTACGTGAAGGCCGTGAGCAGATTCTGGAACAGCATCGGCAACGCGCCGTCAATTGGGTTGGAGACGATGTGATGTACTTCGAAACCGGCCAAGGGAGTGCCCTTTCAGCTGATGCCCATCATGGAGTCGACCAACTCACTCTCGAAGCCCGGGCCTACGGAGTCGCTCGTACCCTCAATCCTTTCTTAGTGAATTCTGTAGTGGGATTCATTGGCCCTGAGTACCTCTACGACGAACGCCAGATCGTTCGAGCGGGTCTTGAAGATCATTTCATGGGAAAGCTGCTCGGGCTGCCCATGGGTGTTGATGTCTGCTACACCAATCACGCGGCGGCCGATCAAAACTCGGCAGACAATTTATTGCTACTATTAGCCGCCGCTGGCTGCAATTATTTTATGGGAGTCCCCTGCTCTGATGACGTGATGCTGAACTATCAATCCACCAGCTTTCACGACGCGGCCCTGGTTCGCAAACTCTTTCGTCTGCGCCCGACCCCCGAGTTCGCAAGCTGGCTGGAGTCACACGGAATCCTACAGGACGGAAACCTAATTGCCCCCGATCAGCAACGCCGCGACTCAATCTGGCAACAAGCCCAAGCCGCCCTGAGCAACGTCAAAGGGTAGCACAAACTCTCCGAACAGCCTGAGCGTAGCCAGGCCGCGTAGCCTGACTCTCCGAGTCGGGTCTCCCTCCGACAGATACACCCGACTCAGAGAGTCAGGCCACAGCAGCATTGATCTGTTTGTTCTCTGCGGTGCAATTCTTTTGAACTGATGCATTCCAAAACTTAGAGTTTAGGCGTTTTCGTGTGCCAGGTCGTCACGCTCTGATACCTCCCGGCAATTTCCAGGAGCCGATTCTCTTCAAATGCCCGGCCGACGAATTGAAGCCCTGTCGGAAGGCCCCGCTCGCCGAATCCATTGGGAATGCTAAGTGCCGGTATCCCCGCTGCATTGCCTGCTCCACCAATTACCGAACTCCGAAACGGGCTGAAGTACTCGCGAAAGTTGGCGTCAATCGGCACGGCAACCGCGGACAACGTCGGTGTGACCAAAGCGTCATATCGCGAGAGAATCTCATCTAATGCTTTCTGGATCAACGGCCGGATGCGAAACGCATTGATATAGTCTTTTGCGGGAATAAACTGAGCCGCATGTCCTCCCGGTTGATCTTCCGGGGCCGTTAATTCCCAGACGTCACCACTGGTTACTAACCCTTCGAACGCAGCTGCCATCTCACACGCAATGAATGTCGCCGCGACCTCGCTATAGGGCAAATTCGGGATCTCCACTTCGTCGATGGTCGCAAACTCTTTGAGAACTTCCAGCGACGCGTCAAAGTTAGATTCCACCTCGGATTGCCATTGTCGAGGCTCTTTAATCGTCGCGAGTTTATAAGGAGTTTTCGCGGGTTGTTGAGAGGGAAAACGAAATGTCTCCCTGGAAGAAGTCGGATCGGCGGCGTCGCGCCCGGCGATGGCGTGTAGCACCAATCCGCAGTCCTCAGCTGTCCGACACATCGGGCCGAGTTTGTCCATGGTCCAGCTCAGAGCCATCGCCCCATGTCGGCTGATCCGTCCATAGGTCGGCCGCAGCCCGCTTAGTCCGCAATAAGATGCCGGGGTCATAATGGAGCCCCAGGTTTCCGAACCGATCGCAAACGGCACAACCCCTGCCGCCACAGCGGAACCCGGGCCGCTCGACGAACCACCGCTCCAAGCGTTCTTATTCCACGGGTTCACTCCAGGGCCGGTAAATGACGCATTGGCCTGGCGATATCCGAATCCCCCGGCAATCTCCACCATGGCTAGTTTGGCGATTAACACGGCTCCGGCATCCCGTAGTTTTTGAATCACGGTGGCGTCGGTATCGAAGACTTGTTCTTTATAAGGTGCAGCCCCCCAGGACGTGGGGATTCCCGCGGTCGCCAGCAAATCCTTGGCGCCATACGGCATGCCATGCAGCGGTCCACGATCCTTCCCCGCCGCGAGTTCCGCATCCGCCTGTGTGGCCTGTTTGATTGCCAGCTCACGAGTGACTGTGACAATCGCATTGAGCTCGCGCCCGATCGTCTCGGCCCTCTGGAGAAAGAACTGGGCGAGCTCGACTGCAGTAAACTCTCGAGCCCGCCAGCGGCGACCTAATTCAGGCAGAGTACCAAATGCCAAGTCGGGGGAAACGGGCATGATGAACTCGTCGTGTGGAGAGTACCGAACAAGGTTTCCGGTGTTTGACTTAGTTGATGCGGTTAAATCAGGATGTTTAAACCACGAATCACACCAATGACACGAATATAAGATTTAGTTAGAACGCAGGTTGTCTATGCAGGGCCACTGTCTATCAAGAATCAACGTTTAATTCATGGAGAGCAAGTAAACGCGTTCGAGACGTGGTTCCTCATTCATTCGCGTGACTCGCCCAATTCGTGGTTTCTTCTTCGTGATGCCACAGGCGTCGGTACTGAGCTAACCCGACAAAGTATTCGTCATTTTTGCGCCTTGGCGCCTTTGCGTGAGATAATTCCTGCTTCCTTATCTACCTAAAGTGGGCGTAATGACGCGTAGCGGTAGCACGCGGTAGCTGCGTTTCGTTTCTTCTCGCAGCCGGAACTTTCCGAACGCTTTTTTACGGTCGGGGTCGATGAAGTGACCGACGATCTCATCGTCGTCATATTTCCCCCGTCCGATCAGAGTGCCATCGAGAGCATACAGCAGAATCTCGGACTTCTGGACGGCCCATGTTCCCACCAGCGGCAGCTTCACGTCGTCATTGAGATACCATTCGCGAACATCCTTCTTCGCCTTGCGGGCGGCCGGGCGAAACAGCCACACTTGGCCTGGCTGTCCGGCATGCAGATCGACGTCGTTCCAGACGGTGTCGTCGAGGCGGCTGCGAAGTTCCTGGTCGGCTCTGAGGCCCAGAATCCGCGCCTCTTCCGCTTTGATCTCTGCTTCGGTCGGCGGCTTCCCTTCTCCGGTTTTAGCAGCAGGCGGGGGGCTGGCAGCGCTGTCCTGCGCAGCCAAGTATCCAGTCGCAGTGGACAGACCAAGGGCCACGCAGGCGATTCCGAGATAATGTTTCACCAATCGCCCCTTATGGAAGAAATTCAATTCGAAATTCGATGATGTGCCGTCGTGGCCAATGGTACCCAGCGAGCGCCTGGCACCGTCGGTTTAGATGTCGTGTAGCGGTCTCAGTGTGAAAATTGATGCTGTACGGCGTCAAGCCTGGAAATTGAAATTTACCGACAGGTCAATGAAATCAGCTGCCTCTGTTGCCGACTTCAGCTCGTCAGATCGTGGCAGATCTGTTCCCAGCACCCACAACGCGACCGGTTCGTGGGTATAATGTGGGACACGACCGATTCCGGGCGTTTTGTCTACTGTTTCTTTCGAGCTTCACGTCAACCCTTCAACAATACCACCAACCATGCCAGATGCGCCGCAAAATTCGGGAAAATCGTCGGGAAAACAGGGCCGATGGGCAATTGTCGGGGCCGTGATTGGTGTGGCGGTGGTCGTCATGCTGGTCATGTTCTGGACCCGAGCCGATCCCGCCGCCAGTTTTCGTCGAGGACTCAATGCACTCGAACGGCGAGACGTGGCCGGGATGCATCGCGAATTGCAGGTCCTGCGACAGTACCCCAGGTATGAACCGCAGATGCAGTTGTTGCGTGGGGCTGTGTTTCTCGAAGGGCAAAATCCCCAAGCTGCTTTGCAAGAGTTCGACCGCTGCTCCATCCACCCGGCAACCCGGGTCGTCGCCCTGTCGTTGGCAGGGGAAGCCTTTTGCCGGTTGGACCGACAGCAAGAAGCCATCGGTGTGTTGCAGCACGCCATCGGTTTCGACGCCAAGTATGTGCCAGCCCATCGTTGGCTGGCGATTGCGTACTACGATAGCGGTATGCATTCCGAGGCCATTTCTGAATTAAGAAACGTGGCAGAACTCGCACCAACCGACTACCGCCCGCATCGATTATTGGGCAGCATTCACAAAGCAGATGCCCGCTATGCCGAGGCCGTTCAGGACTATCGAGCCAGCTTACGTCTGGCTCCGCGGCAGCCGTCGCGTCCCGCCGTGTTGCTCGAGTTGTCTCAGTCGTTGGCGAAGTTGGGACGTTATGCGGAAGCCCTGACCTTTCTGAATCAAGCCCCGAACTCCGCGGACATTTGGGCCTGTCGAGCCGGTTGCGAATACAATCTCGGCCACAAGTCGGCTGCCCGTCAGGCGGCCGCGAAGGCGATCGAGCTCAATCCCAATCATCTGGAAGGTTTGGTCCGTCTCGGAATGTTAGAGATCGAGGCCGGGCGGCTGGTTCCCGCGGAGCAGCATCTGGAACGGGCGGTAAAGACACATCCACAAGATGGCACCGCCCGCTCACAACTGGCCGCCGTCTATCAAAGCCAAGGCAAACCGAAGGAAGCTCAAGAACAGTTGGACCTCATCGAAACCAACCAAAAACTCCGCGAACGATTCAGCTCGCTCCACGAACAGGCCAAAAAACGCCCGCAGGACGCCTCCCTCCGCTTCGAACTCGGTGAGACGGCCCGCGAGTTACAGCTCTATCAATTGGCCAGAATGTGGTATCAAGCAACTTTGGCCCTGAATCCACGGCACATCAAAGCCCAACAGGCCCTAACCACCCTGCCCGTTTCACGTAAATCGACCAACGTTGCAGCCCAGCTTTCGCAGCCCTAAGAAGACGTCCCCGTTCTGTCAGCTGGAAACCGGTATCTCAGCAATCGAGGCCATTGACGGAAAGCAGTTAGGCCAGTAGACTTCAGCGAAATCAACAGCAAGTCTCCATAGCTCAATTGGATAGAGCGTCGGCCTCCGAAGCCGAAGGTTGCAGGTTCGACTCCTGCTGGGGACACTCTCTCTAACTCCTGCCGAATCCTAAGTTTAGGATTCTCGGCTGCATTAGGTACGGCGGCCCCAATGCCTGTCGTTTCTCCGTATTGAACGGAAGAATCGAATTCTTTGCCCTCTTCGCCGTCCATCATCATCTGCGGAATGGGCATTCTTGCCAGTTTCTGAGCTCTCCCATTTTCAAATTACAGCTTCCCAAGCTCAACTGAGTCCCGACCCGCGTCGGTACCCGACCCCTAAGTCCCGCGGCCAACTGCTGCTCATCCTTGGGAGCGTTCAGTTTTTGTTTTCTTCACATCTGACGCGTCCGGGAATAACTCCAACTCCAGATGGTTGCTACCTTGGATCACTTCATGTGTCAGCTGGGATTCGGTGCTGTACCGTTTCGGTATTTTGAATGGCTGAGACGGCTTGTCAGCCATCATGCCCAAATCGAAGTCAATACGAATGAGATGTTCGCCGGGCATCGCACCCCACCGTTTTTTGTGTACTGAAGGATGAATTCACCTTGATTGTCAGTGACCCCAATCGGAGGGCGACCGTGACCGATCGACTGAAATTCCATGATGACTCCCTCGACTGGTTTTCCATCAAAAAAGACGGTTCCCGTCACCGGTGCCAGTTCAGGATCTTGCTATCCACATCCAGACAGACTGATGGTTGCGGCCAAGAACAGTAGCATGCGCCGCCGTACCAGTTGTCCAACTAAGCCAGGCATATCTCTCCTCTGATTGGTAGCTCGAAATGGCCCACTATTAGAACTCATCGAGTACGCTCCCGTCGGACCGCATTCCCCATTTCTGGTAGGTTCCCTTACGGCTTGACGGAACGCCAGGAGTTGCGAGTGTCTGGTCAAAATAGATGTTGTCGCTTAGGAAACGAACGCTTCCATCGACAAACACAAAGTGCGCCTCACCGATATTTTCGCTGCAGAAAGCGTAAATCCCACCACCGGCGGGAACACTGTTGATTGCCCGATCGACAGTCCCTTGGACCATCTGCAGCCCCCATTGGCTACTTTCGTTATGATTCCGAGCTCTGACCCAGACGCCCGCATAGACATGACCAGTCTCTTTCGCCGACCATCAATGTATTGCTGGCCCCATCGGTGATGTCTCGCAGGCCAACTTTGCTCGCAGGAAAGAATATGCCAAGAGGGATCCACCTTGCTTTGAAGGTGGCTGGCAGTGGTTGTCCACCGGCTCTGTCGTTTCCCGCGTAAATAAAAGACGATCATCCTGAGGAAGGCCCGGTCTAGGGGCGAAGGATGGTCGCCATAACGATCGGATTTTTGAAAGGTAAGAACGCCGTGCGGATTCAACGAGAGTTGATGAAGACACTGGGAACCTTGTTTGGACGGAGTTTCTGGCCTCGCGGCTATTGTGTGAGCACGGTGGGATTGGATGAGGCCTTGATTAAGCCAGTACATCCAGGATCAAGAGAAACACCAGCGTGGCCAGGAACTGGGCCTGTTTGACGACACGAAGTAACCTTTAACCCACGGCCCCTTTTAGGGGCCTTCCTCATACCACCAGTTCTACTGGGGGTTGTTGATTACGACGTGTAACCGCACTCGATGTCCATCACTGGTAAAAACATCGCGGTTATACGTTATACTAAAGTTAATGCGCCATGACCCGAGCGTTAAGGGCGGCCACTTCAGCACCCGCTTTTCATCACGACAACGTGCGTCGGTCATTCGCTTTTAAAGTACTTGGTTTACAACTGTGGTAGGGGTACCGATGGCGATGCGTCACGCAGATTGGGCGAGATCCAGACACGAACAAGTCCGTAGTTAACTGTGTTCGCAATCGCAGGCCTAACAAACAGTTCAACCCGAGGTGTGCCATGGTCGGGTTGATGTCAGTGAACTAGTCCGTGTGTGTCGTGATGTCACCGGGCTGTTCTGACCAACTGACCTTAGGCAAACTAAGCGTCAGATACTCGGTTTGTCGACTGGCGGCGTCCAGGCAATGTTGGAACTTGTCGACGATAACGACCCGGCTCTGGATTTCGCCACATGGCTTGGGGTAACTCATCAAGAATTTAATTAAGCGGAGCTACGGTATTGACGGCGAACGGCCTGACGGAATTGCTGTTGTGATCGGCTCTGCTTGAATGGCCTGTTCCAGGGCGACCAAGGCATCTTGGCACGCGAGCATCGCCTTACGTTTTTCGTTCAATGCCATGGCGACAGCTTTGAGATCCGTATTTGCTCGTGATAGCTTCAGGATTTGAGTTTTTAGTTTTTCGAATTCCGCATAGCGCGACGTGGCAGTTGCAACATTTGATTTAATGCTCGGCGGCAGTAGTGCATTGAGGGCCGCAAAGTTCGCCTGGATTTTTGCCGCATCCAGTGCTAACTGTGCCTCGAAGTCGTCCATCTTCCGATCGTTTTCCTCGGCGATGTGCGGCAGCAGCAATACTTGCATGCGAAGCGCTGAAATCCGCGCCTCGCTGACCAGCTTCAAAATCTCCACTTTGTTTTCCGAAGGCAAATCGGCATCATCCGCGACAATGTGGGAAAGTGCCTCGTCCATCTCCAGAAGAAGTTTCAAGACTGGACCAAACGCGAGCCTGTACGCTTTGCGATTCGAGTTCTGGGCGGCCAGATCCAACAGCTGCTTGTCGATTTTCTGAAACTCGCTCAAGGTCTCGGCAACACGGTCCATCAGTTCCACTTCACGTGGAATGCTACGTTCCTTGAGCAACAGCTCCAACTGGGCTCGTTCACCTTCCAGGGCCGCTGTCGCCGCGCGCGCTTGATTGGCAAACGCTTGCGAATCTTGTTCTCCCACGGCCATCACAGCGCTGTTCTGCGCCTCGGAAGCGGCCGCAAGAACGAGTCGGATGGCGTTCACGAGCGCCACTCGCTTTTCCTTGAACGCGATTTGAGCAACCGGATCGCGTTCGGCTCGAGAATAAAGAATCGTGAAAAAGAGTGCTAATAAACTCAGAACGCCAACGGCAATCCAAATCAGTTCTCGCGAACCACCTTTGGCCGACATGATGGGGACTTTCTCTGCGAGATACGATCAATCACGTGGAAATTATAGTCCAATGCCCCTGCCGTTCCAACTGCCGGATTGCATTGGGTTAAAGGCAGTCGTTCGTACAAATCACCGGCGGTGCCACTCACTCTTAAGAGGTTTCTGGACGCGGAGTGTTCGTGGAGCTGGGGCTGGCTGATGGTGAGTCAATTTCAAGCTCGGGTAGTGTCACCTTGGCGTCGTGGCTCGTGAAAACAACCGGGATGATCTCTTTCGAAATTGCGGCGTCATACACGAGACCGAGGTACTTGTGAGCCGGGGTTGAGATCCGCAGAATCCAACGAAAGAGCCAGATTCTGAAGCGTTCCAGCGGCCCTAAACCTTCCCCGGCGATCACGTCTTCTTCACCGACTTCGACAATCCAACGCTCAGCGGCGATCTTGATCGCTTGGGCTGATTGCAACTCGCGCAAGGCTTCGCGAACCGACGGCTGCTCCAAGTAGCCATAGGTCGCAATTACTGAATCGATGTCATGTCCAATGGGGATGACTTCGTAACGTGATTTCAGTTTGGCATAGGGGCGAGAGATTTGCCGAATGTGTAAAAACACAACGTACGACGGTAAGACACCATACTTCTTCAGAAAAACACGCAGCACGATCGGGACATAGTCTTCGGACGATCTGATGGCTCTTGAGCAGAGGAACACGGCAGCGCGGTCGCTTTCCACGATTCGCCGTCGGCCCTGAATCAATTGACGTGCGTAAGGCAGATTCTCTTGAACGGCAATTTCCATATCATCGAGCATATCTCGGAGTGCGATCAGCCAATCGATCTTCTTACCTTCGCGGAAACCGAAGCGATAGAACGCGGCGCTGAGTTGCGTGCGCCCCCATTGCCAGGTGAGCATGATGACGGTTAATCCCATCGCCACGAGTACCGGAAAGTGACCGCCGTGCGTGATCTTCAGCAAGTTACTGGCGAAGAACGTCAAATCAATCACTAGTATTGGCGTACAAACAGCGACGGCGAACCAGACGGACCAGCGCCAGCGATAATGGGCAACGTAGCCGAACAGCAAGGTGGTAATGCCCATCGTCGCCGTCACGGCGATGCCGTAAGCGGCAGCCAGATTGCCGGCGTTGCGGAATGCAAGCGTCACCACGACACAGCCGAAAAACATTAACCAGTTGATGGCGGGCAAGTAGACTTGGCCCTCAGCCTCGTGGCTCGTGTACTTCACATCAAATCGCGGCATAAATCCCAGCGCGATGGCTTGCTTGGTGATGGAAAAGAGCCCGGTGATTAAGGCTTGTGACGCGATGAATGCGGCAATCGCAGAAATACACAGATCGATCACCAGCATGCCGAAGTCGAGGGCTTCCACACCGAATTTGGGTGTTAACGCGTAAAAGCTATTGGCGCGAGGTGGTATCCCCTTCTCCAGCATGTACCCGACTTGTCCTGCATAGTTCAGCAGCAAGCATGGCAAGACAAAAGCGAGCCAGGAGACCATCACGGGCCGTCGACCAGACATCGCTGGGGGCAGGCTCTCGTTTTCGGATGTTGGCTCGTCGCTGGAGATTGCAAAATGTCCGATGTCCGCAAACTTGGCTTCACCACCTGTGATGGCCAGTACGACCACTCCCAGAATGACGAACGCTCCCGCACTGGGAAAGCTGATCAAGAACTGACAACCAAGCAAAGGGTTGACCGCTTCAAATACGTCCGGATGCCGAAAGATCCACGGAAGGCCTTTGGCGGCGATCCAGGGGAACCAGACGAGCAACATAAACCAGCCGAAAAATCCGCCAATCTTGCTCGTTCCGCGCCACTGAGCCTTGAACATCACGAACAGGCAGCACAAGGTCACGATGATTGCTGGAGTTTCGCCTAACGGTTCAAAAGCTCCGAGCATGCTGATGGGCGGTGTGATGATGCCATCGGCCGCGAGCAATCCAGCCGCCGCAACGACTAAGTAGCCGAGCAGTGTCGCGCCAGCAATCTTGCCGGTGTACCCTAGCAGCAGGCTCCAGAGGGCGAACGTCCCCCCTTCACCGCGATCATCGGCGCGCATCACCAATAGGTCATACTTTACCGTCAGAAAAATCAACGCCCAAAAGACCAGGCTCAGTCCGCCCAGGAGGTCGTTACGGCTGAGAAGGTCGGTACCACCTTGCTGCAGGAGTGCGGTCACCTGCTCTTCA
>JAZKFE010000347.1:0-1054 GCA_040386595.1 Planctomycetota bacterium | reverse complement strand
AGAGCACGGATGTACCAATGTCGCCGTACACGGTTCCCGTGGCCTCACGAATACGCACCCACAAGCTGCGCGGTTGCATTTTTTCGCTGGCCTCCTGAGTCTCCGCATTGCTACCCAGTTCCGGCGAATCGCCGGACCGTACCTTGTTTATTGTACTCATCAAAACTTCGCGATCCGCGCGGCCATTTATTCAAGTTGCCCCACCGTGACAAAAATCACAGTGTGGGGAGAGGACAGCTAAAAGTTCTGGATTGTAGCCATCCCCGCTGACGCTGAACATAGCCGTGAATTCCGGTGGGTGGTGGCATATGCGCCAGCAGGCTGCCCCCAAAACTGCCATAGTGACAGGATGACTCTTTGATGGCACCAGAATCAATTGATGGGGGACGGAGACTCGAACATGTTCTCGTTCGGATGTTCTGTTTTTGATATCTAACTCATTACAAGCACTGAGTTTAAGTTGCCTGTTTGTATTGGGGCGGCCGCAATGCCAGTCGTTTCTCCGTAATTTGTTCCCAACATCACGCTCCATATTAAACGCGAGGCTTCTTTGCTTCCCTTTGATTTCTTTGCCGTTCATCATCGTCCTTAAGAATAGGCATTCTTGCCTGTTTCCGAGTTCCGCCCATTTCCCAAAGACAGATCCTCAAGCTTGACCGAACCCACAACCACCGGCCGCGGTAAACCGCCAGAACCCGCGCCTCTTTGGCTTCTTCGCTTTCTTCACCCGACCTTATCGTACGTCATGAGGCCGTGCGACCCTGACAGGCTTCGCCGATCCTGCGAAATAAAATACGCTCTTCCCCCGGAAAGCCCTGGCAGGCTGAAGGAGAAAGAGCGTATGGAAAACTTTGATTCGCTGTCGCACGTCCGTTGGGAGTGAGAGTATCACATTGTATTCATCCTGAAGTATCGACGAAAAGTGATCTTAGAGCCTGTCCTGCACTTAGAGATGCAATTCTGGATAGTATTAATCCGAAGAAAGCTAACCAGTGCCAATTAGAACGCGTTTCAAAACTTGTAGTTCAGTGGACGCCATGGCAAGCAATTTGCT
>JAZKFE010000346.1:0-1745 GCA_040386595.1 Planctomycetota bacterium | reverse complement strand
GATGGGTAGCCCAGATTCTCGAATCTGGGTGAGCGCAGCGAACAAGAGGTTGCAGCTCACTCGACATCGGAAATTTTTCCGTTGAAAGAGTCAGGTTCCAGGATCTGCGGGACCGCGCAAATCTGCGCCTATTCTTTGATTTCTTTGCCCCCGTTGCTGTAACGCCGTGATGTCTCCTGGGAGGGTGCGGCTAGTGCTGTGTCACAGCAGGACGATTGGGTGCGAGGCGATCAGATCATTCTGTAGGATGGGCATTCCTGCCGTCTCTTCGTAGGAAATGCCAATACCGACGGGTAAGAATGCCCATCTCTACGGGTCTTTGATCGCCCTAAAATTCGGGGGCACTCGTGCTGTTCGAGGCACACAATAGACTGCAGGCACTGACACATCACCCCAATATGCAGTTGTGGCGCAGCACTAGTTGCCCCATCCGACCATTCCTTTTACCATCAGCGTTAAAGTTCAATGGTGCAGATGAATAACCAGTATGGAGCCTTTAATGTACAAGTCGATTTTTCTAACGGCTTTAGTCTGTCTGTCGAGCGTAGCGGCGGCTGATTTGCCGGAGAAATGGTCCAAGCGATTGCAGTCTTCAGAATCGATCTACCAAACAGCGAAACGCAAGGCCGAAGACGCAAAACTTGTTGCGATGAAGAAGGCAACATTCGATCGTGTTCGCGTACTGAAGTCAGTCATTGCCGATGCAACCAAGTCCGGAGACTTTACGGCCGCAACAGAACTGCAGGCTCGACTTGAGGCGGCCGAAATTGAAGGATCAGTTCGTCCCAAGCCGAAGAACACGGTGAAATTGGGCGGTCATGAATATGCCTTGATTGACGAAAAGGTGGTGTGGCACGTTGCCAAAAAGCGTTGCGAGGAGATGGGCGGGCACTTGGCCACGCTGGAAACAGCAGCGGAATCTACCGCGTTGCTTGAGTTTCTGAAACGATCACAGGTTACAGCATGGATTGGAGCAACCGACGAAGAGGAAGAGGGGGTTTGGAAATGGGTGAACGGCAATAACGTGCAACTTGAGTTCCATCACGAAAACGGACACGACTCTGAGCACTACATGGTCTTCTGGGCGGGATATGGCGCCTGGGACGACAATGGAGCATTGCGAAACAGCTACGTTTGCGAATGGGACAACTAGCCCCTCTATTTCGCGAGCATCCCAACCGGTGTTGTTTCGGCACTTGGCCAGCCCAAGCGAATAAAACCGGTGATGGCCTCGTCGAATTCCCCGCAAGGTCCTGGCGCGATCCAACGAGTCCCCGAGCCACTGCAATTCTTCGGAGCGACTCCGGTACGGATTCTATTTCCGCTTGCGACAAGCGTCGCGACCCTATCGTCGTGGGCGACCATAGCTCTCTTCGAACTGGCCGTCAGATTTGTCACTTGAGAGCCCGACCCCAGACTCAACTCAGCCTACAAAATGACACGGCCTCTTCGCCGCCAATCATCTTGCTGTGGTGCCGCACAAAAGATCTGTAGCTGCCACTCAATTCCGTAGCAGCGTGGCTTGGGGTTCGCGCCGCAACCGTGTATTGTCATAAGCCACAGTTGATCGGTTCAAGGCAGACGTTCGACAACATCGCGTCTGATCCGACTTCAACACACGTTCCTGAACAATTCTGGCATTGGAGATACACGGTGCGAATTGCGGTTGCAGAAGTAGCGCAGGAGACCGATTCCTTCAGTCCTCTCGTCGCAAACCTTTCCGACTTCGAAGCGTTTGGGCTGTA
>JAZKFE010000345.1:0-15370 GCA_040386595.1 Planctomycetota bacterium | reverse complement strand
CTGAACGGGGTGGCCAGGAAGAGCAGCACCAGCTCGGTGGCCTCCTCGACGCTGTGCTGCCGGCCGCCGACCGCCACGACGTTGGCGTCGTTGTGCTGGCGGGCGAGCTCGGCGGTGGACCGGTTCCAGACCAGCGCGGCCCGCACGCACACTGCCAGCGATTTCCACTTCTCTAAGATTCACATGGCAGCCCCTCAGCCACAGTCGGCACCGCAGGGGATTCTGATGGCGGGCGTTCTGCAACGGGTCCTCGGCGCCGTCGAGGCACTCGTTGGAAGCCAGCAGCAAGCGACCTCGCAGTTGGTCGAGAAAATCGGAGCATTTTCTCCCCAGCCGTCGCTGGTCTCTCAAGCGAAGCCGCCAACTCCCACTCAGCAAGGGCATAAACCGGCCGAGTCCGCGCGAGCCAACTATGCTCCCTGGAGCCGGCACGAAAAGAAGCCGGACTCGGAAACGGGAGCTCGTCCACCCATTCAATCGGTGGTAGCGCGATATCGTCCCCAGCCGGCGGCAGTCAAACTGGGCAGCCCGGATTCCGAGACTGAAGTCAGGCAGATGGACGACAGGTCACGCAAGATCACTAACCATGAGAATCGGCATGCCGCCGTTCTGCGCGATTCGGGAACTGGCGTTGCAGACGCCAAGCCCCAATTGACGCGACAGCAGGGACCAGATGGTCGCCAATACGCCGTCGCCGGTGAGGTGAATACCGACCTGCGTCCCATCCCCGGAAATCCCTACGCCACCGAGCATAAAGCGGAGGCGGTTTATCGTTCCGCCATCGGCGATTCTGACCGCTCGGAATCGGACAACCAGGCTGCTCGACGAGCCCTGTTTGCGGCTCAAGAGGCCCGACAGTCAAAGTTGCAGCAGCAGACGGTAAATGGCGAAATGAGTTCTCCATACAACAACAAGCCAGTGAAAATGGGGTCGCCACATAGCGTCAAGATGCGCAATCCGCTGTTCGCCGCAGGTGCCATGCTGGTGAGGGGTGCTGTTGCGGTAGGTGGCGCAGTGGCACGGGGAGCCGCAGTCGCCGGACGTGCCGTCGCAAGAGGAGCCTCGCGAGTTGCGGGAAAGAATAGCCTAATTCGTCGTGCGATTACCTCCAAGAGAATGCGCGGTGTCTCCAAAGCATTTGGCCGCGTCGCTCAGTCCGGTGGAGATATTAATGCCACAATTGATGCAATTGGATCGCTTGTCCCAACCATTAGGCCGCTGGCGTCCGCATTCAAGACGCTCGACGGCGTCGTCGGTCCACTGGCCTCGAAGTTGAAAAACTTCTCACCTGCCCTCTCAATGCAAGCCACGCAAAACAGTATCAATAGCATGAATCAAAGCATGCAGCAGGGACAGCGTCTTGGAGGAGGCCTCGCGCAGTTCGAAAAACAAAAGGGGCGAATGGAGATTGCGGCTGGGAATATACAGGCCGATGTCGCCGCCTTGTTCTTGCCAATTGCCACCAGAATCGCTGACGCCCTAGCAACAATAATGGAAGTTTGCTCGGCCATTTCTGCCCTGATCGTCAAGGGTTTTCAGTCAATCGGGGAATTAGCTCAGTTGATCATGGAAAATATCCCATTCTTTAAGACGATACTTGGTTTTGTCGGATCGATTGATAGATGGATCAAGCAGTGGAAACCACCTGAAGTTGAGTCCGATCTTAACCTGAAGAACTTAGATCAATTCTTCAATATGGGAATCCCCGCTCCCAATCAACCGCCCAAGATCCAGGGCCCCAAGATCAACATGGCGATGCCTGGTTTACTGCCGTAGCTCCTCATCCGAATTGGTCACGAATGTCTAACCTCAAACAATTCGCAACGATTAGCTACAACGGCTACGAATTCAAGGGCCCGCGCAACAGCGTGCAGCTTGAATTGCAGCATGTGCGAGACGAATCAGGACGCTATATCACGCATACCGTGTTTCGATTCTCGATCGACACATGGATCACCTCAGACTCGGAAGGAGTCTATGGCGACGGCTCGGATGCATCGGCACACATGAAGGACATTAGGGCCGCGTTGAGTGTTGATGGTGGCCGTTTTGAACTCAGCGGATTTGGCCTGGGGGATGTTACGGCCAACACCAATGACATTGACCGAGATGTAAATTTCGGCCCCAAGGTCACCATCATGAAGATGCGGAACATCGGCAGCGGTTGCATCGTGCTAATGTGGTCAATTGATGTGGCCCTGAAGGTCTGCAGTAAAGGGGATGCGGTTGGTGTATTAGGGAGACTGAAGGAATATGTTTACGCAATGCGATGGGCCATCAAGCCCAATGGCTGCACCACGCGAATTGTTGAAGGGCATATTGAGATCTTCAACAATCGCTCTGCTGCCGGTGAACTGACGGTCAATGTAACGGCGGACGATTATCGCGATCTGATATTCGTTCCAATCCCGGACGGATTCCTAAGATCTCAACCCCAGGAGTACATTCTCAGCCCCAATCACCAACGACTTCAGTTCCGAGTCACCGATGAGGAGCAACTGTCCGAGAATTCCTTCCCGCCCGGTGTTGTGAATATGAGCCTTGAGCACTCGGTTTCATCAAACCTGTTCGGAGACGGGGGTGGCTTCCAAAACCATACAGCAACATTTACCGGTTCGATAGAAATGGCGAAGCCTTTTCCGGCGTCTGTTGGATGGGCAAAGGCAATTATGCTGATGCAGGAACGGCTGGTCCATGCCGTGAACAGCTTGCTGAAGACGCCCATGATTACAGAACTTACTGTAACGGAATTCGTTTTCGAGCGGCGACTTTCATTTTCGCTCAAGTATCGGCTACTCGGATCGTCACTGAAGGATCTGGTTGAGGACTCCGGATTGTTCACAAAGGTGCAATCCACAACGGCGCAGGCTTACCGCGACTCGATGGCAGTGGCCTGGGCCAATCGCGGGGCCGCAAGGCTGATGCACGACCCCACTAGTGACAGAATGGTCGATCAATGCGCACTCAATCAACAAATTCAAATTAAGGATCAGGTCGCCAAGTATTTCCTGGACGGCGCAACAGGAATGATACTTTTGCAGTGTCCGCCCGAACGCAACAGCTACATGATGCTCGAAAATTATATAGACTTTGAGGACTCTACGTTCACAGTTGACCTCCAAGAGATGTCAGCGGATGGCAAATCTGTAACCACAACGAAACGCAAGCCACAACGCACAGGAGATGGGAAGCCGACGATTCGGTTTGTCGTATATGGTCGCAGTCTCCGCGTGGGATACCTGCCGCAATACCCACGACAGGTGGAGTCCGCTTGGGGGAGTACCGTGCAACTATTGGTAGACGAGAAGAAAGAATCCTACAGCCTTGTCTCGAAATATGGCGAGTGCTCAATATACGCGGGGAAATGGCGCCATGTGTATCAGATACAGTTCAATTCAGATTCAGAATACGAAGCGGCGAGAGAGCGGGGCATCAATGGAGCTTTCTTTAAGTTCGTCGACCCCGAAAAACCCGATCAAAATAAGTAGTCTCTAAAAGGAGCAGAAATGTCAGTAAAAACCATCGTCTTAGGTGACGACGAAACCGTTGTGAAGTTTAAAATCGGCGGCGTGGAATTCGAATGTTTCCCGGTGGATGAGATTGAGGTCATCAACGAGCAGGCGTTGCCAGAAAATGGCGAGCCGGTGACGGGAGTGGAGTTCTGCCGGATCTGCCAGGAGCGACTCAAGAATCGATATCAGGTCACGGCCAGTCTGAACACCGCCGGTGAGTGGTATCGCGCGCTGCACAATGAGTCGAAGGAGCAAGAGGCTTTTTTCGGCGAGTCGCCCGCTTCATCCGGACCTACGGATTCGCTCCCACAAGCAGGCGAGACAACGGGAGCAGACGCGAACTCAGCGACAACGAACTCCGACTCCTCGAGCTTGCCCAAAGCTCCATCCAAGCGGAAGAACAGTCGGAAGCCTTCCTGAATCTCCACGGCGACCGTAAAGCACGCTGGCATGACCTGGTCCTGAGGACAACTCAAGATCCCAAGCTGGCCGACAAAGTACTTCGCGACATGATTAATTCCGAGATTGAGGCGAAGATCGACGCAACAGGATGAAAGCGAATCGAGGTTTGTAAATGGCAATGGATCAGGCAACTCTCGATCTCGCGGCACGCGAACTCCCGATGCTCATGACGCCGGGGTATCGGCCGCCGCCGAGTTACGTCACCGGGCTGTCGTGGCTGCCGGGGTTGCCCCCGTTTAATATGGCCACGGTCGATGCCATGCGGCGCGACTATCAGGTCAAACTGGCCATGGCCATGAAGGTCGTGCCGGTGATGAAGCCGCTGTTTGCGATCACTGGCGATCCCGAAGTGGTGGACTTCGTCAAAAGCGAGCTGCGATCAATCTGGACCAGCAGCATTACCGACATGACGGAAGCCATGTGGTACACGCGGTTCGGCTGTGAAATGGTGTATAAAAAGGCCGACGGCGATGTGTGGCGGTTCGCGCGGATGATGCCCTACCACCCGCGAGACTTTAAGATTCTCGCCAAGGATGGGGAAATCACCGGGCTGCGAGTCGTTTCGAGCAGCAGTACGTCCGACGTGGACATCGAAAACTTCGCGGGGCAGCCGGGGCGCAGCACGCTCAATAATCCGATCCTGTTTGCACCGAAGTCATTTGTTTATGTCCATGATAAGAAGTTTGGTAGTTTTGAGGGCATGTCAGAGCTGGAAGGAGCCTATCCGTCCTGGGTAGAGAAAGTTCGCGAAGGGGGGGCCGTCGCCAGTCGATCTCTATGGTCCTACAAGTGCATGTTCGATTCGGGCATGATCATTCACCCCGAAGGCTCCTACACCGATCCGACAACTGGCCAGCAGACTCCCTATCGCGACTTTGCTCTGAAGATTGGCGAGGCCATTCGCAATGGCTCGGTGGTCGCCGTGCCAGGCGTCACCGACGGCAATGGAAATCGGCTGTGGGACTGGGTTCGTCCCGAGATCAATTCGGGCGGCGATGCACTGATGAAGTTGATCGACCATCTCGACGGCAAGATCAATAAGGGCTCCGGCATTCCCGACGATGTGATTGAGCAGGTCAGCGGCACAGGCTCTTATGCTGGCCGCACAATTCCCTTCATTGCGTTTCTCGAGGCGGGTACGCCAACGGTGCGGAACATCTCCCGCGAACTCTGCCGCCAGACGTTAATTCCGCTCGCCCAGATCAATTTTGGTGAGTCTCGCGGCAAGGATTGGGAAATCACCGAAGCGGGGGTCAACACGGCTCAGTTCCTGGGTGGCACCAGTACTAGTGCGAGCTCATCCCGCAAGTCCGGGGAGGGCGATGGTGACGGAATCCCTAATAAACAAAGATCCTCAAAACCAACGCAGATGTCTCTGGCACAGATTAAAGAGACCGCCGACCTGCACGGACTCGAGGGGGCCGACCGTCAGCGATTCGTGCAGTATGCCATGGGGCAAGCGTACGCCAAATCAAGTGTCACGTTCGAAGAAGCGGAACCACGTCAGGTGCTGCGAGCGAAATCCATCCAGATGTCGCAAGGCAAGCATTGGGAAGACCAGCCTCGCGACGATCACGGTCAGTGGGCCCGCGAAGGGGGCCACGGCGCCGAGAAGCCCGGTTCAGCCCCCCTGCCCTCCTCATCGAAGCCAACTCCCGATCCCGCAGCCCCGGCAACCCCAGCCCCCAATCAAACCACCGAGCCCACGACGCCAAAGCCAGAGCAAACTGCCGAGCAAAAAGCCGAACAAGAAGCGTGGACCGCAGCTCGAGAAAAAGTTTACAACAAACTAGTAGCTTTTATAAATCACTCGTCGATTCCAGATGTATTAAAGGAGAAATATACACAAACGACATCCAATGTCCTCAACAATATGCCAACGCACGCGCTGAAAGTTCTTCACAACAATGTCGTTGAAGCAATTTTTTATGAGTCGATTCCTGATCTCGGAAAGAGTGTTCCCCACGCAGAGGGTAAAGTTCCCCATGGCGCGTGTTTTCGAATCGATCGCAAACAGCAATATGTTATACTACACCTTGACGGCCAGATAACTGAGCTCATTCCTGCAGCCCTCAACGAACACCAAATCTACGCTCACGAATTCACTCATGCACTGGATTGGATCGTCAAACCGCAATTCTTACCGTTGAACCACCACACAATTCCGCGAATTTCCAGCACGGATGATTGGGTTGACGCCTGGTTTACCGAAATCGTACCCAACAATCTGTCATGGCAGGCGAAGGAAGATTGGGTGGAAGGGTTCGCGGAGTTCGGACGTTTTCTGTACGATCAAGATACCAATGTCGAGCAGCTGGCACTGAAATTTCCACTCTCATATGCCATCTTCAAGAAGCACGGACTGATTAAATTATGACCAGCGACTCTCCGAGAGGATTTGGTGGGCACGATATTATTAATGGTACCGTAATTGACTACGGCCCCGCGTCGATAACCGTAGATAACCCCAAACAGCTACATTCCCTTTTGAATGGACCGAACTTTCCGTTTGGCCGCTGGATTGTTTTCCATGGGCACGACACCGGAGACGGAGTTCATCGAATTCTCATCGGCCGTGACGGCAAAATGCTGCCGGAGAGAACATTGCCCGAACACATGCCTAGCGAATGGGTCGGTCCAGACCACGAAAAATTCAAGCGGGCAATTCAAGTTCAAACCGAGGCGATCTTTAAGTATTCGTCCGAGCTTGCCGGGCAAGAAGCTCGCCAGTTAGAGAGCGAGGCGCATCGGCAGGCCCATCAGTTCGCGCGCGAAGCAGCTCAAGAATCGCGTCTGTGCACGCATGACGTGTTGCAGAACATGCCCGAGGCTTTTCTCTTTCGCATCGAACAGTATCACTTAAGAGAGAGTGCGACGAAGCGAATCCTCGCGCTAACCGGGATGACTGCAGAGAGCCTTACGCAGCTTAAGCTGACTCATCAACACTATCGCAAAGTACCAGGATTCACCGCCGCTGCGCATACGGTGGCCAAAGAACTCCCGGAATTAGGGTTCGCAGCAAAAGATTCGAAAACGCCCGCCGCAGTTTGGGAGCTCATCGGGACAGATCCGCGTCCCCTGCCGCAGCTGCACGACTGGGAAACCGTTGAACAAGCAGCCAGTTGGATGTGTGAAGTTCGAGAAATCTTCGGTGCCTACAGTCCGTTTGACCCCAATGAGACGACGTCCTTCGCGTACGGCTTCGGTGGCATGGACGAGATCCTGATTGGGAAATGAGAACTCACAAACTGATCTCAAGACGCAGCCTGGAACGAATCGATGCCTCCGTGGAATGGCGACGATTTCCAGGACACATTTGACCTCACCGAAGGTAGTCTTAGCAGGAGAACTCTGAATGCCTACACATCCAAAGGAACACACCGATCCGGAAACACCGACGAATCATATTGAAACACCCCCTGACTTGACGGAAGCAGAAGAAGAGGCCCTGGACGCGATCTGGGATCAGATCAACGACGAAGCCAACACTCCGCCGGACGAGTCGCCACAGGATGAATAAATGGTAGGAGAAATTCCATTTGGTTCGCTCGGGGGCCAGCCCGTCTTCTCGGCCGCAACGACGATGCGCGAGTTCATCGAGCATGGCCTGAGCTCTTCCAACTGGTAGCGCCAAGGTAACTCGTACCGCTGAGGTGTGGGCCCTGAATATGGTGTCGCGGGGCTGTAATGCAGCAGGACCAGCTGCGGTGTATCGATTCACGGCTTTCGCCGGATCTGGTACTTGGAATTGCGGAGCAATCGGCCCGAATCCAGAATCTTGCCGTTCGGCACGTTCAACAGCTGGTGACAGGGGCCAGCCTCGATCCTGACGCCCCGTATTCCCGATGCCCGTATTTCGTCCAGCTGATAGAGACTCGCTGATTCCACGAGCGAATCGACATCGACGCGCGTTGCAACCTGCGCGAGACGTGCAGCGACGAAGAATGGAACAACGGAACGACCAACGACGACTCTTTGGCGAACCGTGGTCGTTTCTGAAAATCCTGGAAGAGATCTGCTTCTATTTCACAAACTTTGGCCGATCTCTCGCCTTGTCAGCCGGGAACGTGGCCAAGTCCACAGTGCGACAGTGCCAATTCCACGCCCGGTGCATTTGATCCGCCGGAACATCCCGAGAATCTGAGATTCCAAGGCATTTCAGCAGGGGCTGCATGAACTCCAGTCTGCCCGCGGTGGGCGACTTCCTGCGATACGATCCGGTCGACGACGAGACTCGCATCATGCAGGTCGGGTTGGCGGCCGATCGAGCGTCAGGTGCCGCCGGTGAGATGATGCCACCGCTCCGCCCAATGAGTCGTAACAGGAAGGGCAAACGTGAATCGCTTTTCAGGATCTGAACGCCGCAAATCTTGATTATTAACTTATAGCAACAGGTAAGATTATAGCGCGCCAATAGTTTATATCCGTATTAATATATCGCCCCTACAACAACTCCCACCGCAAAACACAGTAGCTGCAAATTCCCTGCAATTTACCAAGCCAACATGATCTTCAGGGAAGAAACACCCGCGACTTTCGAGGAAATTACCAGGCACAGCTGACCCGAATAAAAACATGCTTTTTTCTCACTAAATTACTCAAACAGTCTTGTTAGTCAAAAGACCTGCTAGTACAATTCTTAACTACCACGCCACCGCTCGCTCTGGATCGGTGAATTACCGAATCCGAAACGCGTCCAGCCAGTTCTCACACCAGGCTGAACGTGCATCCGCAACTACGACTATCTCCGTTTCGGCCCGGTGCGTCTTGGGAGTGTTTCATTGCTTAGGGAAGATTTCCTAGCCTGTTGAAATTCGCCTTTTCATCGTTGATACGATGCTACGCCTCGCAGTCCCCGTCTTGTTTTGCGAATCCACCAAGTTTACAGCTAAAAATATGCGGTGCCTCGACTGATCGATCCACGTTCGGCGGCCGTTTTCTGCCGCTTCGCTCATGGTTTATGTGCAACATGCTGTTAGTCGCTGTGGTCATTTGACTAACAGATACAGCATGTTGCTGGTGAATGATTCTGCTTCGTGCGTTTCTCGAATCGATACCTGTAGGAGACCTGATGGTTGCCGCTACGCTTGATGTCGCCGCCACGCTGGATATTGCTACTCGAACGGCTCTGCAGGGGGATCTGCTGCAGGCTCGCGAGATGTTTCTGGAGCTGCTCTCTCATTTAAGCGATCCAGATCAGATTCCGCGTGCGACTAGCAATTTTGCAGCGATTGAAGCGGCATTGGGCCACACAGAACATGCGGTGCAACACTGGGAATCGATTCCTCTCGAGCAGCGTACGGCATCTGCCCGCGCGAACTTAGACTGCCTAAAAGGCGTATTCGGCGAGCATTCCCTGCCCTCACGCGGAGATTCCAATCCGCAGCGGATTGCCATTCTGAGCCTGCTGTTTAGTTGGCCCTCCACTGGCGGTGGAACGGTACATACTAAGGAGCTCGCAGAATTCTTAGCAGGTGCGGGGTACTCGGTCCGACATCTTTATGCTCGTTATGAGCCCTGGGATGTGGGCTGTGTTCAGGATCCACTGCCTTATGATTCTCGGCAGCTGCGGTTCCAGGCCGCCGATTGGAATGAAACCGCGATCATTGATCGATTCCGGAATGAACTCAGTCAGTATCAGCCCGATTGGGTGATTGTGACTGACAGCTGGAACAGCAAGCCACTGCTCGTGGAGGCGGCCGAGGGCTTTCGAACGCTGATTCGCATTGCGGCGCAAGAGTGTCTGTGCCCCCTCAATAACGTCCGCATGCTGATGAATACTGAGGGTTCGCCTCAGCAGTGTTCCCTGACGCAGCTCGCCGATCCGCAGGCTTGCCAGAGCTGTGTTGTCCAGAACGGTCGGCGGCTCAGCGGCGCGTTACATCAAGCGGAACGAGAGCTGTGCGGATTCGGTACTGAAGAATATGCTCAACGAATCCGGCAGGCGTTTGCTCGGGCCGAGGGAGTATTGGCGGTCAACCCCGCGATTGCCGAGTCGTTTCGGCCGCATACACAGGCGGCGTATGTCGTGCCCAGCGGATTCGATGTCCGGCGATTTCCTGATGTCGCTCCTCCGCCTGATCTGGCGGAACGCAAACTCAGAATACTATTTGCCGGCCTGACACATGAGTTCATGAAAGGGTTTCATGTGCTGCGCGACGCGGCGCGGTTGCTCTGGAGCCAACGTCAGGATTTCGAGGTTTGCGTCACCGGCGAGCCCGATGATTCTCATGAGCCGTGGTTGCGACCGGTGGGTTGGCAATCGCAGGAACAATTGCCGGAATTAATCTCGGCCTGCGACCTGCTGGTGTTTCCCACGATTGCCCAAGAGGGACTGGGGCGCACGGCGGTGGAGGCGATGGCGTGCGGTCGACCGGTCGTCGCGAGTCGTATCGGCGGACTGAATTGGGTTGTTGAGGACGGCGTCACGGGGTTGCTATGCACACCCGGGAGTGCCGAAGACCTGGCCGCCAAGTGTGCGCAACTGCTGGATAATCCCGCACTGCGGCAGCAGTTTGGCGCCGCCGGACGCAGCAAGTTCGAACGGGAATTCACCTGGCAGGCCAGCCTGGAGCAGCACTACCTGCCCTTGCTGGGACCACCCGTGCGGGCGGCCGTGAGTTGAACCGAGGATGGCCAATTCGAAGGCTCAAAATCTGCACCTTGCAGAGGCTTCCGATACGGAATGTTTTGGATTGAGGATGGCGGAAATTGTTTCGAGTTTCGGTCTCGGAACAAGCAACGAGAACTTTTCATAGGCACTGAGAATGGGAGTCGGTATGCAGCGCGTGGCGATTGTCTATGACGATTCAATTCGACCGGATACGACCGGAACGTACTGCCTGCGGGCGTTCCAGGCACTCGTTCGCGAAGGCCAGCTAGAAGACGTGCAACATTTGCTTCCCACGCAACTGGAACAGCTGAAGCACGGCTCTTTCGACGCGTGCCTGTTCGTGGATGATGGCCTGAGGTACGACCTTCCCTCGCTGGACATGCCGATCGTCTGGTGGGCGATTGACACGCACATGTCGCCGAACCGCTGCTGGCGCAAAGCCGGGCAGGCAAACCTGGTGTTCGCGGCTCAACAGAACGGAGCGGCACAGCTCAAAGCGAAGGGGATCGCTACGGCACAGTGGCTGCCGCTGGCTTGCGACCCCGAGATTCATGGTCGGAAAGATGTTCCCAACCAGTTTGATGTCGCGTTCGTAGGAAACTTCTTTCCGGGGGAACGAGCCGAGCTCACACAGCGAATTCAAGAAAATGTCCCGCGTTCGTTCCTCGGGCGAGCCGATTTTCGCCGGATGGCGGAGATCTATTCGGCGACGAAAATCGTCTTCAATCGCAGCTTGCGCGATGACGTGAATATGCGGGTGTTCGAAGGATTGTGTAGTGGGTCCCTCTTGATCACCAACGATCTCGAGGAGAACGGCCTGGAAGAACTGTTCCCCGCGGGGCAATGTCTCGTCGCCTATCGCTCGGCAGACGAATTGCTGGAGCAGATTCAGTTCTATCTGGAGCACGACGACGAACGCGAACGGATTGCGGCAGCCGGACGAGAACTGGTGGTGCAGCAGCACACGTATCGCCACCGGATGGAAGAGATCCTGCGACAACTGCGGGAGTATGCGAACAGCTCCGTACCTCAGGCAGAAGTGGAGGCACCCGAGCTACTAGCAACCGGCCCTGCAACGAGTCGGCAAACGGGAGATTCGGATTTGTCTGTTGAGCCGACTCCGTTAACGGCTCCTCCCAAGAGTCGCAGTTACTACGAGTTCGATCGCCCGGACGTGTTGGAATTGGTGCCGCAGTCTGCTCGGCGAATTCTGGATGTCGGCTGCGGCGGTGGCAGGCTGGGGGCGACGATCAAGCAGCGGCAACAAGCCCATGTGACTGGTATCGAATTGAATTCGGCTGCGGTGGAATCCGCCAGTCAGAGGCTCGATGCCGTGATCAGCGAGGACATTCAATCTGGCGGCATGGAGTTTCCAGAAAAGTCTTTCGACTGTGTCATCTGCGCCGATGTGCTGGAACATCTGCGCGATCCACTGGCGGTGCTACGCAAGATCCGGCGCTGGTTGCGCGACGATGGCGTCCTGGTGACCAGCCTGCCCAACGTGCGCAATCATTGCGTGATCCGCTCACTGCTGGCGGGGAATTGGACCTATGAATCCGCGGGACTGCTGGACGAAGACCACGTCCGCTTCTTCACCCGTCGCGAAATGGAGAAGCTGCTGTTCCGAGCCGGGTTCGAGGTGCAGGAACTGCGGATGGTCGGTGGCGAAGGTTTTCAGGAGTGGATTGAACAAGGTTCACCGCGACAAATCCAGATGGGGCCTCTTCAGGTGCATGTGGGATCTGAGGCCGAAGCGGCCGAGTTCTTTGCTTATCAATATTTGATGGCATCAACGCCGGCGGCACCGCGAGCGTTCGGCCTGACCTCAATTGTGCTGGTGACCCACAATCAATGGCGCTACACCCATGCCTGCCTGGAAAGTATCCGCCTGCGGACTGATCTGCCTTACGAACTGATCGTCGTGGACAATGGTTCGACAGATGGAACGGTCGAGTTCCTCGAGCAGTGCGATGATGTGATCCTGATCCGCAACGAGACCAATCGCGGATTCCCGGCTGCGGCCAATCAAGGAATCCAGCACGCGCGGGGCGAGCAGATTCTCCTCTTAAATAATGACACGCTGGTGACGACGGGTTGGCTGGAACACCTGCTAAACACGCTGTACCTCGACCGCTCCATCGGCTTGGTGGGGCCAGTCACCAATAATATTAGCGGCGAGCAACAAATCTCCGTGAGCTATGAGGACGACACCCAGCTGGACGGGTTCGCCTGGGACCGGGCCAAGGCCCAGCAGCGGAACGTTCAAGTTACCAATCGGCTCGTGGGCTTCTGCCTGCTGATCAAGACCGAAGTCATCCAGCTGATCGGCCTGCTCGATGAGCGTTTCGGGATCGGTAACTTTGAAGACGATGACTACTGCCGCCGAGCCATCGCGGCCGGCTACCGCTGTGCCATCGCCCCCGCCGCGTTTGTGCATCATATTGGCAGCGCCACATTCCGTGGCAGCGGAGTCAATTTCGGCAAACTCATCCAAGACAACAAGCAGAAGTACGATCAGAAATGGAACACTCCTCGCGAGCAGGAAACAGATTCCTCTTCCGAGAACGAGACAAAGCTCACGGCACCACAACCCGAGGAGCAGGAACCCGCAGACGCGATCCCGCGCGGTTCCAGCGTTCGTCCCCAGTTTCTGCTCGATGTCGACGAGACGGGTGAGCTCTTGCTCCAGCCGAACCAGGTCAAACTTTCCGCCTGCCTGATTGTCCGTGACAATGAGCAGACGATCCGCCCCTGTTTAGAAAGTCTCCGGCCTTGGGTCGACGAGATCGTCATAGTCGACACTGGTTCCCTAGATCGTACGCCTCAGATTTGCGAAGAACTGGGAGCCCGAGTCCTGCACTCGCCCTGGCAAGACAGTTTTTCCCAAGCGAGGAACGTCTCGTTGAGCCTGGCTCGGGGCGAGTGGATCTTCTGGATGGATTCGGATGATACGCTCCCGTCCCACTGTGGCCAAGAACTGCGGGAATTGGTCGACGGAGACCATCCCGACACAACCATGGGCTATATCGTCCAGGTTCATTGTCCTGGGGAAACGGCAGACGACGTCACGATCGTGGACCACGTCAAGCTGATTCGGAACCGTCCTGATCTGAGATTCGAGTTCCAGATCCACGAGCAGATTCTGCCCGCCATTCGACGGGCCGGAGGCGAAGTGGCCTGGACCGATCTGTATGTCGTTCATTCCGGCTCAGACAAAACCCCGGCTGGCAGAGTGCGCAAGCTCGAGCGTGATTTCCATTTGCTCAATCTAGATCTGCAAGACCATCCGGATCATCCCTTCGTCCTGTTCAACTTGGGGATGACTCATGCCGACGTCGGTCAGCATGAACAAGCCATACATTTTCTGCGACGCTGCATCCACGTTTCCACGTCGCAGGAGTCCCATCTGCGCAAGGCGTATGCCCTGCTGATCGGGTCACTCAATCAACTCCACAAATTCAACGAAGCGCAGGAATGTTGTTCTTCTAGCCTGGAACTATTTCCCGGCGACAAAGAACTCCTGTTCCGGCAAGCCATGCTGCAACACCAGTCCGGTCAGTTGCAGGAGGCCGCAAAGACCTATCAGCGATTGCTAACGGAGCATGAAGCCCGCCACTTCACCAGCATCGACGCTGGCCTGGCGAGCCACAAAGCCCGGCACAACCTGGCGATCGTCTACGAAGACATGGGGCAGAACGAAGAGGCCCAGCAACAGTGGCGAACCATCCTCCAACAGCGGCCGGATTATGCCCCCGCGTTGGAAGGGGTCGTCAGGTTACAGAGACAGTCCGAACTCTTGGTTCCGGTTTTGAAATAACCGAGGCTACAGTCGCCTTAAAAAGCAATATTGGGGATTCAAGCATGGCGAGAGAAAATCCGAACGGCTGCTGTCAGGGGTGCGAAAAGTATCCTGACAACTGGTTGCTGCATACCAATGGCATCGGTCTGTGCGAAGGGCACATCAACGATGACATCTTGATGGAACGCAGACCTGGCGATGATTCCTGCTGGGACGGTACCGGCAGGTTCAACTGTGGAGACGACATCTCAATTTCGATCTGCTGCCGAGATGGCTGTCACTTCGAAATGTCCGCGGACATGCCCTGCGCTTCGCCCATGACGTGCACGATTTCGAGCGTCAATTGCTCGGGACCGATTCCGATCCTCGTCTTCCAATGCTTGGCGGATGACGTGAGCGACTGCGTCTGCTGTCCGGGTGACGAGGGAGGATTTGGCGGTACCACCCCACCGCCGCCACCGCCGCCGCCCCCCCCGATTCCGACTCCCCCGCCGATTCCGATTCCCCCGATTCCGAATCCAATTCCGAATCCGATTCCGAATCCAATTCCGAATCCGATTCCAAATCCAATTCCGAATCCGATTCCGAATCCGATTCCGCCGATTCCGAATCCAATTCCGAATCCGAATCCGACGACTCCGGAACCGATTCCGATTGCAACTCCTGCTCCTGGACCGGGTCCGACTCCGGAACCGACGACTCCGGAACCGCCGACTCCGACGCCTACACCGACGCCGACACCGACGCCGACACCGACACCGACGCCCGAGCCCGAGCCCACAACGACCACAACGACAACGACCACCACAACAACCACTACTACGACGACGGCAGAACCGACAACCACAACGACTACGGCTGCACCCACAACCACAACCACGACAGCTGCACCCACAACCACAACCACGACAGCTGCACCCACAACCACGACCACGACAGCTGCACCCACAACCACAACCACGACAGCTGCACCCACAACCACGA
>JAZKFE010000344.1:7218-11594 GCA_040386595.1 Planctomycetota bacterium | reverse complement strand
GTCTTTCGGCTCCCCGTAAACCAAGCGGTTCGGCGGGAGCCTCACCCTCCCAAAATCTTGCTTCCTCACTGTCAAATACACATCAACAACTAATTCGCCAACACGCGTACGGCGTTCTCCTGGGGCTTCAACACCCACACGAACGCCGGCCTGACATTCTTCGAAGCCGGCTCAACTTCAATGTCCCAATGGGCCGCCCCTGTGTCCCACACGGCTCGTACCACATGGCCGTAAAACATAGGTGGTGGAAGGGTGCGTTCACTCGCCGATGCGGTGGAATGCCCCATGAGCAAGGGATCGGCGGCAGGGGTATAAACTTCATCCCCCACTTCCACCGCCTCACGATTCCAGACACCCGTCAAACGGCAGCGCGGACCACCGGTCCCTTCAATGACCCCTTCGGCCCCAGTCTGCCACCCTGAACTGGTCTTTCGTAACAACTGTGCGGGCCCCTGAAATTTGGCATCCGTCACCGGCTGTAACGAACACGAATAACTGCCACAATTGACCGTCCGGCCAATCACGATCTCACCCGCAAATACCGGCTGATGAATGGCAATTCCGTGGTCCAAACCGATATCTAACGTCGATTTGCCTTGATCGATGACCAACAGATTCTCGCCGATCCCTTGCGACTTACCCGTCCCCAGCAAACTGGGGCCCGGCAACTTACGACCTGACGCCAAGGTCACCGTTTCGCTGCTGAGAACTCGCGCCTCAACCAACTGCGGCACAAATAACGGTTCGGAGGGCTGCCCGGTCAGCTTCGAGGCCACCTGTGCTTCCGCACGTTGCGCACGACGAGTCGCCTGAGCCAGACGTGTTTTCAGCTCGCGTTCCCGGACCGTTTGCGCCGCCAGGAGTTCCTGCAGCTGATCCAGTTCCACGCGGCGAGCCTGCCAGTCGCGAACCGTACGCCAGCCAGCCTGTCCGATTTCCACTCCCGCGCGCGTCACGGTCTGGCCCGGTCGCGACACATCGCGAACCGCCAGCCGGATCGGCTGCGAAAAATCGTCCGGCAGCGACAACAATCCCAGCGACAACGCACTCAGGGCGAGGGTCGTGATCAGCCAGGAAAATAAACTCGAGCGCCGCATCGGAAGGGTCTGTGGTTAAAACAATCAATTCAGGCCACGGTTCGATTTCCCGTAGCCTGACTCTCTGAGTCGGGTTCTTCGTCTGGAAAAAAACACCCGACTCAGAGAGTCAGGCCACGGAAGGCGGGATCATCATCCCTTCTCAACCTTCACCGGTATCCAGACTGTCGCGCCATTCATTCAAATGCTCGAGACAAATCGCCGTCCCACGAGCCACCGTCGTTAACGGATCGTCGGTCACACGCACCGGAATCCCCAGCTGCTCACTCAGGAACAGATCCAGGCCGCGGAGCAGGGCTCCCCCGCCGGTGAGGACCAGCCCGTTATCCACAAGATCCGCGACGAGCTCTGGATGGCAATGCTCGATGACGTTCTTAATGCAGTTCAAAATCGCAGTGATCGGTTCTCGCAAGGCCTCGCGAATTTCTTCGCTGGTGATCAAGGCCTTACGCGGAATGCCGCTGATCGTATCCAGGCCGCGGACTTCGCTGGTCAGCTCTTGCTCCAGAGGGTACGCGCTCCCCAATTCAATCTTCAGCTGTTCCGCCTGCTGGTTTCCGATTCGTAGCGAAAACTGTTGTTTCAAGTACTCGACGATGGCATCATCCAGCTCATCGCCCGCGACACGAATCGACTTACCCACCACGATTTCGGTCAGACTGAGAATCGCCACGTCAGTGGTCCCGCCGCCGATATCGCAGACCATACTGGCGAGCGGTTCGGCGATGGGCAATCCGGCACCAATCCCCGCCGCTTTAGGCTCTTCAATCAAAAACACCTGACCGGCTCCAGCCCGTTCCGCGCTGTTGAACACCGCCCGTTTTTCCACAGGAGTGATCCCACCGGGCACGGCGATAATCACACGTGGCCGGAACCCATGACTGGTACGGATGGCCTTCTGAATGAAGTACCGCAGCATCGATTCGCACAACTCAAAGTCGGTAATGACCCCATCCTTGATGGGCCGCACCGCCGAGATGGTATCCGGGGTCTTCCCGAGCATCTGCTTGGCCAGCTTGCCAATCGCCGTACCTCGACCGAGCACCTTCCGAGTTCCCTTTTGCAGGGCAACTACTGACGGCTCATTGATGACGATCCCGCGGCCGTGAATCGCTACCAGCGTATTCGCGGTCCCCAGGTCGATCGCCAGATCGGGGCATATCCAACGTCGTAGGCGGTTTAGCATCCGTGCTCAAGCAACCTCTGAGGTCTGTTTCGGGCTACAGACGGAGCCTTAGAATCGGGCGTACATCCTTGTCGCACCGGGGGTTGTAGCCGCAAATCGAATTCCCAGCAAGACCGCTGTGCCAGCCACAACGACGCGAAAAACCACCACGAGGCAGAAAATGATGACCGCCGAATTAAAGACAAAACAGCTTAGAAGTTCAGCGTCCCGTAATCCGACCTGCAGATCCGCCCCTGCGGCATTTTTCCGCCATGCGGAATTCGATATTCGTCATTCTTCAACCTCGCCTACCAGTCCTTGACTTAGGGCAAAAATGAGAGTATCGTTCTGACATTCGAGGATCAAAGAAAACTTCTCGAACGGCAGTATTGCGGGTGTAGCTCAGCGGTAGAGCGCAACCTTCCCAAGGTTGATGTCGTGAGTTCGATCCTCATCGCCCGCTTTTGAAGACCCGGTGACACAATGTGTCGCCGGGTCTTTTGCATTTCCGAGCCTCTTTTTGAACGCGCCCCGCACGCTTTCGTGCGTTTGCCCACTGCGAACCACTTCATCGTCCGCCTTCGTTTTGAACTATCTAAAAGCGCCGGCAACTGCCTCTACATTCGGCCCGTTCAGAACCCTTTGATCCTCGCTGCAGGACAGTCCTAGACATTCGTGCGCAAAATTTGCCGATTGCTTAGAATTTGTTTGACTTCTTGGATCAGCCGGGCGACGATCACACTTTCAAACAAATTTCCCCGCACTCGCCCCCGGGGCCGGAAGCGCTCGTCCGGCCTATCGTGGCTATTGGCATAGTCGTTGTTCGCTCCGCGAACATAACGTCTTCGTAGGGAATGCATTGCGCTGTCCGAGACCTCAATCCTGATCGGCACGCATGCCGTGTATTGTTCGCAAAGCGAACGATACACCTTGAGCACGCTCTCGACGGGGTATTACAGAGGCTTTGCCCTGTAAATTGGGCTGAAGATTTCATACCGAACGCCTCAATTAATGAGGCGATGAGGCTTGGGCTGGCTCAACGTCGTTGCTGGTAAGGTATTTCCTGCGAAGACGTTATGTTCACGGAGTGAACAACGACTATGGACTATGACCTGGCTGAGGGCCGCATGCCTAGGCGGTGATTGAGGTAGTGTCGCAGGGCGGCGTCCACGCTCTCGCTGGTACGGATCGTCTGAAAATCGACGACTTGCCGGGCACACTCTTTACGCACCTCGTCACGGAACTCCGTCATCGCCTTTTGGTATCCGTCACGCAACGACTTCGGGTCGCATAACAAATCACCCGCCTCTTCCATGCCTTCGAACTTGGTCGTTCCAGAATAGGTGAAGTCCAGCTCTTCATCATCGAGCACGTGCAGCACCATGACTTCGTGGCCCCGGTACCGCAACAATTTGAGGCCCTTGAATAACGACTCACGCGGAGCGAACAAATCGGAGATTAGGATGATCAGCCCACGCTGCGATTGCGCGTCGGCGATTTTCTTTAAGACACCGTAGATGTCGGACTTCTGTTGCGGGTTCTGCACATCCAGCGTCGTCAGCAGCGCATTGAGCTGCGAACGTTGGGTTCGCGGCGGCAACTGCGACCGAATCGCTTCGTCGAAGACCACCATTCCGACTGCGTCTTGCTGCTTCAGTAACAGATACGCCAGGCTGGCAGCGATGACGCAGCTGTAATCGAACTTGGTGGTTGCTCCCGATCCGAACTGCATCGATTCGCTGGCATCGACGACCAGTGTGGTGCGAAGGTTAGTGTCTTCCTCGTACTGCTTGATGTAGAACTTGTCGGTCTTGGACCACATCTTCCAGTCGATGCGGCGCGTATCGTCCCCCGCGACATACTCACGATGCTGCACGAATTCGACCGATTGCCCGAAATACGGACTGCGATGCAGCCCGGTCAAATAGCCTTCGACGATCTTCCGCGCCTGCAATTCCAATTGCGAAACGCGGGACGAGAAGACCGGATCGGGTTGTGTTTTTTTCGGTGCCACGGTATCGGCGATGCCTCTCACGAGGATAAGCAAACGGAACCAATTCGAACGTATTCTTGGGAGGGTGAGGCTCCTGCCGAACCGCTAAGTTTCGCGGGTC
>JAZKFE010000344.1:0-7208 GCA_040386595.1 Planctomycetota bacterium | reverse complement strand
TTCGAAACGGGGGTCCTTGGTGAGCTCGCCTTCTTTCGAGGGGGTCTCTTTCAACAACCGCTCCACGACCAGGTCGGTCGTGATGCCTTCGCTTTCCGCGGAGAAATTCGTCACGATGCGATGCCGCAGCACGGGTGCCGCCAAGGCTGCGATGTCTTCGGTCGACAAATAACTGCGGCCCTGCAACAAGGCCCGAGCTTTCCCTCCCAGCAACAGATACTGCACGGCTCGCGGACCGGCGCCCCAACTGAGCCATTCCTGAATGAAGGCGGGAACGCCCGGTTCTCCGACGCGTGTCTGACGCACCAGGGCGATGGCATATTCGATCACGTGATCGGCCGCCGGCACCTGTCGCACGATGTCTTGGAGCTCCAGGATTTCCTCGGCACTCAGCACTGGGCGAATCGTGTCGCTCTGCAGCGATGTCGTCTGTTTGGCAATCTGAAACTCTTCGCGGAAGCTGGGATACTTCACGAAGATCTTGAACATGAAGCGGTCTTGCTGAGCTTCCGGCAACGTATAGGTGCCTTCCTGCTCAATGGGGTTCTGCGTGGCCAAGACGAAGAATGGGTTGCTCAAGGGATGCCGTACACGGCCCACGGTGACCTGACGTTCCTGCATCGCTTCCAGCAACGCGGCCTGGGTCTTGGGCGGGGTCCGGTTGATTTCGTCCGCCAGAACCACATTGTAGAACAAAGGGCCTTCCAGGAAGCGAAATTCACGCTTGCCGGTGGTGCGGTTTTCTTCCAGCACTTCGGTTCCGGTGATGTCGGCCGGCATCAAGTCGGGAGTGAATTGGATGCGGCTGAACGACATCGACAAGCAGCGCGACAGGGTGCTGATCATCAACGTCTTGGCCAACCCGGGAACGCCCTCCAGGATGCAGTGACCGCGGCTAAACAACGCAATCAGTAACTGCTCGAGAACTTCATCCTGTCCGACGATGACCTGAGCCATCTGCTGCCGGATTTCGGCATACGCACGCTGCAGCTTTTCGATCGACTTCAGGCTGTCACCGGCAAGAGAGGCGTCTGTCATCGGATACCTATCGTAGAAAGCTGGTCACGGCGGGTGACCAGAATGCTGATCGAAACCATCAACGAGATACTTTGCTCAGACAAGGAGGCGGTCTGAGCCGAGGCCGCGCAGAGAATAACCTCTTGTCCCAAGTCATGTTAGCCGCAGGCCAGACAGGTGCCAAGTCCGTCTCCCTCGGCGGCCGGGCGTGGCAGTGTTCGGACGAGTGGCCGCAAGAAACGGAATCCGCCATGTCTTTTATGACAAAATGTCACGCGGCGTCACTTCAATTCAGAATGAATAAGCGAACTTCTGGCCACGGACTGGAAAGAATCGTGCCATAACTCCGTTGCCATTCGTGAGGCCAAACGGAGACAACACCACTCCATTTTCCGTAACACAATACTGCAACGTCACTTAAAAAATCCAAGTTTTCTTGACAACCTTCGGCACGAGGCTTGCCAAGTGAGGGAGATATCAGCCACTCCAGCTGATCTTAAAATGGCAGTGACAGCAAAATCTAATCACAGCATCAGCAATCAACGCGTCTGATTGAGACACTTGGTTCTGATGATGAAGCCTCGCGAGGGGACCGGTGACAGACTCACTGGATTCGGGAAGAGCGGCGTGGGTGCTCGACTCGAAAAAGGTGAGTCAACGACTGTTCGGTAACGAACGGTTGGGGCAGGCACCGGCCCCCTCATTTTATTCTTTGCCCAGCCACGATTCCAGACCGTTCCCCCTCGTTCCGGGTCGCTCACAACGAGTGCCCCGCCCGTGCCCTAACATCACACGGGTAGCCCAGATTCTCGAATCTGGGTGAGCGCAGCGAACAAGAGGTTGCGGCTCACTCGACTCCGGTCTCACAATCAGCTCCAGGCGAGCCGGGCGACGTCAGTCCCCGGATTCTTCCCCCATCCCTACAAATGCTGTTGCATCACGGAGACACGGAGCACACAGAGTTTTGAAAGGAATTGACGAAGAGTTTTTAGCCACGGATTCATACGGAAAAACACGGGTCGGAGAAGAACGTTTCTACGGTGACACTAACCGCCGAACACTCCAACCTCTTGTTCGCTCGGCTCACCCAGATTCGAGAATCTGGGCTACCCGCACCCCGTGAGTTGGCCACGCGGAAAATCAATCAGACGCGCGCTGATGCGGGGGCGAATTCCTGGACGATGACCTTCGCCGTCCGCAAACCGTCGACCGCCGCGCTGATGATGCCGCCGGCGTATCCGGCCCCCTCACCGATGGGGTACAAGCCCGCAATCCCGGGAACCTGACGCGATTCTTGATCGCGTGGAATTCGCACCGGAGAGCTGCCCCGCATTTCAGGCCCGACCAGCGTCGCCTGCTTTAAAAAGTCGCCACGCCACTTTTGATCCATGATCGGCAGGCCCGCACGGATCGTCTGACCGACAATCGTCGGCAGTACCGCATCCAGCTGAGTATGCACCGTTCCGCGCTTGTAGGAGGTCGGCAAAACTTCATGCGGCCGGCCGACCCGACCGGCGACAAAGTCCTTGGCCCATTGGATCGGGGCCAGATAGTCTCGGCGGCCCAGATCGTACGCGATGCCCTCAAAGCGACGCTGAAGCTCCACACCCGCCAACGGGTGATTGGTGTTCAACTCCTGGCACGGATCAAGGGTGATCATCAAGCCGCTATTGGCAAACGGCGTGTCATGCCGCGAGTTACTCATGCCGTTGGAACAGTAACGGTGCGGCTCAGAAACACTGGGGATGACCTCACCGCCGGCACACATACAGAAGGTAAAGAGATCGCGCTGACCACGGGCCACCAGCGTATAGTCCGCGGCTCCCAGCAGTCCGAGATATTCCTTCTTCCCGTATTTGTGACGGTTCACTTGCTCCTGCGGTTGTTCGATGCGCAGGCCCAATTGAAAAGCCTTGGCCTCCATGGGGACGCCCAAGCCGTGCAACATCTCGTACGTATCGCGGGCACTGTGACCAATGGCCAGAATGGCTTGCGACGTGCGGATATAGCCGCTGGAGGTGGCCAGTCCACGTAGTTGCCCGTCGGCAATATCGAGCGACTCTAACCGGCAATTGAATTGGTACTCGCCACCCCATTCTTCGATCTTGCGACGGAAGTTGCGGACCAGCATCGGCAGCCGATTGCTGCCCAAATGGGGCCGGAATTCATAGCGAATCGAGGGCTTGCCACCACATTCGACGAACCGCTCCAGCACCCAATCGACATCGGGACCGGTCATGCGACACGTCAGCTTGCCGTCGCTGAATGTGCCCGCGCCCCCTTCGCCGAAGAGGTAATTGTTGTCGGGATCATGCACGCCACCGGAATCGAATAGGCGGATAGCGGGAACTCGTTCTTTGACTGCGGCACCACGTTCAATGACCAGGGGCCGATAACCGCGTTGCGCGAGATAATAAGCAGCCAACAACCCGGCGGGACCGGAACCAATCACGACCGGACGTTCGCCCAGCGGATGCGGTCCCGGCGCCGGTTCTTCGAAGTGATCGGGGACGAAGGCTTCGATCTCGTCCTTCGAGCGCGACAGGCTGTGCCGCTCGGCGTCGGGGGCCAATTCGACCACTGCCGAGTACACAAATTGCAGGGAATCGCGGCTGCGGGCGTCGAGACTCTTCCGCAAGATGCGCCAGCGTGTCAGTTCATTCACGGGCACGCGCAGTTTCGCCGCCAGGACTCCCGGCAACTCGGCTTCGGGAAACTGCACTGACAAGCGAATGTTGGACAACTTGAGAGACATGGAGGCGAAATCGAAAGGCTGAGGAGGAAATGACGAATGACGAAACCAGAATGACGAATGAATGACCTAAATCCGAATGTCGAATTCAACTCACTCAGCGGCGATCGTGAGCAGCAAAGGCGAGCCGGATGACAGTCATCTGGCTCGCCTCGGATCTCAATTTGTGCAACCGAAGGAGCTGCAACCTCTTGTTCGCTCTGCGAACCCAGATTCGAGAATCTGGGCTCCCCCTCGGATACTATCTCAAAAACTAGCCTTCCAAGGCTTGTTTCATGTCGGCGACCAAGTCATCGGGATGCTCGATACCAACCGAAACACGCAAGGTGTTGTCGGTGATCCCGGCGGCCTTGCGGGCCTCTTCGCCCATCGACATGTGGCTCATCGTGTTGGGGTGTTCAATCAACGACTCCACACCACCCAGCGATTCGGCCATCGAGTACAGCTTGGCGCGGATCATCACCTGTTCGGCAAAATCCCGGCCACCCTTTACGTCAAAGCTCAGCATGCCACCGAAGCCGCTCATCTGAGCCTTCGCCAGATCGTATTGCGGGTGGTCCGGCAAGCCGGGGTAGTAAACGTGCGACACCTTGGGGTGCTTTTCGAGGAACTGGGCGAGGGCCATGGCTCCACGTTGATGAGCTTCCATCCGCGGTCCGAGGGTCTTCACGCCACGCAACACCAACCACGCATCAAACGGCGAACAGGCCAAGCCCAACGCATTGACGATGTAGCTGATCTTGTCGGCGTGAACCTTGTCGTTCGTGATGACGCAACCGGCAACAACGTCCGAGTGGCCATTCAGGTACTTGGTCATCGAGTGCAACACAATGTCGACGCCGAGTTCCAGCGGACGCTGGAAGTAGGGGGACATGAACGTGTTGTCGCAAATCGTGATCGCCCCGGCCGCTTTCGCGATCTGCGAGACACCAGCGATATCAACCAGATTCAGCAACGGGTTGCTGGGGGTTTCGATCCAGATGCACTTGGTTTGCGGAGTTACGGCGTTGCGAACGTTTTCCAGCTTGCCCATGTCGACGAAGGAAAACTTGATCCCGTGCTGAGAAAACACGGCGTCGAACAGACGGTACGTACCACCGTAGATGTCGTGTCCGGCGATGATGTGATCACCGGGTTGGAACAGGTGCAGGACGGCATTGATGGCCGACATGCCCGTACAGGTGGTGCGACAATCGAGGCCCCCTTCAAGGGAGATCAAATTCTCTTCCAGGGCACGTCGCGTGGGGTTGCCGCTGCGGGTGTAGTCATACCCGCGAGTCTTACCAATCCCGTCCCAGGCGAAGGTGGAAGTGGGATAAATGGGCGTCGTCACGCTGTTGTAAGATTCGTCCTTGTTAATGCCCACGTGGACGCAACGGGTTTCAAAATGCATGCGAAATTCCATGTCAAAACGATGAACAAAGCGATCGAATACGGGGCAGAGTGTCGCCGGAACTCGTGTCTGGCTCCAGAACAACACGCACAGCTGAATCCGGCCCGTCGCAGGCAGACTCGACAAATTGCGACAGCCGACGCCGCCGATTACCACATCGGCTGGCATCATTCTAGCGTACCGCCCCTCAGATGTCAGGGATTCGACAAGGAGGCAGTTCCCCAGGCCAAACGAAATACAGTGGGTAGCCCAGATTCTCGAATCTGGGTGAGCGCAGCGAACAAGAGGCTGCGGCTCACTCGACTCCCACAAACCACACCCCGCTAGCGAGCCGGGTGACGTCCGTCCCCGGATTCTTCGTCGATCCGTATCAATACGGTTGCACCACGGAGACACGGAGAACACAGAGTTTTGAAAGGCATTCACAAAGAGTTTTTAGCCACGGATTCACACAGATTGAACACGGATTGGATCATCCTCTGTTTGTGTTCTCTCAAGACGCCACCGAGTATTCCAGGACTGGCTGCAATCGCCGGATAATGTTTGCAGACGCTGACAAAATCCGTGTTTGATCCGTGTGAATCCGTGCCAAAAAACTCTTCTTCATGAATTTCATTCTTCGTGCTCTCCGTGTCTCCGTGGTGAATCTCCTCCCGCTGCCACAAAGAACAAAACCGCCGGGTTGGAAAACCAACCCGGCGGCCTGTATTCAACACGTCATTCGATCACGAAGGCGACTTAGTTGTCGTCCTTCTTCCCAGCACTCTGAGCGGCCTGAATCTTCATGCCCAGCTTGAACAGATTCTTGATCTGATCCACCGGCACAACAGTCTTCACGCTGACAGCAGCATCCTGAACTTCGATACCGAAGCCGAGGTACGAAGGAGTGACCGTCAAACCCTTGACGACTTCTTCCGGATCAAACGGCAAGTCTTCGCCGCCAAATTGCTTCGCTGCGCCCAAGCCTTTAACGGCCAGAGTTGCGAGGTCAACTAGACCGATGAAGTTGGGCTTCGAACCCAACTTGGCCTTCACCGCTTGCAGGCTGGCAGCGGGAGTCTTGGATGGTGATTCCACTGCCTTCAGAGCAGCTTCGATGGCGGCCGTGCCACCACCAGTGGTCTGAACAACTTTGTCCTTCAGATAAACGGAGCGGGTTTCCGTTCCTTCGACACCATAAAGGACCTTAATGAGGGCACGTTGTTGCTCGGCATTCGGTGCATCATCAGAAATGGTGACCTTGGCGGTCGTGACATCGACGGAATTCTTACCCACTTTTTCCGCATCGGGCTTGTAGGTGATTTCCGTTTTGGTTCCGTTGGCTTCGAATTCTTTGACCGATTCCGCGTACTTCTTGGCCAAAGCTCGCAGCTTCAGCGGCGTATCAACGGACATCAGATTCACCATCTGCAACAGGCCCTGCTCAGCGTCGTCACCGAAGTTGACCGCTCCGGCCAAACCACCGAACTTAATTCCCTTCAATTCGGCGACCGTCGTCTTGAGGACTCCCAAAGCCTTCTCGTCAGTGATGACGGCTTCGGCAAAGTCTACGCCCCAGGCAATCAAATCTCCCAGATTGCACTGCACACCGTAGTAGCCAATGGCATCGGCCGGCAGGCTGTTGAGCAACGGCATTTCCGAACCGGTGCCGCCCTTGAGGCCCTTGCCCGTATCGGATTCGTCGTTCAGCTTGAAGTATTCTTCAATCACCAGATCCTTGTCGGTGAATGCCAGGGACAACGTGATCCCTTCGTGGTCTTCGATGGCCTTAACCAAATGGGTGGCGATGCCTTGCAGCTTCTCCATCAGGGCAGCCGTGTTGACACCCGGGGTGTCGTTGTCAGCCTTCTGGTCCTTGATCGTTTCAACCTGAGCTTGGATCGCCTGGAACTCGTCTTTGTAGACTTCCAGCAATTCGGGAACGTTGACGAAAACGCTGATGTCACCGCGATTCAATGCGGCCAGGCTCTTCTCGTCGATCGTGTCGGCCAAAGAATCTTTTTCCTTCGACTTCAGCTGATCCTTAAAGGATGTGGCCAGCTCTTC